>JBBSPW010000081.1:0-15138 GCA_038258365.1 Burkholderiales bacterium | reverse complement strand
GGTGGCCGACATCGGCGGCACCACTGCGCGCTTCGGCTGGATGGCGCAGGCCGGCTCCCCCGTAAGCCATGTGCAAAAGCTGCGCGGCGCGGACCATGCGGGACCGCAGGAAGCTGCGCGTGCCTACCTCGACGATGTGAGGCAGTCGCTCGGCAGCGACTGGGCGCCGCCGCAAGCCGGGGCTTTCGCGGTGGCTACCGCGACGGGCGCAGACCGCATCGCCTTCACCAACAGCGACTGGGCCTTCTCGCGCAGCGAGACCTGCCGCGCGCTGGGGCTGTCGACGCTCTTGATCCTGAACGACTTTGAAGCCCTGGCACTGTCCCTGCCAGGGTTGACGCCGCAGCAGTTGCGGCCCTTTGGTGGCGGCCGAGCATTGCCCGGTGCCGCGCTGGCGGTGCTGGGGCCCGGCACCGGGCTGGGCGTGGCCGGTCTGGTGCAGGCACCGGACGGACGGCATGTGGCGGTGCCGGGCGAAGGCGGCCATGCGACGCTGGCGGCCACCGACGAATTCGAGCTTGCGGTGCTGGCCGCTGCGCGGCAGGTGCATTCCCATGTCTCGGCCGAGCGCCTGCTGTCGGGCATCGGCATGCCGGCGTTGCATGCGGCGGTGGCGGCGGTGCTGGGACAGACGGCCGAGCCGCTGGCAGCGCCGGAGATCGTGAGCCGGGCGCTGGGCGAAGGCGCAGCGCCTGCGGATCCGCTGTGCCGCCGCACGGTCGACACCTTCTGTGCGCTGCTGGGCGGCTTCGCCGGCAATGTGGCGCTGACCTTCGGTGCGCGCGGCGGAGTCTTCATCGGTGGCGGCATCGTGCCGCGGCTGGGCGAGGTGTTTTTCGAGTCGCGCTTTCGCGAGCGCTTCGAAGCCAAGGGCCGCCTGGACGACTATCTGCAGGCGATCCCGACCGCGCTCGTCACCGACACGTTGGCTGCGCTGGACGGCGTGGCGCATGCGCTGGAGCAGCACCGGGACTCAGGCCCATGAGTCGCTCGGCTTTGCACCAGCACCATCCACTGTCCCCGGACCTGCGTAAGAAGGACGCAATGACAGCACCAATGCAACCGTCTCGCCCTGCCGGCCCGGGCCTGCACCACCTGACCGCGGCCATGCTGCTGGCGGGTTGTGTGGCAGCGGCGCAGGCCCACGACACCTGGTTCGAGCAGCGACCGGCCGAGTCCCCTGGCACGGTCGACCTGATCCTGGGCACGGGCACCACCTACCCGATCTTCGATTCGGGCATCGATGCGAGCTACATCGTCGAACGTGGGTGCCGCGCCGGCGCGCCAAGCCCGGCGGCTGCGTCGACCGCTTCAGCGGCTGCTTCAGCAGCTCCAGGGTCCCGCCCCGGGCTGACCGCGCTGGGCAACGACCCGCCGCTGCTGCTGCTGAAGCTGCGCACCACGCCCGCAGCCCGCACCTGCTGGGCGCAATTGCAGCCTTTCGAGCTGAAGCTGGTGCCCGAGAAGATTCCCGTCTACCTGGATGAAATCCGCGCCTCGCCCGCATTGCGTGCCACCTGGGCGGCGTTGGCTGCCAAGGGTCTGCCGTGGATCGAGAGCTACACCAAGAATGCCCGGATCGAACTCGGCACGCCGTCGGCCGAGCCGGCACCGCTGTCGATGGACATCGTGCTGGAAGGCGCCACCCGCCCGGTCAAGGCAGGCGACACCCTGCAGTTCCGGGTGCTGCACGACGGCAAGCCGCTGGCTGGACAGCCGATCGAGTTGCGGGGCGACCGCTTGCCATTCGGACTCTGGCGCACCACCGACGCCGAAGGCCGCGCGTCGGTGGGAGCGCCGTCGCCCGGCCAATGGGTTCTGCGCGGGGTCGACCTGCGCTTGTCGAAAGACAAGCCCGACACCTGGGTCAGCCGCTTCGTGACCCTGTCGTTCGAGGTTCATTGAGCCCCCACGCTCCCTGTCGGTCGCTGCCCCCCGAGGGAGCGTTCGCCTGCGGCCCGGCAGAGCCGGTTCCGCGGCGGTTCATTGAGCCCCCACGCTCCCTGATGGTCGCTGCCCCCTGAGGGGGCGCTCGCCTGCGGCCCGGCGAAGCCGGTTCCGCGGCGGGGCTTTCGCACCCAGGCTCCCTGACGGTCGCTGCCCCCCTGTTTCTTTCTTGAAACTCGGGGCGTTCGCCTGCGGCCCGGCGAAGCCGGTTCCGCGGCGGTTCTTGCAGGCCTAGAAGGGCAGCAGCTTGACTACAAACGCGCGCTCGACGAACCAGGCCGCCGCCAGCGCGGCGATCGCCAATGAGCCCCCCGTCAGCACCACGCGTCGGTAGAACCAGCCGCGCCGGATCAGATAGGCCAGCGGCAGAAACAGCGCCACGATCGTCAGCTGTCCCACCTCGACCCCGAGGTTGAAGCCCAGCAGCGCCAAGGCCAGCGCGCCTTGCGGCAAACCGAGGTCGACCAGCACGCTGGCAAAACCGAAACCGTGCAGCAATCCGAAGACGAATGCCACCATCCAGCGCCGGCCATGGAACAGCGGCCAGACATTGTTCAGCGCCGCCAACACCACCGAAGCCGCGATCGATGCTTCGACCACGCGCGATGGCAACGACACCACCCCCAGCACCGCCAGCGACAGCGTGATCGAGTGCGCCACGGTGAACGCGGTGACGATGCGCAGCACATCCCAGAACGCGGTCGAGAAGCGCGACACCGGCTGCCACACCAGGCGGCCGCCTTCGGCTGACGACGGGCTCGATGCGGCAGCGGATTTGGCGCGCAAGCCGCGTGTCGCAGCGGCCCGGGCCGCTGCTTTCTTCGGCTGCCGGGCCGCCATCCACACCCCCACCGCCGGCAACAGCAGCGACAGCAAAAACAGGATGTGGTCGAAGCCGATCCAGATGTGCCAGACCCCTTCGCGCCCGTAGTCCAGCAGTTGCTGCAGCGGCCGGGTCTCTGACAGTTTGAAGCTCTGCTCCGGCGCCTGCGGACCCAGCACCGCGCTGCGCGTGGCCAGGGCGCCGGTGGCATCGCGCACGCTCAGGTTCAAGAGCCCGCGGTGCTGCGGATCCAGGTCGGCGAACAGGCTGTAGTTGAGCGTGATCGTTTGCGGCACGCCGCTGCAGGCGAAGCGCAAGGGCAGCACCGAATAGGCACCGTCGGTGTGGTCGTCGATGGCCTGGTCACCGACCGTCAGCGGGCAGGCGGCGCCATCGGCGGCCAGCGACAAGCGGCTGCTCGCATAGGCGGCGATCTCGGCATGGTGGGACTTGACCTCGCCCCAGGTGATGCGCCCGTCGCCGTCGGTGTCCAGGCCGATCGCGTAGTCCAGATCCCGCAGGGCGATGTCCCACTGCCCCGTGACCGCGCCCGCCGGTGCCGACGCGGCAGCGTCCACCGTGACTGCCAGATAACTGTCCGAAGGCTTGTGCGCCTGTGCCGGCAGCGGCAGCAACACGACCAGCAGCGGCACCACGAGCGCAAACCGACATGCTCCCATTCTCGAAGCGGCGATCACTTCACCCCCTCCAGTCGCATGGCCAGCGGCTGCAGCGCGGCGCTTTGGATGCCCGAGCGCGCCATCCAGTCCAGCACCGGTTGCGCTGCGGCCGGGTTCTTGGCTGCGAGCGCGGCTTCGAGCAGGTAGCGCGCATCGGCAGGTTCCTTCTGCACCGCAAAGTTCTCGCGCGCCAGCTGCAGTGCCCGCGGCACATCGTCGCGCAGCGCCAGCACGAAGCGCGACTCCTCCTTTCGGTGCGTGGTGTCACCGCGCAGACGCGCGGCGTCGAAACGCGCGCCCATCTCGGCTGCCAAACGTGCGGCCGTGGCGTCGCCTGCGCCCCCGAGAGCCTTGGCAGCCAGCGCCTGGCGCAACAACAAGACATCGGCGCGACCGCGGTCCTGCAGCAGGGTCAGCACCTCGGCCGGCCGCTCTCGGTCGAGCAAGAAGTCGGCATACGCTGCCTGCAGGTACACATCGGGCTCGCCCAGCGCCAAGGCCTGCTTGAACGCGGCTTCGGCTTGCGGGTAGCGCCCCAGGCGCTCCAGGTTCTCGGCCAGCCGGGTCAGGCTCCAGAGCTTTTCGCCCACCGATGCCTGCGGTGCTCGGTCGATCGCGGCACGCAGCTCGGTGGCCGCACGGGCGGCTTGGCCGGTGACGGAATCGGCCTGCGCGCGGCAGGCCGCTGCGATCAGGTCGGTGGTCAGCGGGGCCATGCGGGTGCAGCTGTCGCGCGCGCCCTCGTAATCGGCTGTGACCATCTGGATCGCCATTCGCCACGACAGCGCCTCGCCGTCCTGCGGGTCGGCGGCCAGCACCGCGTTCAGGTCTGCCAGCGCCGCATCGAAGCGGTGGTCGAACTGCAGGATCTTCGCGCGCAGCACCCGCACCGCCGACGGCGGATCGGGTTGCGCCATCCACGGGCCGAGCGCCGCCTGGGCATGGCCGACAGTGCGCGGGTCGCCTTCGGCTGCGACCTCATCGAAGGATTGCCGAGCAAGCTTCAGCGCGGTCTGCAAGTCTTGCGGATTGCGGCGCCAGGCATCGCGCAGCGCCAGCAGCTCCCGCGCACGCAGGTCGGTGGCGCGGGCCGGCACGGTCGCCAGCACCTGATCGTCGCTCGACGGGATGTGGGGCTCGGCATGGGCGGCGGCGGAGCACACCAACAGGAACAGCAGCAGGATGATCGGCATGGGCGGGAGATGCTAGCGCGGCGACCGACGAAGGCAGCGCATGCCTTGGCGCAGGTTGGCCGTGGTTGGCCGTGGTTGGCCGGAATAGGGGCGGTGGCCGGCGGCAACGGCTGACCGCACAGCCGGGCGAGGCAGACCGGGCTTCTACGCAGCAGTCGCACCACCGGATGATCGCAGCGACCCTGTCAACCGGCCATCCGCAGCCGCGTTGTGGCTGGACCGCCGGATCGGTGCGCTTTGCGCGCCGGCCCGTGCGGTGCTCGGCAGCTTGGGAAAAACCCGGGATCCGAGGCCACGCCCAACCGGGTATCCACCCATTCTTCGAAAGAAATTGTCATGACCAAGATCCTGAGCACCCTCTTGCTGGCCGCCTTCGCCTTCAGCGCCCAAGCCGCTTCGCATGCCGGTGGCGCGCCGATGAAGGCCGCTTCGGCCGCCTCCGCCGCCAGCGGCGCGATGACGGACCACAAGATGGACAAGAAAGAAATTAAGAAGCACGACGCGATGAAGAAAGACGACATGAAGAAAGACGGCATGAAGAAGGACGAAATGAAGAAGTAAGTTCTTCAGACTTTGGTCGAGGGCAGGCGCCATGCGCCTGCCCTTTTTCATTGTGTTTTCGGTTTCCGCTCGTTTCCGGCGTTGCGCCGCTGCTGACGAATAGGGTTTACGGCGTTGCCTGCCCCTGCGCTTGTGCGAGACAGTCGCAGCCGCCCCGCCAAGGAGCGGTCTGCGCCTTGCAGATCTCCACCCCACCCGCAGTGAGACCAACCCCATGAACAAGCCTTCGACAACGATTGCTCGCGCCACCAAGCGCCCGTCTTGTCCTTCGACCCTGCCCGCACGGTTGTTGCCGGTGGCCGCAGCGGTGGCGACGTTCTCGGCGCTCGGCCTCGGCAGCGCGCCGACCCTGGCGCAAACCACCGCCGCCCCACCGGTGCAGACCATCACCGTCACCGGCGCCGGCATCCGGCGCGGCATCGAAAGCGCCATCGCGGCCAAGAAGAATTCCGATTCGATCGTCGAAGCGATCTCGTCCGAAGACATCGGCAAGCTGCCCGACACCAGCATCGCCGAGTCGATCGCACGCCTGCCGGGCCTGTCGGCGCAGCGCGTGGCCGGGCGGGCCCAGGTCATCAGCGTGCGCGGGCTGTCGCCCGACTTCGCCACCACCTTGCTGAATGGGCGCGAGCTGGTGAGCACCGGCGACAACCGCAGTGTCGAGTTCGACCAGTACCCATCCGAATTGCTGAGCAGCGTGATCGTCTACAAGACGCCCGACGCCGGCTTGATCGGCCAGGGCCTGTCGGGGACGCTGGACATGCAGACCGTGCGCCCGCTGAATCTCGGTGAACGCGTGATCGCGCTCGGCGCCCGCTACGAACGCAATTCGCTGGGCTCGATCGCCAATGGCAAAGCCGACGGCAACCGCTTCAGCGTCAGCTACATCGACCAGTTCGCCGACCGCACGGTGGGCGTGGTGCTGGGCTATGCGCACCTGGAAACACCGGTGCTCGAACACCAGGTGGGGCTGTACGAACCCTGGAAAAGGGACTCGCGCCCGGGTCTGCCCGCGGGCACCTTCGCCAGCGACGGCATCAAGTCGCTGGCGCGCAGCGGGGTCAACAAGCGCGACGGCTTCATGGGCACGGTCGAAGTGCGGCCGTCGAAGGCATGGACCTCGGTGCTGGACCTGTACCACTCGCGCTTCACCAAAACCGAAACCTCGAACCAGTTTGAAGTCAACCTGGGCGACTACAACGGCGGCTACAGCCCGGGGCTGAACTACACATCGGCCACCGTCAATGCCAACAACACCCTGACCGGCGGTGTCGCCACCGGCGTCTACCCACTGGTGCGCGGCATCTACAACGACCGCAAGGACACCATCAACGCGGTGGGCTGGAACAACAAGCTGCGCTTCGGCGAGATCGCGGTGGTGGCCGACATCAGCTGGTCCAAGGCCAAGCGCGACGAGGTCATCCTGGAAAACAACACCCAGCTCGTGCCCGACCCGCAACTGGACACGGTGCGGCTCAACTACCAGAGCGGCGGCGACTTTCCGCAACTGGTGCCCGGTTTCGACTATTCCTACCCGGCCCGGCTGCAACTGCGCAACACCATCTACGGGTCGGGCTACGGCAAGGTGCCGAGCGTGGACGACGAGCTGAAGGGCTTCCGCCTGGCAGCCACCCTGCCGTTGCCGCAGGCGGTGTCGTCGGTGCTCTTGAACCTGGACGTGGGCTTGAACCATGCCGACCGCACCAAGCGCAAGACCCAACCCGAAGGCAACATCAATGTCGGCGCGCAAGGCCCGACATCGATCGCGTCCGATCTGCAATACGACCCGGTGAACCTGGGCTTCTCGGGCAGCGGCACGATCCCCGCGTGGAACGTGCCGGCGGCAGTGGCGCGCTACATGGTCTTCAACCCGGTCGACGATCTGAACTACCTGATCCCGAAGGCCTGGAACGTGTCCGAGAAGATCACCACCGGCTATGCCAAGAGCAGCATCGACACCATGCTCGGCAGCATTCCGGTGCGCGGCAACTTCGGTGTGCAGGTGCAGCGGGTGGACCAGTCGTCTTCGTCGCGCTACTTCGACAGCGCGGCCCCGGCTGGCAGCCAGGTCAAGCCCTTCGAAGACGGCAAGACCTACACCGATGTGCTGCCGAGCCTGAACCTGGCCTTCGACCTGGGCAACGACCAGACATTGCGCTTTGCTGCCGCCAAGCAGGTGGCGCGGCCGCGCGTGGACGAGCTGCGGTCGTCGCTGGAATACGGCGTCGACAGTGCCACCGGCAAGCCCGGCGCCAGCGGCGGCAACCCGCGGCTGGACCCATGGCGCGCCAATGCGCTGGACCTGTCGTACGAAAAGTATTTCGGCACCAAGGCCTATGTGGCTGCAGCCGCCTTCTACAAAGATCTGAAGAGCTACATCTACAAGCAGACGCGTGACGGCTACGACTTCTCGGCACTGAATGCGGGTTATGTGCCGCAACCGGGCCAGCCGCCGGCGCAGCAGTTCGGCACCTTCACCGCGCCGTACAACGGTCAGGGCGGATCGTTGAAAGGTCTGGAGCTGAGCGCTTCGATGCCGTTCAATCTGTTCGCTCCCGCGCTGAACGGCTTCGGCGTGGTGGCCAGCGCCAGCTTCAACGACAGCAACGTCAAGATCCGCGCCCCGGACAGCGCCAGCAGTGTCGGCGACGGCGACATCACGCTGCCGGGTTTGTCCAAGCGCGTCTACAGCCTGACGCTGTACTACGAGCGCCAGGGTTTCGAAGCCCGCATCAGCCAGCGCCGCCGCTCGGACTTCATCGGCGAGATCGGCAACTTCGACGGCAACCGCACGTTGCGCTATGTGGTCGGCGAAAACATCACCGATGCGCAAGTCAGCTACAGCTTCGGCCAAGGCAGCAGCCTGAACGGGCTCGGCTTGCTGCTGCAGGTCAACAACCTGAGCAATTCCGACTACCGCACCTACGCGGGCAGCAAGGACCGGCCGCTGGAGACCACCAGTTGGGGCCGTTCAGTGCTGGCCGGGGTGACGTATAAGTTTTAGCCTGGGTTTTTTAGCCCCCAAGCTCGCTTTCGCTCGCTGCCCCCCGAGGGGGATGCGCGCCTGCGGCCCGGCAAAGCCGGTTCCGCGGCTCTTCTTGGTCGGCTCGCTGCGCTTCGCTCCCACCGGATCGCTTGGGGTGGTGGTGGTCGCAGTGGTGGCTGGCGTGCCACCTTGCGCGATGCCTACAGTAGCGTCCTCTGCGACTTCAAAGGGATGCCTTTCATATGAGCCAGATCCACTTCATCGGCGGCGAAAAGGGCGGGGTCGGCAAGTCGTTGCTGGCGCGCGTGCTGGCGCAGCACTTCATCGACCGCCAGCAGCCGTTCGTCGCCTTCGACACCGACCGATCGCACGGCGCGCTGCTGCGCTATTACGAGAGTTACAGCACGCCGCTGTCGCTGGACGATCCGACCGGGCTGGACCGGGTGATCGAAGCCGCGGCCGAGGACCCCTCGCGGCGCGTGCTGGTGGACCTGGCAGCGCAGTCGCAAGGTCCGCTGACACGCTGGCTGGACGATGCGGGTGTGCTGGGGGTGGCCGAAGAGATGGGCGTGGTGCTGAACTACTGGCATGTGATGGATGCCAACCGCGACTCGGTCGACCTGCTGCGGCGCTGGCAGGAAAGCCCCGGCGCGTCGATGCGACTGGTGCTGGTGCTCAACGAGGTGCGCGGTGAACACTTCGGCCAGTTGGGTTCCTCGGGCCTTTTGGAAGGCGCATGGGCTTCTGGCGCGCGCACGATGCGGCTGCGCAAGCTGCCCGATGCGTTGATCCAGAAGGTCGATGCGGGCGGCGCGAGTTTCTGGGCCGCGCAACAACCCGGCAACAGCGGCCTCGGCCTGCTCGACCGTCAGCGCATGCGGCTGTGGATGCAGCGCACGCAGGCCGACATCGAGGCACTGCAGCCGTAGCTCAGCCTTCGGTGGGTGTGCAAGCAGTTCCAGCGCTTGCCGGGGTTGCACACGGTCGGCTGCGCGGCATGCTGCGGCCCTGTCGGCGCTGACGACGCCAACGACGACGGCGTCCGACGGGCAGGCACAAAGCCCGGTCGTCGCGGTGCAGCGCGTACACACCGCTCGGCGCCGCCTCGGGCAAGGCGCCAGCATTGCTCAGCACGAGGCCACCCTCGGTGAGGGTCAAGGGCAAAGGGGGCTTCATCGCGTGGCTCCGGGAGCAGCGGCGGGTGCGTCCAGCAGGCGTTGAAACAGCGCGATCGCCTGGGACTTGGGAATGCCGAGTTGCTGCGCCTCGGCGGCGGCACGTTGCAAGGTGGGCTCGAGCTGCCCGATTCGGTCGCGAGCCCTGGACGGCCCGCCATGGCCGGCAGCGATGACCATCGGCAGGCCGCGCCGGCGCTTCAGCAGGCCCTCGAACTCGAGCAGCCCGCAGGCCTTGGAAATGGTCATCGGATTCACGGCCAGCAGCAGGGCCAGCTCCCGCACCGAGGACAGCTCCTGCCCGGCCAGCCATTGGCCGGCCGCCACCCGCCGGCGCAGCTGGTCCATCAGCTGGCGGTAGATGGGCTCGGCCGATCCGGTGTTCGGTGCGCGGCGAGGCGGTTCGGAAACGATCACCACGATGGTTCGCACGAGGGTAGGTCACCCTGGCATCGCCGCGCGACCTGCGTTGAGAATCGGTATCCCCCCAGGGCCGAACGTCGGCCGAATCCAAGGACTCCGATGCGCCGCCTTCTCTTCAAGACCTGTGTGCTGGCCTTCGCGGGCTTCGTTGTGGCGGGTTCCCCGGCTTCGGCCGCCGACAACCGGATCGACCGCATTCGGCCCGACGCGCCCGCGCTCGCCGCTTACGGCAAGCTGCCGATCGGCGTGCGCACCCTGACCTGGGTGATCCCGGCTCAGGTCGATGTGCTCAAGGCCAAGACCGGTGAGCCCCTGCCGCTGGTCGACCGACCGCTGACGGTCGAGGTCTGGTATCCGGCCAAAGCGGCAAGTGCGGCAAGTGCGGCAAAGGCGGCAAAGGCGGCCAAGGCAGACACCGACGCCTCGGCCCGCGCGGCCGACGGCCTCGCGCCCGGCGAGTTCCGAACGCTGACGCGCGACCCCAAGACCACCGTGATCGTCAAAGGTCGGGCCTTGCGCGATGCAACGCCCGACGCGGCTGGCGGCCCGTTTCCGCTGGTCATCGTCTCGCACGGGTACCCGGGCAACCGCTACCTGCTCAGCCCTCTGGCCGAGAATCTGGCGAGCAAGGGCTATGTGGTCGCGTCGATCGACCACACCGACAGCACCTACGCAGACCAGGCGTTGTTCGCGAGCACCTTGCTCAACCGTCCGCTCGACCAGTTGTTCGTGCTGAACGCAATGGACAAGCTCAACGACGGGCGCGCGGACGACGCGGCCCGGGGCGCGCTCAAAGGCATGGTCAACGCCAACCTCACGGCGCTCATCGGCTACTCCATGGGCGGCTACGGCGTGGTCAACAGCATCGGCGGCGGGTTCTCGGCGGCGGCAGTGAAGCTGCCGATGGCCCCGGTCAACGAAGCCCTGGCAAGGCGCCAGGCCGGCAACCCCGAGTACCTCGCGAGCCTGGACCCTCGTATCAAGGCCGCCATCGCGTTCGCACCCTGGGGTTGGAACGCGGGCTTCTGGGACGCTGCCGGGCTTGCAGGCATCAAGACGCCGGTGCTCTTCATCGCCGGCAGCGTGGACGATGTCTCGGGCTACTCACCAGGCGTGCGCAACCTCTTCGAAGCCAGCGTGAATGCGCCGCGGTATCTGCTGACCTACGAGAACGCCAACCACAACGCTGGCGCGCCGATGCCCGCGCCCGAGGAGTCCTGGGTGGCCGTGCCGAACCTGCCCGCGGTGCCGGCTGCGCACTACCTGGACCCGGTGTGGGACACCGTGCGCATGAACAACATCGCACAGCACTTCGCGACTGCGTTCCTCGGCAAGTATCTGTTGGGCGATGCGGCAATGGACGGCTACCTCGACCTCGTCGAATACTCGCGAGACGGCAAGTGGTCGGCCGAGGCCAACGGCAGCTTCAAGAGCGATCACACATTCTGGAAGGGCTTTCCGCGCCGCAATGCTGCCGGGCTGCGGCTGGAGTTCCGCAAGCCGCAGTAAGCCTCAACGAGCGGTGCGACCACTGGCAGCTTCGCCGGCCCACACCGCCGCGCCGAGCGCCGGCAGCGTGATCCGTAACCGGGCAGCTTCGACAGCGAGCGTCGCGACGGGTTCTCCGGACTGTTGCGGCTGGGTTGGCGATCCGGAAACCTCCTGGAGCGATATGCCGTCCATTTCAGGAGGTAGCTTCACATCCACTTCCTGCGACACATCCGCATTGTTGGTCGCCACGATCGACCATGTGCGACCGAACCGCTGCGCCAGCACCAGCACCTGGCGGTCGACATGCAGCGGTGCCAGCAGCGTGCCCCGCCGCAACACCGGATGCCTGTTTCTCATGCCGATCAGGCGCTTGAAGTCGGTCTGCAGCGCCAGATCAGGCTGCCCGCCCAGATCGGCCCACGGGTAGGTTGCGCGGTTGTACGGATCGTCACCGCCAGTCACGCCGACCTCGTCGCCATAGTAGACCGCCGGCGCGCCGGGATAGGCCATCTGCAGCGTCACCGCAAGCCGCAAGCGCCGCTTGGCGGTTGCGATCTGCGCTGAGGCGGCAACCGGATCCAGACCATCGGTCATGCCGAACTGGTGCAGCGCACGCGCCTGGTCGTGCGACGACAGCAGGTTCATCAGCGCATGGAAGGCCTGCGGCGGATAGGCTTCGCGCACCGCTTCAAGATTCGCGGCCAGCACCCGCGCGTCGCCGCCGGCCGCATAGGCCAGCACGGCATTCCGAAAGATGTAGTTCATGGTCGAGTCGAACATGTCGCCGAGCAGGTACTTGCTGCTGTCGAACCAGTTCTCGGCCACGGTCAGCGCATCGGGCCGGTGCTGCTTGATGGCGCTGCGCCATTCGCGCCAGAAATCGTCGGGCACCCAGGGCGCCACATCCATGCGCCAGCCCGATGCGCCGCGGTCCAGCCAGCGTTTCATGATCGAGTCGGGCGCGCGGTAGGCGAAGTCGCGGAACGAGTCGCTGGTCTTGTCGATCTCGGGCAGGTCTTTGATGCCGACCCAGCCGGCGTAGGCCCCGTCTGCTGTCGAAGCAAGTGGATCGAAGCGGTACCAGCTGGCATACGGCGAAGCCGGATTCGGCTTGCCGCCGGCGAAGGCGCCCGGGCTGTTCGCACCACCGAAGTTGCGCCAGCGGTCGAAGTACAGCGAGTCGGCGCCGGTGTGGTTCAAGCTCGTGTCCAGCAGCACGCGAAGGCCGCGCCGGGCGGCTTCTGCGCACAGGCGCTCGAACTCGGCGGTGGTGCCGAAGTGCGGGTCGATGCGGGTGTAGTCGGCCGTGTCGTACTTGTGGTTGCTGGACGCGGCGAAGATCGGCGTCAGATACAGGGTGTTGGCCCCCAGGTCACGGATGGCATCGAGCTTCTGCGTGATGCCGGCCAGGTCACCGCCATAGAAGTCGTTGTTGTAGAGCGCGTCGCTGCCATCGCCACTGCCGGGTTTGTAGGGCCGCTCGGTCCAGTCGGCGTGCAGCTCGATGCCGGCATCGTGGTAGCGCGTGACACCCGGCACCGGGTCGTTGCCGGGGTCGCCGTTGCGAAAGCGGTCGGGAAAGATGGTGTAGTAGACCGCGTCGGCGGCCCAGTCGGGCACGGTGAAGGCGGGGTCGTAGACGGTCTGGCGAAAGCGGCGTATCGATGACGTCGGGTGGGCTGCGGCGGGTTGGAGTTCCGCCACTGCAGCGCGGCCGCCAGTGCCCTTTTCGCGCGTCCAGTAGACCGGTTGGGCATTGTTCTGCAGCGCGTAACGCCGGCCGCCGATCTCGGCTTCGAACCAGGTGCCGTAGACACCGATGCCGTCGAAGCGGTGGCGCGCGGTGTAGCGGTGGTGCCCGGAGGGGCCCGGCGTCGCGGCGTCGCGCTGCATCGCCACGCGGGCCAGCGGCTGGTAGTCCAGCACCTCCTGGTTGCCTTCCAGGCGGCGCTGCTCCATCACGAGCGTGAGCTTCTCGACGCCGGGCAACGCATCGACCGCATAGCGGACTTCGGCGCCCGCCGGCACGGCACCGAAGGGTGACTTCGATGCCACATTGCGCGAATCGAAATGCAGGCTGTTGGCCACCGGATCGGTGACCGCCGCAACCGCCGGATCGGCAAAGGACTTCGGCCCCAGCGACAGCGTCGGCCGGCCGGCGTTGAACACCAGTCGCAGCGTGTGCTCGCCGTTGAAATCCAGGCGCCACGGCTTGGCTCCGGGGCCGACGGCATGACCGTCACCGAAGGTCTGCGCCGGCGTCCAGGCAGCATCGGCGACGCGGAATTCCTGTGGCCCCTTCAGATCGACATTCAAGTAGTAGGCATCGCAGGCGTACTGGAAGGCATGGGTCTCGAGTGCGGCGAAGTTGTTGGGCGTGCCGCGCAGGAACAGCACGCTGTCGCCGAACGGGGCTGCGCCTGCTGGGCAGTCTTCGATCTGCAGCCGCGGGGCACGGTCGGATGCATCGTTCATGCGCAGCGTGAAACGGTGGACGCCACTGAAGCGGCGGGTGATCTCGGCGCCGCCTGGGGCGAGAGGTTGGCTGAGGCCGTCTGGACCGACACCCGCTCCGAAATCGGCATCGGCGCTCCAGCCTTCGTCGCCGATCTTGAAACGCTGGTCGCCGTCGATGCGGCTGACCACCGCGTACCGATCACAAGCCCAGACGAAGCGCTGCGCATCGACGGCGCTCCAGCTGTTGAAGCTGCCGCGCAGGTAGAGGGTGCGACCTGCGAACGGGTCGGGGCGGCATGGTGCCGGTGCTGCAGATTCAGCGGCAATGACCGGGCCACACACCGCTGCGAGCGACAGCAACAGCCACCCGCCCCGCAGCACATTCATCCCTTGACGCCACCTGCGGTCAGCCCCGAGACGATCCAGCGCTGCGCCAGCAAGAACACCAGCGTGATCGGCAGTCCCGACAACACGGCGGCGGCCGCGAAGTCACCCCACAGATAGCGCTGCTCGTGCAGGTAGAACTTGCTGCCGACGGCGAGTGTCAGGTTGTTCTCTTCGCGCAGCAGGATCGATGCGACGGGGTATTCGATGATGGTGCCGATGAACGCCAGCACGAACACCACCATCAGGATCGGCACCGCCATCGGCAGCAGCACCAGTCGAAATGCCTGCCAATGGCTGGCGCCATCGACCTTGGCGTTCTCCTCGATGTCGGCCGGGATGGTGTCGAAGTAGCCCTTGATGGTCCAGACATGCATGGCCACGCCGCCCAGATACGCCACGATCAATCCGGCATGGGTTTCGATGCCCAACCACGGCACCTGGTGGCCGATGTTCTCGAAAATCGCATAGATGGCCACCAGCGCCACCGCCACCGGAAACATCTGCAGCAGCAGCATTGCATTGAGCAAGCCCGTCTTGCGCCGGAACGGCAAGCGAGCAAACGCATACGCCGCCGTGGTGGAAATGGCGACGATCAAGAGTGCTGCGATCGTCGCCACCTTGATCGAATTCCACAGCCACAGCAGCACCGGAAACGGCGGCTGCACCACCGAGCCATCGGCCCGCGTGACCGGAATGCCGAGCGCCAGCTGCCAGTGCTCGAAGCTGATGGTGGAGGGGATCAGCGAGCCGGTGGCGAAGTTGCCGGGCCGCAAGGAAATGCTCAGCACCGCCAGCAAAGGAAACAGCGTGGCGGCCAGCAGCAGCCACAGAAAAGCATGCGCAGCGATGACACGCAGGCGGTTGCGGCGGCCGGTGACTATCGGCATACAGCCCCCCCAATCGCCAACGCGGCATGGCATCCGCTGCACGCCGCATAAGCTGGCTGCGAAGACGGGTCCGGGCGGGCCGCAGCGCGCATAAAGCCCTGGCGCCGAGCATCGGAGGTTTCAGGGCT
>JBBSPW010000080.1:0-15267 GCA_038258365.1 Burkholderiales bacterium | reverse complement strand
GGCGCCGCCGGCGGGCCGCGCCCCCCGCCCCGCGGGGTTGCCCACACCCGCCGGGTAGGGGGGGTTGGTGGGGGGGGCCCCCCCCCCCACGGCTGAAGGGTCTGCCGATGCCGCAGCGCGATCGTTAGACCCGCAAGTGGTCCGCCGATGGCGCCAGCGCTTGCAAACCGGCAGCGCCGGCATTGCCGAGGTGTGCACGGCGCTCGGTCTGCAGTTGGACCTGCGCGGGCTGGCCTATTTCAGCCACTGGCTGACCCCGCCGGGGCTGCCCAAGCGCTTCGACACCCGCTTCTTTGCGGCCGCAGCGCCTGCCGGTCAGAGCGCTGAACCCGATGGGGCTGAAGCGCAATCGATCATGTGGATCACGCCGGCTGCTGCACTGGAGCGCAGCAGCGGTCTGAACTTGCTGCCGGTGACCCGCGAGACCTTGATCGACTTGAGTCGCCATGCCGACACGGCGTCGGTGCTGGCTGCGGTGCGCACGCGGGCGGCCACACCCGACGGCGTGGTGCTGACGATGCCGCGGCGCGCCACCGGTGCACGCGGGCCGCGGGTGGTGCTGCCGCACGAGCTGCCCTATGCCGAGATCGGCCGGCTCGATCCCGAAGGCCGCGGGGATGTCGCGCATGAACTGGTGGCCGACCGCGCCGTGCAGCTGTCGAGCCGCATCGTCCGCGTGACCGCGCCGAATCCCGGGCCGATGACGGGGCCTGGCACCAACACCTATCTGGTGCGCGGCGATGCCGGCTGGACCGTGATCGATCCGGGTCCGGTCAGCGAACCACACCTGCAGGCCATCCTGGCGATTGCCGGCCGGCAACCCGCTGCCGGAGACGAGGGGTCGGCGTCAGTCACGCAGATCCTCGTCACCCACACCCACCGCGACCACTCGCCCGGTGCCGCCGCGCTGGCCGAGGCGACGGGCGCGCCGGTTTACGGCCGCACCGCAGCCCATCCGCAATGGCAGGACGAGAGCTTTGCGCCGGCGCGCGAGTTGCAGCATGGCGAGCGGCTGCAGCTGTCGGGGCACACCACCCTGCGCGTGCTGCACACCCCCGGCCATGCCTCCAACCACCTGTGCTATCTGCTGGAAGAAGAGCAAACCCTCTTCACCGGCGACCATGTGATGCAGGGCTCGACCGTGGTCATCAACCCGCCCGACGGCGACATGGTGGCGTACCTGCAGTCGCTGCGCGAGCTCGACCAGCGCCTTCAGCTGCAATGGCTGGCACCGGGGCATGGCTTTCTGGTGGAGAAGCCGCACCGCGTGCTGCAGGGGCTGGTTGCCCACCGGCTGCGGCGGGAAGCCAAGGTGCTGAACGCACTGCGGCTGCTGGGGTCGGCAGCACCGGTGGCCATCGACCGGTTGCTGACACAGGTGTACGACGACGTGCCCACCGCGCTGCATCCGGTGGCCGAACGGTCGCTGCTGGCGCACCTGCTGAAGTTGCAGCACGACGGCGCCGCAGTGCGGGCTGAAGCAGGCTGGCAGTCGACTGCGGGCTGAGACGGCAACGGTTCAACCGGGCGAACGGACCCCGCTGGTCTCACCGGCATCGCCTGCACCACCGCCCGCGCACGAAGCGTCGGCCCACTCGCCGTCGTGCAGCAGCTGATGCGGTTTGAACTGCGCCTTGTAGGCCATCTTCGGACTCTGGTCGATCCAGTAGCCGAGATAGACATGCGGCAATTGCAGCTGCCGCGTTTGCTCGATCTGCCACAGCACGCTGTAGGTGCCGTAGCTGGCGCTGGCTTCGGGTTCGTAGAAGGTGTAGACCGCTGAGATGCCGTCGCTCAACACATCCAGGATCGACACCATCTTCAGCGCCCCGGCGAAGTCTTCCGGGGCGCCTTCGGGTGGTGGCTCGCGGAACTCCACAAGCCGCGAATTGACCCGACTCTGCAGCAGAAACTGCGTGTACTGGTCGACGCTGTCGTGGTCCATGCCGCCGCCGCTGTGGCGGCCCGACTGGTAGCGCAGGTAGAGCTGGTAGTGCTCGGCCACAAAGCCCAGCCGCAGCACCCGCGCTTGCAGCCCACCATGCGCGCGCAAAGCGCGGCGCTGGCTGCGCGAAGGCACGAAATCGGCCACCGGCACGCGCAGGGGCACGCAGGCTCGGCAACCGTCGCAATACGGTCGGTAGGTAAACATGCCGCTGCGCCTGAAGCCGGCCGAGACCAAGCCGGAATAGGTGTCGTCGTGGATCAGGTGGCTGGGGGTGGCCACCTGCGACCGCGCCTGCCGTTGCGGCAGGTAGCTGCAGGGGTAGGGGGCCGTTGCATAGAACTGCAATGACCGCAGCGGCAACTCGCTCAGGTGCGTCAAGGGTCGTGGGCCAGGGGTTGGATGGGGTGCTCCGCCGGGCGAGCCGAAGCAGCGTCGTCTGAAGGCACACCCCCGATGGTCTCGAAGACCGAACGATCATAGGACCAGTCGGCCGGCGCCGTGGCGCCGACGGTTGCAGCCAGGTGGCGCTCGAAGGCTTCGCGGCTGAGCTCGCGAGCGCCGAAAGAGGCCAGGTGGTCGGTGTTCTGCTGGCAGTCGATCCAGTCGATGCCATGCGCGCGGCAGGCTGCCACCAGGGCCACCAGCGCCACCTTGGACGCATCCGTGCGGTGGGCGAACATCGACTCGCCGAAGCACATGCGCCCGATCGAGACGAAATAGAGCCCGCCCACCAACTCGCCATCGACCCAGGTCTCGGCGCTGTGCACATGGCCCGCGTCATGCCAGTCGGCATAGGCCTCGACCATCGCCGGCACGATCCAGGTGCCGTCCTGGCCGTCGCGCGGGGTGGCTGCGCAAGCCTGGATCACGCGCCGGCAGGCGCTGTCGAAGCGCACTTCGCACCCAGGGCTGCGCGCGAATCGGCGCAGGGTCTTGCGCAGCGAATGCGACAGCCGCAGGTCGGCGGTGCGCAGCACCATGCGCGGGTCGGGGCTCCACCACAGCACCGGCTGGCCAGCGCTGTACCAGGGGAAGATGCCTTTGGAATAGGCCTCGTGCAGGCGCTCGGGCGTGACGCGGCCGCCGGCGGCCACCAGACCCGGAGCGTCGCTGTCGGGGCCGAGCGCACTGGCAGCCGGCGGCAGTGGCACGCCTTCATCGATCCACTGCAGCATCGGTCGCTGGGACTGCATCGGCGCGCGGGTCGTCCAGTGGGTCAGGCGCCTGAGCGCGGGGGGCCGATCCGCTGCCACAGAAAGGCGTGTTCCAGTGCCAGCATGGTGGCGCGCTGGGCGTTGTCGGCCGCGCCGCCATGACCGCCTTCGGTGTTTTCCCACAGCAGCACATCGTGCCCCTGGGCCAGCATCTTCGCGGCCATCTTGCGGGCATGGCCGGGGTGCACCCGGTCGTCCCGGGTGCTGGTGGTGAACAGCACCGCCGGCAGGTCGGTGCCTGCGCGCACATTCTGGTACGGGCTGTAGCGGCGGATCACGTCCCAGTCGGCCGGCAGGTCGGGGTTGCCGTATTCCGCCATCCAGGAAGCGCCGGCCAGCAGCAGGTGATACCGCTGCATGTCCAGCAGCGGCACCTGGCACACCACAGCGCCGAACATTTCCGGATGCTGCAGCATCACTGCCGCCACCAGGAGGCCACCGTTGCTGCCGCCCTGGATCGCCAGATGGCTGCGCTGCGTGACCCCGGTGTCGATCAGGTGCTGCGCCACCGCGGCGAAGTCGTCGTAGCTGTTCTGCTTGCCGGCCTTGACCGCGGCCTGGTGCCATGCCGGGCCGTACTCGCCACCGCCGCGGATGTTGGCCAGCACCCAGACCCCGCCGCGGCTGCTCCAGACGCGGCCGGTCACGCCCGAGTAGGCGGGGGTGCGCGACACCTCGAAGCCGCCGTAGCCGCAGAGCAGCGTCGGGTTGCGGCCGTCGGGCTTGGCGCCTTCGGGCCAGACGATGAAGTAGGGCACGCGGGTGCCGTCGGCGGAGTTTGCGAAACGCTGCTCGACCCGCATTCCGCTGGCGTCGTAGAAGGCCGGCCGGGTTTTCAAGACCTCGCGCCGGTCGTCTGCGGTGGTGCCCAGTTGCAGCGAATCGGGGCTCAGGAAGTCGGCACTCTCCAGCAGGTAGGACTCGGCCAGCGGGTCGTCGGCCAGCTCGGGGTCGTGCAGGGCCGTCACTGCGAGGCTGCCGGGATGCGGGGCGTCGACCACCCGCATCTGCCAGCCGCCGTCGATCCGTTGCCAGGCTTCCAGCCGCCCCGCCACATCGTCCAGCAAATGCACGAGCACGGTGCTGCGCGTGGCGGTCCATGAAGCGAGCGCCCGGGTCGGGGCGGGCGTGAACAAAGCGGTCCAGGCCACCGGCTGCCCGGCTATGAACGCCGCCGCATCGCCTGCCAGCAGCGAGCCGCCGGGCCAGGTTCGACCGGCCGTGCACCAGGCGCTGCGCAATTCGATCAGCACCTGATCGCGGTCGAAGCTCAACTGCGCATCGTCCGGTTTCGGCAGTCGCAGCAGCGCGCCGTTCTGCCACAGACTGTCGACCCCGCGATAGAAGTCGACGGCGCGGTGGAACACGGTGCGCTCGAAGCCTGGCGTGCGGTCCACATGAACCGAGGCCGCAACATCGGCGCGCTCGGCCTCGAACACCCCGGTGGCCGCTGCCAGCGGGGTGCCTCGCGCCCAGCGCTTGACGATTCGGGGGTAACCGGAGTCGGTCAGCGAACCCGCGCCGAAGTCGGTTCCCACCAGCACCTGGTCGGCATCGATCCAGCTGATGCTGGACTTCGCTTCGGGCAGCTCGAAGCCGCCTTCGACAAAGCGCTTGCCGACGGAATCGAACTCGCGCACCACATGGGCATCGGCACCCCCACGCGACAGCGACACCAGGCAATGGCGGTAGTCGGGCCCCAGGCAGGTGGCACCGGCCCAGACCCAATTTTCGCCTTCGGCCCTGGCCAGCGCATCGAGGTCGATGACGGTGTCCCAGTCCGGCTCGCTCTTGCGGTAACCGTCCAGGGTGGTGCGGCGCCACAAGCCGCGCGGGTGGTCGGCATCGCGCCACAGGTTGTAGAGCCAGGCGCCGCGCCGCGTCACATGCGGGATCTGCACCATGGAGTCCAGCACCTCGCGGATCTGGCTGCGCATGCGGTCGAAATCAGGATGCGACCGCAGCGCGCTTTCGGTGATGGCGTTGCGCTCGCGCACCCAGGCCAGCGCCCGGTCGCCCTGGACTGCTTCCAACCACCGATGCGGATCCGCAACCTCGGTGCTGGCTGTCATCGCTTCGGCGTCATCCACGCCAGCGGAACGATCTCGACACTGTCGCTGTCGTTGCCGACCCAGATCTGGCCGTCCTGAACCGTCAGCTGCAGCTGCATCGACCGCGATGCCAATGCAGCCAGCGCCTGGGTTTGCGCAGCAGGCAGCTGCCAGACTTCCAGGTTCGACAAGCGTGTGAGCCTGTTCTGGATGCCAGCCCACCACACCGCAGCCGAATGGCCATAGGCATACAGGCACACCCGGTCCGACCGGCCGCAGGCGCGCACCAGCTTGCGGTCCTCAGGCTGCCCGACTTCGATCCACTGCCGCACCTCGCCCGCAAGGCTGCGCTGCCACAGCGCAGGTTCGTCGTTTTCGGTCAAACCGCGGGCGAAAGCCAGCGCTCCATCGTGGTCGTCGGTGGGCACATGCAGGCCGAAAGCCAAGAGCCGCACCATCAGCCGCTCATCGGTTTCCGACGGCTCGCGCGCCAGGGTCAGCGAGTGCGTGGCATAGAGTGATCGGTCCATGTCGGCGATCTGCAAGTTCGCCTTGTAGACGGTGGCTTTGATCGCCATCAGGAGGCAGCAGAAAGGAGCATGGTGATCGACGGCGGTGGGGGGCTGCACTTTGCCACAGGCCGGGGTTTCTCCGGCGCCGCAAGCCCAGTGGCATCATCGTCGCCCCGATGCATCCAGCCCCCGCACCGCTCGCATGAACATCTTCCCGACTTTCAAGCCCCGGACCCTGGTCACCGCATGGGCGCTTGGCGCCATCAGCATGCTGGCTGCCGCGCAGACTGCGCCTTCGATCGTGGTGCCGCAAGCCAAGCCCGCCAAGTCCGCCAAAGCCACCAAGCCCGCTGCCGACGCAGGCAAGGGCTTGATCGGCAGCGGCAGTGGACCGATCCTGACGCGCGACGAATTGCGCGCCTGTTTCAAGCAGGAAGAAGACGTGCGCCTTCGCATCGAGGCCTACGAAAAGCAACGCGCAGCCCTGGACGCCGACAAGCAGTCGATCGTTGCCGACCAGCAGACATTGCGAACCGAACGCGAGCCGATCGATGTGGCCAAGCGCGAGATCGAAGCGCTGGCGGGCGAGATGAGCGCGTATGCGTCGCGCGTAGAGGATTTCAACAAGCGGTCGGCCGAGTTCTCGGCTGGGGGTGCCCGCGGGTCGCAGGCCGAAAAGCAACGCCTGGCGATCAACGATGACCGCGAAGAGCTGGAAAAGCAGCGCCTGGAACTGGAAGCCAAAAAGATCCGCTTGAGCACCGAGAGCAACGAGACGGTCAAGGCCTACAACCTCAAGGCAACTGCACTCGACGCCAAGGTGAACGATTGGAACGAGCGCAACAAGTCCTGGAACGAGCAGGGTCCGCTGCTGGAGTCGGCCCGTTCTGGCTGGATGGCGGCGTGTTCGGACCGGCGTTTCCGCGAGGACGACGAGACTGCGATCAAGCGCGAGAAATAGTGCCCCCACGCTCGCTTTCGCTCGCTGCCCCCCGAGGGGGCGTTCGCCTGCGGCCTGGCAAAGCCAGTTCCGCGGCTTTTCTGGGTGGGTTCGCTGCGCTTCACTCGCGTTTCGTCGCGGAGAGTGGCACCTTTTTCCCGGCCGGTTGATTCACGGCCGTTCCAGATCAATTCAATTGGGTATTGCTGTGGACTTGGCTTTCAACTCAGTGGCTCCGCGGGTGAATCCGTTGTTGCAGGATTGGCAAACACCCCATGGGTTGCCGCCGTTCGACCGCATCGAGCCGGACGATTTCGAGCCGGGGCTGCAGGCGGCTATGCAGCAGCACCGCGAGGAGTTGCGGGCCATTGCCGAGAACCCGCAGGCGGCCGATCTCGAGAACACCGTGGCGGCTTTCGACCGCGCGGGCCGGCGGCTGGCGCGGGTGGCGGCCACCTTCTATTCGCTCACGGCATCGGCCACCAACGATGCGCTGCAAGCGGTGCAGCGACGGATGGCAGCGCCGATGGCGGCGCACCACAGTGCGGTCTACACCGACGAAGCGCTGTTCAGGCGTTTGCAATCTGTGACTCAAGCGGTGGTCGAGAGGGGTCGTGAAGCGGGCACCACGCTCGACAGTGAGTCGCGGCGCTTGCTGCAGCGTCTGCACCTGGACTTCGTGCGTGCGGGCGCTCTGCTGGCACCTGCGCAACGCCAGCGCCACGCCGAGGTGATGCAGGAACTGGCCGGGCTGACCACCCGCTTCGCGCAAAACGTGTTGCACGACGAATCGAGTTGGCACTTGCCACTGGACGGCGAAGCCGAGCTGGCGGGCTTGCCCGCGTATCTGCGGGACAACCTGCAGCAGGCTGCCAGCGAGCGCGGTCTCGAGGGCCATGCCGTGGTGCTGTCGCGATCGGCGGTGATGCCGTTTCTGGCGTTTTCCGAACGCCGTGATTTGCGTGAGAAGGTCTGGCGTGCCTGGGTCGGCCGCGGCGAACACGCGGGCGAGCACGACAACCGCGAAGTGGCGCGCGACATCCTGCGGTTGCGCAACGAGCAGGCACGGCTGCATGGCAAGGCCTGCTATGCCGATCACGCACTGACCGACACCATGGCCGGCAGCCAGGCGGCGGTGCGCAAGCTGCTGGACGAGGTCTGGCCGCGAGCGCTGAAAGCGGTCGCATGCGAGCGTGCGGTGCTGCAGAAGATGATGCAAGCCGAGCACTGCGACTACACGCTGGAGGCTTGGGACTGGCCTTTCTGGGCCGAGAAGGTGCGGCGCCAGCAGTTCGCGGTGGACGACGCCGAGATCAAACCGTACTTTCCACTCGACCGCGTGGCGCAGGCGGCTTTCGACTGCGCGGGGCGCTTGTTCGGCCTGCGTTTCACCCAACGTGACGACCTGCCTGTCTACCACCCCGATGTGTCGGCCTACGAAGTGAGCGATGCCGCCGGCAAGCGGGTCGGCGTCTTCCTGCAGGACAACCATGCCCGGCCGGGCAAGCGCAGTGGTGCCTGGATGAATGCCTTGCGCTGGCAGAACCGCAACGGCGTCGACAACGCGCCAGACCAACTGCCGGTGATCCTGAACAACAACAACTTCGCACGCGGCGCCGCTGGTCAGCCGACGCTTCTGTCGCTGGACGACGCGCGCACGCTGTTCCACGAGTTCGGTCACGGTCTGCACGGGTTGCTGTCGAATGTGCGATATGACCGGCTGTCCGGCACCCAGGTGCTGCGCGACTTCGTCGAGTTGCCCTCGCAAATCTTCGAGCACTGGATCGGCGAGCCCGAAGTGCTGCAACGCCATGCCCGTCATTGGCAAACTGACCAGCCGATGCCTGCCGAGTTGATGCAGCGCATGCAGCGCGCACGGCATTTCAACCAGGGTTGGGAAACGGTTCGCTACACCGCCAGTGCGATCTCCGATCTGGCGGTGCATGCGCTGACCGATGCCGAGCCACCGGCCGATCTGCCCGCGTTTGAAGCCGAGTTGCTGCAACGCGCCGGATTGCCTGCCGGCGTGGGGCAGAACCACCGACTGGTGCATTTCCAGCATCTTTTCGCCGGCTCCAGCTATGCCGCCGGCTACTACGTCTACTTGTGGGCCGAGGTGCTGGACGCGGATGGCTACGACGCCTTCATCGAAGCGGGCAGCCCGTTCGATGCGGATGTCGCACAGCGCCTTTTGCGCCATGTGTATGCCGCCGGCAACAGTGTCGAGCCGGGAGCGGCCTTCCTGGCGTTTCGCGGCCGCGAGCCGCGGGTGGAGCCGCTTTTGAAGAAACGCGGGCTGCTGCAACCTGAAGCCGTGGCCTGAATCGGCCCAAACCGGGATCAGCCCGCGGCCTGTGTCGGAGCGGCCTGCGCGCCCAGCATCGCGTCCAGCGCGGTTAGAAAGCGCTTGAAGTCGAGCGGCTTGGTCCAGTAGTCGGTCATGCCGGCGTGCATCGCGCGCTGGATGTCTTCCGGCATCGCATTGGCCGACAGCGCCACGCAGGGGATCGAACGCGTGCCGGGGTCGGCACGCAACTGACGCAGCACCTCGAAGCCATCGACATCGGGCAGCTGCATGTCCAGCAGAATCAGCGCCGGTTGTAGGCGCCGCGCTTCGGCCACACCGCTGTGGCCGTCGGTGGCAATGGCCAGCCTCAGGTCGTCTCGGCGCCCCAACAACTCGCTGATGATCAGCGCGTTGACGGGGTTGTCTTCGATGTAGAGCAACTGGTGGCAAGGGGACGGTTGCGCTGGGTGCAGCGCTGGGTGCAGCGCTGGGTGTAGCGCGGGCTGCGGCGCTGGCCCATGCGCCGACCGTTGCTCCGGCATCGACCAACCGGACTTCGGTTCAGTCGCTGCGAGGGGCGGTGGCAGTGGCGTCGCCGGTGACGCGGCTGCCGCTTCGAGGGTGGCCCCCGACGGCACCGCATCGGCCCCTGTCAGCCACAACTCGAAGACACTGCCCAGGCCTTCGCGGCTGGCTGCATGCAAGCTGCCGCCCATGCGTTCCACCAGCGCCTTGATGATCGCCAGACCCATGCCGCTGCCGCGTTTGCCGTTGTATTCACTGTTGCTGGTGCTGTCGAGGTTGCGATCATGGCCAGACAGGCTGAAGGGCTCGAACAGGTGCAACAACTGCTGCTCGCTCATGCCTCGCCCGGTGTCGCTGATGCGAAGCAGCCGCTCCACGCTCGCCGGGCCGCGGGGCATCCATTCGATCCGCACCTGACCGCCGGGCCGGTTGTGGCGGATGGCATTCGACAGCAGGCTGCAAAGCACCTGCCGCAGCCGACCGGCATCGGCCACGACCGGGCCGGCATCGAGTTGCAGCTGGAGCGTCACCTCGGCAGCCACGCGCTGCGGCTCCAGCAGCGCAAGCACCTCGGCGAGCAGCTCGGACATCCCCACCGGTGCCATCTGCAGCCGGGCCTCGCCGCCCTCGACCCGGCTCAGGTCCAGCACATCGTCCACCAGAGTCAACAGCTGGCGACCGGCGGTGTGCACATGCGACAGGTAACCGTGGCGCAACGCCGATTCGGTCGACCTACCGGTGGCGCTGTTCTCCCGTTCCAGCAACAGCTCGGTGAATCCCAACACCGCATTCAACGGCGTGCGCAATTCGTGGCTCATGCGGGCCAGGAACTGTGCCTTGGCTCGCAACTCGGCTTCGGCCACCGCCTGCTGACGCCGGGCGTCTTCGGTGTTGCGGCTGTCGGTGATGTCCCAGTTGATGCCGGTGCGGCGCCAAGCGCCCGCGCCACTGGCGGCGGACTCGACCGACCGCGATGCCAGCCATCGAACCTGACCGTCGGGCCGCACGATGCGGAACTCGTACTCGAAGGGCATGCCGTCCTGGACCGCCCGTGTGCGCAGTTCTTCAACCCGCTCGCGGTCGTCCGGGTGCAGGCAGCCGCGACGCTGTTCGTCGCACACCAGCCCTGGCTGCGGTTCTCTGCCCCGCAGTCGCCACATCTGTTCGTCCCATTGCGAACCCTGCGTTCCCACATTCACTTCCCAGATCCCGAAGCCGATGCTGCGCCCCACCCATGCGAAGTGCTGTTGCACCAGCGCAGCAGGGGTGGGCTCAGCCGATGCCGACGCGGCGCCAGTGGCGGCTGGCAGATGGCCTGGTGGCGGCGTGTGCATATCCAAGCCCGGGTCGGCGCCGCACGAGGGGCGCAGTGGTTCGGCTGAAGCTGAAGTATCGCCCGAGCCGCCGCCCATCAGGGCTGCGACCGGGGTCGGTTCGATCAGCCCGCGCTGCGGCTGCTGCGGCGCCGGGCGACGGCGCCGATCACACCGAGACCCGCCAGCAGCAGCGCCATGCTCTGCGGCTCCGGCACGGCGGTCACGCTCAGCTGAACGCCACCTCCGGTGTAGAGCAAGCTGGCGATGTAGCCAGAGTCGAGCCCGTTGGTTTCGAGCGTGAACTGCCCGCTGTAGCCAGTGGCGCTGACCAGCGAAAACAAGCCCGTGCCGCTGAACCCGCCAGCGAAGGTGACACCCAGGCGACCGGCGAAGCTGGCTGTTCCGCCCACCGCCAGCAGGTCCGACAACCCGCCTTCGATGTCCATCGCCAGCAAGCCGCCGGACAGCTGCAGGAAGCTGCCGTTGACCGTCAACATGCCAACACCACCTTCGCCCGGCGCCACCATGCCGGCCACGTTGACCAGATTGGCTGCGATCATGGCGTTGCCGCCGAGCATGCCGGCATTGACCGTCACGTCACCGGTGCCGAATGCCGAGGCCGAGCGTCCGATCAGCGCGCCGCCGAAGAGCTCGGTGCCGCCGGTGTAGGTGTTGGCACCCGTCAGCGTCAGCGTGCCGGCGCCGTCTTTCGACAAGCTGCCCAGGTAGACGCGGTTGTCACGCGCAGTTTGCCGCGCGGTCCCGGTGTTGAACTCGGTGGCGTCCTCGAAACTGGCGCCAGGCGGCAGACCGCCGGTCCAGCCCTTGTCGATCTTGGTCTGCATCCAGACCAGCCCTTCGGACTGGTCTTCGGCTTTGCGGGCGCGGATGGCCGCGTCGGAAATGTCGTTCGACCAGGTGTCGCTCTGCCCCTGGGTGTTGACCGCGAAGCGGCCCGTGAACTGGCCCGGGCCGTCCATGGCCACCCGCAGGCTGACCGTGCCCCAACCGTTGCGGTCGTCTGGCACCTCGGTGCGCAGGCCCCGGGTGGGGTTGGCCACCGCAGTGCCGTCGGCTGCATTGGTGGTCCCGTTCTGGATGCCGGTGGTCTTGAGCACGCTGAGCGCTTGCTCGTTGTTCATGTAGCTGAAGCGCTCCATGATGATTGCCAGGGCACCAGAGGCATGCGGTTGGGCCATCGAGGTGCCCGACAGGCTGGCATAGCCAGCGACCGGCGTTCCCGTGCCGTCGAGGGTGACATTGGTGCCATTGATGGCGTTGCCCGGTGCGGTCATGCACGACCACTTGGCGACGCCACATTGGTTGTAGAGCTGGGCGCCGGGCACGTTGACCGAGCCATCGCCATTCAGGCTCTGGCCGACTTGAACTCCACCGACCGTCAGCGTCTGGCGGATCGCAGCCACCCCGAGCCAGTTGGCTTCGAGTTCGGGCCTGAAGTAGGCCGCTGCAGCGCGCGGGCTGGGGTTGGCATAACCGGTGTTGCCGGCGCTGAACAGGATCACGGTGCCGGTTGCGGCAGCGTCCAGCGCGCCCTTGAACCAGGTGGTGTCCTGCGCCAGGTAGCCCCAGGCGCCCATCAACCCGACGCGGCCGGTGAGGCCCGTACCCGTGGTGGGGAACAGGGTTGCGTACTGCTCGGTGTTGGGTTGGCTGCCGAAGCTGGTGCCGATCAGCCGCACGCCCTGGGCGTTGACACCGCGGTAGACATCGGCCACATAGGCGTCTTCGATCGTTTGCGCCACCGTTTGCGTGGCCTGCGGAACGCCGTACAGCACGCCGTCGGTCTTGTGGGTGTTGCCCATGTAGACACTGGCATTGAAGGCCACGCCATGCATGTTCAAGGCGGACGGGTCGCCGTCGCGCGCCGCGCCCACCGTGCCAGAGACATGGGTGCCGTGGCGGTCGTTGTAGGTTGGGTTGTACGCACCGGAGATGCCGTTGACGGTGACCGGCACATAGCGCGGCGAGGGCAGTTCGGGGTGCAGATCGAAGTACCCTGAATCCACCAGCCCGACCTTGATGCCGCCACCCGCGAAGCCTCGGGCATAGGCGAATTCGGCGCCGATCGAACGCAGACCCCAGTCGCGCAGGAATTCGGCGGTGCGCCAGCTGCCCGGGTTGCCGAAGGTGCCGGGGTCGCCGACATAGGTTTCGAGTGCCAGAGCCGGCGCATTGGCAAAAGCTGCCAGCAGCAGGGCGGCACAGGGGACCAGACGGAACGGGGCGGGGCGTCGGTTCATGGCAATCTCCTCTTGGGTGTTGGGTGTCCATTGCCCGCCCGCGCGCAGAGGCTTGGCAACGGCAAACGTGCAAATGTCACACACCCAGGGTCTTGCTCCAAGCAACGTGACCACCTCATACAAGGGATGGTGTCGTGGGCAAAGACCTATCCCGGCGCGTTGAGCACCGCCAGGACGTCGGAGTGGAATTCGCGCCGGTACAACACCAGCACCACAAAGGCGGTGGCGACCAGAAAAGCCCAGACCGAGAAAAACCAGCCGACCGCCGCAAAGGCCATGTAGTAGGCGCGCAGCCCGTCGTTGAAGGTCTCGGCCGCCAAACCCATGACGCGACCGGCGCGGTCTGCAAAGGCCAGTCGTTCCGGCTCGTCGAGCCAGGCATCGGGTGCCGGTGCCGACGCCACGATCAGGGCGCCGAAGGTGTATTGGCGCATCGCCCAGGTAAACCGAAAGAAGGCATACACGAAGATCGCCGTCAGCAGCAATACCTTCAGGTCGAACACCAGCACCGAGGTGTGGGCCGCGAAAGGAATCTCGCGCACGATCTCGCTGGCCTTCTCGGTTGTCGACAGCACCGCCAGCAAGCCGCCGATGATCAGGATCGTGGTGCTGGCGAAGAAAGAAGGGCTGGTCGACAGGTTCTGCACCACCACCCCGTCGAACACGCGGTTCTCGCGCCTGGAGGTTTGCAGCATCCAGCGCCGACGCTCGCGGTTGGCCAGTGCCAGCACCGAAGGCTGCACCTCGGCCCGCCAGGTGGCGAAGGCGGCATAGCCGACCCAGGCTGCGAAAAAGCCGATCAGCGCGGCCCAGTCGATCCAGGGCAGCACGCGCCACAGCGTGAGAAAAAGCTCCATCGCCGCAACTGTAGACGCGGTGACCCGGTGGCGTGGGGCATGTTGACGTCAGCGTGCCAGTCGCTGGCTGACGCTTGCGACGCGCTCGCCGAACTTGCGTGCGGTGGCCAGATCGCCGGGCACCATTTCGTCGGGCGATGCATCGGACGGGGTTGCGGTCATCAAGCCCGAATAGGCGCCCAGGTTGTTGATGTCGTCGCGCGTCGAAGCCTTCTTGTTGGCCGGCATCATCCCGGTGCCCGCCCACAGCATGCCGTGCTGCTGGCTCAAGGTGAAGAAGTAGTGCAGGGTCGACAGCTTGTCGCCGTTGGTGGATCCGGAATTGGTGAAACCGAAAGCCATCTTGTCGATCCAGCCTTGCGTAAACCAGACCTTGCTGGTGGCATCGGCAAACTTCTTGAACTGCCAGCTGACCATGCCCATGTAGGTGGGCGAGCCGAAGACGAGGGTGTCGGCCGCGGCCAGCTGCTCCCAACCGCCTTCGGGCAGGTTGCCTTCGGCGTCGATCGCCAGCAGGGTGCCGCCGCTGGTTTCGGCCACGGCTGCGGCGATCTTCTCGGTGTGGCCGTAGCCGCTGTGAAAAACGATGACGATCTTGCTCACGTTGGGATTTCCTAGGGGGGTTGAAAGCGGGGCGGATGCAGCGTTCAGGGGGCCAGGTCGAACACCAGCACCTCGGCAGCGCGGCCATTCGCCAGCGCAAGCAAAGGCTCGCTGTCGATGCGCGCGCCGTCGCCGGCGTCGAGCCGCTGCCCATTGACTTCGATGCTGCCGCGCAGCACCTGCACCCAGGCGATGCGCTTCGGATCCAGCGGCTGCTCGATGCGTTCGTCGCCGTCGATCAAGCCGGCACGGATCGACGCATCGGCATGCACCGTCACCGAACCGTCGCGGCCATCGGGCGAGGCCACCAGCCGCAGCCGGCCGCGCTTGCTGCCGGCTTCGAAATGCTTCTGTTCGTAGCCGGGCTCGATGCCGATGCGGCTGGGCTGGATCCAGATCTGCATCAGGTGCGTGGTCTGGTCGGCGGCGTGGTTGAACTCGCTGTGGCGCACGCCGGTGCCGGCGCTCATGCGCTGCACGTCGCCGGGCAGGATCACTCCGTCGTGCTTGGTGCTGTCTGATTGCTGGCTGGCTTGCTGGCCGTTTGGTTGCCCGTCTTTTTGCCCATTCCCCATGCTGTCCTTGTGTGCCAGCGCGCCGGCCAGCACATAGGTCACGATCTCCATGTCGCGGTGGCCGTGGGTGCCGAAGCCGGTGCCCGGCGCGATGTGGTCTTCGTTGATGACGCGCAGGTTGCCTGCGCCCATTTGCTGTGGGTCGTGGTAGTCGGCAAAGCTGAAGCTGTGCCGGGTT
>JBBSPW010000079.1:0-15293 GCA_038258365.1 Burkholderiales bacterium | reverse complement strand
GCATCACATAGAAGCCCTTCTCGGCACTTTACGGAAGGGCGTCTTCGCTACACATCAGTCGACAAGCCAATTCCTCATGTCGACAGCACGGCCGCATCAGGTTTCACCCGGAATGGAAAGTTCGGGAACCCTGTGAATTTAGGGATTGCTGCTCGCGACTACCCGCTCCGTTTGCCAGCGCGCTGGAAACGAACGCCGATCGACCCTGATGTCGGATCCATGTCGCCCGGGCATGCAGAGGGGCGGCATCTGCAGAAACGACACCAGCCAACACGTCCGATAAACAGCCTTACCCGGCCCCCGGCACCAGCAGCAACGAAGCCAACCCCAAAAACGCAAAGAATCCGATCACATCGGTCACGGTCGTGAGCACCACACTCCCCGCCAGCGCCGGATCGATCCCCATCCGCTGCAGCAACAACGGAATCGCCACCCCGGCGAGCGCCGCGCACAGCAGATTGATCAAGATCGCGGCACCCAGGATGCCGCCCAGCGTCCAACTGCCGAACCAGGCCACCACCAGCAGCGCGATCACCACCGCCCACAGCACACCGTTCAGCGCCGAAATGCCCATCTCGCGCGTGAAAAGCAAACGCAGATTGCCCGCCTGCAACTGCTTCAACGCCAACCCGCGGATCACCAGCGTCAGCGTCTGGCTGCCGGCGATGCCGCCCATGCTGGCCACGATCGGCATCAGCACCGCCAAGGCCACCACCTGCTGCAGCGTGGCCTGAAACAGCCCGATCACCCAGGCGGCCAGAAACGCGGTGACCAGGTTGATGCCCAGCCACACCGCTCGCCGGCGCGATGCCGGCAGCAGCGGGCCGAACATGTCGGCGCCCTGGTTCAGTCCGGCCATCTGCATCACGGTGCGCTCGGAATCCTCGCGGATCAGGTCGACCACGTCGTCGACGGTGATGCGGCCGATCAGGCGGCCGTTGTCGTCCACCACCGGGGCGGACAGCAGGTCTTCGTCTTCGAACAAGCGCGCCACATCCACACCCGGGGTCTGCACCGCCACGCCGCGGATGTCGCTGTGCATCAGCTCCGACACGCGGGCCGAAGGGTCGGCGGTCACCAACGTGCTCAAGCGCAAACCGCCGCGGTAGATGCCCTGGCGGTCGACCACCCACAGCATGTCGGTTTGCGGCGGCAGCTGCTCCAGCAGCCGCAGGTAGCGCATCACGGTGCCGATGCGCACACCGGCGCGCACCTCGATCGCATCGGCATTCATCAAGCCCCCAGCCGAGTCTTCGGGATACGACAGCAGCGCTTCCAGTTGCTTGCGCCGGCCCGCTCCGGCGGCCACCACCAGTTGCGAGCCCAGCGCAGGTGGCAGCGTCTGGATCAGATCGACCAGGTCGTCCAGCTCCAGGGTCTGCACCGACGCGGCCAGGTCGTCGGGGTCCAGGTCTTGCGCCAGCGCACGGCAAATCTCTTCGTGCAGAAAGGTCAGCACCTTGCCCGCGCGTTCGGTCTCGACCATGCTCCAGGCAGCGCGGCGCTCGTCCGGCGGCAGTGCTTCCAGCAAGCCGGCGATCTTGGCCGGGTGGGTTTGAGACAGCAACTTGCCCACGCGCTTCAGCTTGCCGGCACCCAGGGCATCGCGCACCGACTGCAGGTTGTTGCTGCCTTTAACTCCTTTGGTGCCTTTGGCTCCCTTTGCCATTCGCTGGCGCTTGCCATCCGGGGCCGGACTGTCGGCCAAGGCTTCGGCGCTGTCGGGGTTGCTGTCGCTGTCGTTCTCGCTGTCCCCCGCCGCATCGTCCGCCGCCTGCCGCACCAGACGGGTTCTCACGGCCGCTGCCAGGTGGGGCAGCACCCGCACCTCCAGCATGCCGTCGATCTGCTGCCACAGCGCCTGGCTGCGCGGCTCGTCCAGGCGTTCGACCAGCGCGGCGACCTTGGCCGGATGCAGCCGCGCCATCAACTTGCGCACCCGCTTGTTGCGACCCTCGTCCAGCGCCTGGATGATGTGTTCGCTGTCGGTGACGGCGCTCTGCTGGCCTTCGGCGGGGTCGGGGGTGGTGGGCATGTTCACACCTTCAACGGCCACACCCACAACAGCATCGGCACGCTGATGGCGACCACGGCGATCTCGATCACCAAGCCGAGCTTCCAGTAGTCGCCGAAGCGAAAGCCGCCGGGGCCCAGGATCAGGGTGTTGTTCTGGTGGCCGATGGGGGTCAGGAAAGCACACGACGCGCCGATCGCCACCGCCATCAGGAACGCATCGGCGCTGACCCCCAGCACCGCGGCTGCACCGATCGCGATCGGGCACATCACGGCGGCGGTGGCGGCGTTGTTGATCAGGTCAGACAGGGTCATCGTCACCACCAGCACCAGCACCAGTGCCACCACCCCGCTGCCCTGCGCCAGGTGGTCGAGCAGCGCGCGCGCGATCAGCTCGGCGGTGCCCGTGGTTTCCATCGCCCCCGCCACCGGAATCAACGCGGCCAGCAGCACGATCACCGGCCAGTCGATGGCGTCGTAGACCGAACGCAGGGGAATCGTGCGCAGCACCATCGACGCCAACACGCCCGCGGTGAATGCCACCGCGGTGGGCAGCACATTCAGCGCGGCCGCAGCCACCGACAGCACCAGCACCAGGGTCGCGAGCAGCGCCTTGCGGGGGTTCGGAATCTTCAATTCGCGCTCGGCCAGCGGCACGCAGCCGGTGTCGCTGGCGAAATCGGACATGGCGTCTTCCGGACCCTGCATCAGCAGCAGGTCGCCGGCACGCAAGGCCATCAGACGCAGCCGCGTGTGCGAGCGCTGGCCATGGCGCGACACCGCCAGCAGGTTGATGCCGTAACGGGCGCGCAAACCGATGTCGTGGGCCGATCGGCCTTCCAGCAGCGAAGCCGGGCGCACCGCGAATTCCATCAGCACGATGTCGCGCGGCAGCTTGGGCTTGTCGTCGTCTTCCTTTTTGATCTCTCGATCGTCCGCTGCCCCGCCCGGCACCGGTTCCGGTGCCGGCGCCGGTGCAGGTTCGCCGTGCGATATCGGCGCTGACCCCGCTGCCGCGGTCTCGCCTTTCTTTGACTCATCGGCTGCGGCGGCCGCAACGGCCGCAACGGCCTCTTGTTCCTCATCCGGTCGACCCGCTTCGGCCAGCTTCAGATTCAGCTCGGACAACAACTTCGGCAAGGCTTCGGCATCGGTTTCCAGCACCAGGATGTCGCCTTCCCTCACCTGCCGCAGGGGGCTGGGCGCGGTCATGCGCAATTCGTGGCGCACCAGCCCCACCACCTGCGCGCCGGCTTCGTCGAGCGCGGGTTGCAGGTCGCGCAGGGTCTTGCCGATCGACGACGAGTCGGGCGGCACCAGGGCTTCGGTGATGTAGGCCCCGGTGACGAAGCCTTCGATGCCGCTTTGCTTGCGCGCCGGCACCAGGCGCCAGCCCACGAGCCCGATGACGGCAACGCCGGCCACGGCCACCGCCAGACCCACCGGCGTGAAGTCGAACATCGCGAAGTTGCCCGCGCCGGATTGCGCTCTGAAGCCGGAAACGATCAGGTTCGGCGGGGTGCCGATCAGGGTGGTCATGCCGCCCAGGATGGTGCCGAAGGCCAGCGGCATCAACACCTGCCCGGGCGTCAGCTCCAACCGGCGCGCCATCTGGATCGCCAGCGGCATCAACAGCGCCATCGCGCCGACGTTGTTCATGAAGCCCGACAGCAGCGCGCCGAGCCCGGTGAAGGCCAGCAGACTGGTGGTGATGCCGGCTTTCTTCGGCAGGGTGTAGCGCGCCAGCACATCGACCGCGCCCGACAGCTGCAGCGCCCGGCTCAGCACCAGCACGCAAGCCACCGAGATCACCGCCGGGTGGGCGAAGCCCAGGAACGCTTCTTTGGCCGGCAGCAAGCCTGCGACCACGCAAGCGAGCAACGCGCCCACCGCCACCATGTCATGGCGCCAGCGGCCCCAGACGAACATGGCCACAGTGGCCACCAGGATGGCGACGATCAGGTACTGGTCTGGGCGCATGAAAGAGGCACGAAGGCGATGGCAGGGGACTGAAGATCGGCCTTCGGTGCGGATCCGAAAGGCCGCGAAGCATAGGGGCTGGGCAGCGGCAACGCCGGGCGGCCTGGACTCTGCCGGGTACCAACATGGCTGCGGTGCCGGCTGCCCTGCAACCCTGCTGGCAGCGCCCTTCCGAACGGACGGGTATCGTCCCGGCAGCGGCCAAAAGGCCCCATCCGCTGTCCGCCCGTTGCGGATCGACCGATCCGCAAGTCAGGCACCCCGGTTTGAAGCAGTCACCACCGCCAGCCTCCGAGACAGGGGCCCCGACTCCGGCTCCGATCCCGATCGTGGATCACGCCCCGACGACCGATGTGCCGCTGCTCCGTCGGATGCTGCCGGTTGTGCTTGCAGTGGCGGCGCTGCTGCTGCTGAACACCGCACTCGGTTTGCGCAACTGGTGGCCGACCCCCGCGGTACTGCCGAATGCGCGCCTGTCGCCCGAATTCGTGGGCTTGTGGCTGCTGTTGCTGCTGGCCGTGGCCTGGCGCGGCCGCCTGTCGCGCCCGACGCTGGCGGGGTTGACCGCCATCACCCTGCTGCTGGTGCTGGGGCGCTATGCCGATGTCACCGTGCCATCGCTGTTCGGTCGACCGGTGAACCTGTACTGGGACGGGCAGCAGATCCCGCGGTTCCTGTGGGTGTCGGCGCGCGCTGCGCCGGTCTGGGTCAGCACAGCGGTGATCGCGGCCGTGGGGGCCGGGCTGGTGGCGTTGTGGTCGCTGTTGCGCTGGGCCCTCGGGGTGGCGGTGCGCGACGCCGCGCCCTATGCGCTGCGCCACCGCTGGACCTGGCCGCTGACCGCTGCCGCCGCCGCGCTGGTGGTGCTGCATGGCGGCGGCTGGGCGCCCGCCTTCACCTGGCACTGGGTCACAGATGCCACCACCCCCACCTACTGGCGCCAAGCGCGGCTGCTGGCGATCGCGCTGGACCCCACCCGGCTGGCGGTCGCGCTGCCGCGCTCGCCGACCCTGGAAACCGCACTGGCTGCGGCTGCCCGGCAGCCACCGGCCCAGGTGTTGCCGGCGCTGCGCGGGCGCGACTTCAAGCTGCTGTTTCTGGAGTCGTACGGCGCGATGGTGTTCGACGACCCGCGCGTGGCGCCGAAGCTGGCGCCGGCTCGCGCGCGACTGGCTGCCGAGATGGCCGCCGCCGGCTGGCAGGTGGCATCGGCTTATGTGCGCTCTCCCACCTTCGCCGGTGCCTCGGACCTGGCCCACCTGACGCTGCTGTCGGGCATCGACCTCAGCGACCCGTTGCGCCACGACCTGCTGCTGACCACCCGGCGGCCCACGTTGACCACCCTCTTCAGAAGCGCCGGCTACCAAAGCTTCGGCTTCTATCCGGGGCTCAGCTGGGACTGGGCCGAAGGCGCGTTCTACGGCTTCGACCGGCTGGTCGACGGGCGAGATCTGGCCTACGCCGGGCCGCCGCTGGGCTACTGGAAGATTCCCGACCAGTTTGCGATGGCGCGTTTCGACCAGCTGCATCCGGTCTCGGCAGACACGCCGCCGCGCTTCCTGTTCTTTGCCACCAGCAGCACCCACCTGCCCTTCGGTCCGGTGCCGCCGTTGCAACCCGACTGGCAGCGCCTGTTGGGGCCGGACCCGTTCGGCGCTGCGGCCACCGAAAGGCTGCAGCTGACGAAGGTCGACTGGCTCGACATGCTGCCGAACTACATCGGCATGTTCGACTACACCTATGCCTGGCTCGGCAGCTATCTGCAGCGGCCCGAGCCGCGCGAATCGGTGATGCTGTGGCTGGGTGACCACCAGCCTGCCGCCAGCGTCAGCGGCAACGGCGCGAGCTGGGATGTGCCGGTGCACATCGTCACCCGCGACGCGGCCCTGCTGCAGCGCTTCGTCGCACTCGGGTTTCGAGCCGGGCTCACGCCGCAGCGGCCGGCGCTCGGTGGCATGGACACCCTGACCGCGCTGCTGGTGCAGGCCTTAGGTGAGGGAAGCTTGCCCGCAGCGGTTTCCCCGGCAGCCGAGTCCATCCAGCGTCCGTGACCCCAGGCGCGGCGCAGCGCGACCTCGAGCCGGCAACCCGAACCGGTTCCCCGACCCGCACACCGCGACTTCATCGCGCCGGATGCCGATGGCCGCGACGCGGTGCCGGCGGGACAGCGATCAATCCAGGTTCGGCAGGACCGTGGGCCGACGGTCGCCGTTGCCGCCACCGACCTGCACCCGCACCGCACCGTCGAACACCGCCATCAGCGACGCATGCAGCGCCGGGTCGTCGTAGGCGCCGGCTGCTGCCACGCGGCCGCGCTGCAGCACCAGCACCCGGTCGGCCTGCAAGGCCAGCGGCAAATCGTGCAGCACCGTGACGATCGTGTGTGTGGCGGCCAGCCGGCGGATCAGCCGCACCAGCGCCACCTGGTGCGGCGGGTCCAGGTGCGTGGTGGGCTCGTCCAGCAGCAGGGTGTCGGCCTCGGTGGCCAGCGCGCGCGCCAGCAACACGCGCTGGCGTTCGCCGCCGCTCAACTCGGTCAGCAGGCGGTGCGCCCAGGCGCTGCATTCGGTGGCGGCCATCGCCCGGTCGATCGCGGCTTCGTCGGCGGCGCCCGGTGCGCCGACCAGACCCAGATGCGGCAAGCGGCCGAGGGCCACGGTTTCACGGGCATCGAGGTCGCCGCTGCCTTCGCCGGCCTGCGCCATCCATGCCAGGCGCTGGCCGCGTTGGCGTGGCGGCATCGCGGCCAGTGCCGATCCGTCCAGCTCCACGCGGCCCGACATCGGCACCAGCAAACCCGCCAGCACCCGCAGCAGGGTCGACTTGCCGGCGCCGTTGGGTCCGACAACGGCGGTCCAACCCCGGTCGAAGCGGCAGCTGACGCCATCCAGCGCGCGGTGCGCACCGAGCATCACGCTCACCCCTTGCGCCTGCAGCTCGGTCATGCGCCGCCTCGGCTGGCGCAGGGTCTGCACCTCCTCACCGCAACCCCCGCCGGTTGAGCAGCCACAAAAGATAGACCCCACCGACCAGTGCGGTCACCACACCCACCGGCAGTTCCTGCGGCGCCACCACCACCCGCGCCACCACATCGCCGGCCAGCAACAGCACCCCACCGGCTGCCGCGCTGGCCAGCAGCAGGTGCGCATGCGGCCCCGGTGCCAGGCGCCGCACCAGATGCGGCGCCACCAGCCCGACGAAGGCCACCAGGCCGGCTTGCGACACCGCAAGCCCGGTGGCCAGCGCGAACAGCAACACCAGCAACGTCCGCAACCGCGGCAGCGCCAGGCCGAGGCTGGCAGCGCTGTCTTCGCCCAGGCTCAGCGCGTCCAGCGTGCGCGCCAGGCGCATCGACAGCGGCAGCGTCACCGCAAGCCCGGCGGCCAGCGCCAGCACGCTGCTCCACCCCAGAAAACCAGTGCTGCCCAAAAGGAACATCTGCCGGCCGCGCAAGGCTTCGGGCGAGACCAGGGTCAGCAGTTCGTTGGCGGCGCCGAGCAGCACGCCGACCACGATGCCGGCCAACAGCAGCCGCACCGTTTGCTGGGCGCCACGCGCCAGCATCAAGGTCAGGCTGACACCAGCCAGGGCGCCGGCAAATGCCGCGCCCACCAGCGACAACCGCGCGAGCCAGGACCCCGCCAGCGGGCTGAGGGCGCCGCCGAGGACTGAACCCGCGACGATCGACCCCGCGGCAGTCGATCCCGCAGCCAGCACCGCCACCACCGCCAGCGAGGCGCCGGCTGCCGAACCCAGCAGATAGGGGTCGGCCAGCGGGTTGCGAAACAGGCCCTGCGCCACCGCCCCGGCCAGCCCCAGCAGCGCGCCGACCAGCAACGCGCCGACGGTGCGTGGCGCGCGGATCTGCAACAGGATCAGTTCGGCTTGGTCGCCTTGCAGATCGGCGCGAAGCACGCGCCAGGACAAGCCTTCGCTTCCGGCCGCCAGGCCCAGCAGCACCAGCAGCACAGCCGCAGCGGCCAGACCGATCAGCACCCTGCGGCGTCGGCCGAGTTGCGCGGCTCTGCCTGAGCCGACCGACACGGCGACCACAGCGGTGCCGGCGGCCCTGCTCACCGGCCCGCTTCGATGCTCAAGCCAGCCAGGCAATCGGCCAGGATGCGCGCGCCTTCGCCCAGCCGCGGTCCGGGCCGCACCAGCAACTCGTAGCGCGCAGGCTCGAAACCGCAGCTGCGCCCCGGCTGCAGCGCCTTCAGACCCTGCCAACCCGGGCGGTCGGCCATCGCCCGCAGCGCGCGCTGGTCGGCCATCACGATGTCGGGCCGGCTGCGCACCACGAATTCCGGGTTCAGCTTCGGAAAGGGGCCCAGCTCGGGCGACAGCACATTGGCCATGCCCAAGCGGGCCAGGGTCTCGCCGATGAAGGAGGATTCACCCGCGCCGAAAGGCCCGTCGCCGATCTCGAAGTAGACACGCTGCCCGCGAAGGGGTTGCGGCACCCGCGCGGCCGCAGCGGCGATGTCGCGCTGGATGCCGTTCCAGACGCGCGCGCCGGCCTGCGGCGTACCCAGCAAACGGGCGATCTGCTCCAACGAGCGTTGGACATCGGCATGTCGGTTGGAGTCCATTGCCAGCACGCGGAACCCCAGTGCTTCGAGCCGGTCGGCCACGCGCGCCGATCGCGACACCAGCACCACATCGGGCCGCAGCGCCACGATGCGTTCCACCTGCGCATCGTCGAGCCCGCCCAGCCGCGGCAGCGCCTGCACCTGCTTCGGCTCATTGCTGTAGCGGTCCACACCCACCAGCCGGTCGCAGGCTCCGAGCGCGCAAACGTTTTCGGTGATCGACGGCAGCAGGCTGACGATGCGCGCGGGCGGTTGCTCGAAGTGCACCGCGCGGCCGCGGTCGTCGGTGATGTCGATGGCCTCTGTGGCGGCCTGCGCTGCGCCCGCTGCCAACAGCGCCATCGCAATCGCCAACCGGCCGACGGTCTGGATGACCTGCTGCCGCGATTGCAGCCGCCGTCCCATCAGCGCTCACTCATCGCGTCACTGCACCGCGTCACCGCGTCGCCCAGCGCAAGGTGACAAAGCCTTCGCGGCCGGGCTGGTTGTAGCCATACACGGTTTCGTAGGTTTTGCCGCCGCTGTTGTTGAGCTTCAGCCCCAATGTCCAGTCGCGGGCCAGCTGGCAGTCGGCCCGCAGGTCCAGCACACCATAGCCGCCGACGCGCGTGGTGTTGGCGGTGTTGTCGAAGCGGTGCGAATACGCCTGCAGCGAAGCGCCCACCTGCCATGCGCCGAAGCGGTAGTCGGCACTGCCTTTCAGCGCCTGCTTGGCGCGCCGCGGCAGCAATTTGCCGTTGTTGGCGCTGCCCGCGGTGTCGTTGACCGGGTCGACCCAGTCGTACGACGCCGACAGTATCAGTGCCTCGAAGCGCGCGTCCCAGGCCAGCGTGGCGCCGTCGATGCTCACCTTCGGAATGTTGGCGGGCTGCGGGCCGCTGCTGATGAAGCCGTCGTAGCGGTGGCGGTAGGCGGTCAGGCGCAGGCTTTGCGCCGCGCCGGTCCATTGCCCGAACAGCTCGGCATGCTTGCCCTCTTCGGGCTGCAGGCCGGGGCTGCCGAAGCCGGGGAAGTAGAGCTGGTTGAAGCTGGGTGCGGTGAAGCTGGTGCCGTACGAACCACCGGCCCGCCATGACTCGCCGAAGCGCCAGGCCGCGGCGATGGCACCGGTGGTCTGGCCGCCGAACTGCGAGTTGCGGTCGCGCCGCAGGCTCGTCTGCAGATCGGCATTGCCGAAGCGCGCCGACCAACCGAAGGCCAGGGCGTCGATGCGTCGCTCATCGACCGAAAACGGGGCACCCGCCCGGCTCACGTCCTGCTCGACCCGCTCCAGCAGCAGAAGGGCTTCACCGAAAGCCCCCGGCAGCGTGAGTCGATTCTCGAAACCGAGCTGCCGCTGCACGGTGTCGGTGGGCCCGATGTCGGTGAAGCTGCTGGCCGACGCGAGCGTGTCGTAGCGGTCCAGCGAGCGCCCGAACGACAAGCGCGTGCGCCAGCCCGCCAGTGGCGAGCCGGCCACCTGCAGCGACTGCACGTTGTTGCGCACCGCGGCGCGGGCATCGACACCGGGCCCGTCGTCGTATTGCACCTTGCCCTGCGATTCCAGCACCAGGCCCTCGACGCGCCAACCCGGTGCGAACGCATAGCCGGCGCGCAGGCTGCCGGCGTTCTGGCGGTAGCCGTCGTCGTCGGCGTTGAAGCTGCCGAACGGCACGCGGGAATTGCTGGCCGAGTAGCCATCGACCTGCTGGTGCTGCACCTGCGCGGCCAGGTCGAAACCGTTCTGTGCCACGCTGACCCCACCCGACGCCAGCGCATAGCCCTTGCTGCCGGCGGCGACGCGGGCGTTGCCATTCACCCCCGTCGTGCCGCGGCGGGTGAACACCTGCACCACCCCGCCCATCGCGCTGCTGCCATACAGCGAAGTCATCGGTCCGCGCACGATCTCGATGCGCTCCACGGTGTCCAGCGGCAGGTTGTCCAGCGACGCGATGTTGAGGGTGGCCGACCCCAACGGCACGCCGTCGATCAGCAGCAGCACATGGCGCGCTTCCAGCCCGCGCACGAACAGAGAAGAAGGCCGACCGAGCCCGCCGTTGTTGGCGAACTGCAGGCCCGGTGCTTGCGACAGCACCTCGACCAGCGAGCGGCCTTCGCTGCGGTCGAGCATGGTGCGGTCGAGCACCGTGACCTCGGCGACCACGTCCGACACCTTTTGCGGCGTGCGGGTGGCGGTGATGACGATCTGCTCGGGCGGCGGCGTTTGCGCCACGGCGGACCCATTGAGGCCAACGACGGCAGCCACACCGGTAACGGCAAGGCCCGCAAGCCCTGAAAAATGAAACTTCACATGCTCTCCCACCGCACGCCCCGTGCGGAACAGCCAGACACTGCCGACGGATGGAGAGAGAAGCGAAAGGCGGATGGCCAGGCACGCGCAAGCGGGTCGGCCACCCGGCCCGCATCGCCCTCCGCAACGCCAGCTCACATGCAACAGGCCGGTATCCGGGCTTGCGAGTGTCGAAGCATTCAACGGCCAATGAATGACCGACATGCGTCCGAAAGCCTGCGGCGCCTTCCCAGGTGACATTCACCCAGTGGCTGCGTTGCCGCTTGCTCCTCGCTTACCGTTGCGGGGGCAGCGCCGGAATGGTCTGGATCGATCGCAGTCGAGCTGAACCCACCGGCTTCCCGTTTAACCCGGCCTTCGTGCGAAGGGCGGGCACCTGATGCGGGGCGCAGTCTAGCAGTGCGCCTCCGACGTCCGGTCGCCCAAGCCCGGTCAACGGCCCGGCTCCTGCCGTGTCGGGCATTGAGCCTGCGATCTTCGGGGGCACTCGCCGGCCCTGCGATGATTCGACAAGCCCGTCTTGTCGCGCGGGATGACCAGCCGCTGCATCCGATGTCCGCCTACTTTTCCAGACTGCGCTCGGCAAGCATCGGCAACCACTTGTTTCTGCTGGCGATCGGCACGCTGCTGCCAGTCGTGTTGTTCGCTGCGGGACTGGCCGTGGTGCAAGCCAGGCTCGAGCGCCAGACCTTCGAACGCGGCATGCACGACCGCGTCGTTGCCATCACGAGCGCCTTGGACGCCGAGTTGCGATCGACGGTCGCCGCGCTGCGCACGCTGGCGGAAAGCCAGGTGCTCCTAGACGGCGAGTTGGAGCGCTTCTACCGCCTCGCCCAACGGCTCAAGAAGGTGCAACCCGACTGGGTCACGGTGATCTTGGCCGACCCCGAAGGTCTGCAGTGGGTCAATGCGACGCGGCCCTGGGGCGCCGAGCCGCTGCGCATCGACGAGACCGCCAGCTTCGAGGCCGTGGTGCGCACAATGCAGCCGGCCATCGGCAGCTTGTCGTCGGAACCACGTGGCTTGCGGCAGGCATTTGCTGTTCGCGTGCCGGTGATGAGAGACGGCCGACTGGCCTATGTGCTCACCGCCGTGGTCGACCCGGCGGCCATCTCGCGGATCCTGCGCGAACAGGGCATGCCCAAGGACTGGGTTGCCTCGGTGGTCGACACTCGACTGCTGCAGGTGGCCCGCCAGTACGAGGGAGAGGTGCGGGTCGGGGTCACCGTGGCACCGGCGTTTCGCTCCGCCCTCAGTTCCGGCGCGACCGATGGTGCGTACCGCGGAACCACGCTGGAAGACACACCCTCGTACGTGACTTGGCGACGCTCGGCGTTCAGCGGCTGGGCGGTGGGCATCGGCGTTCCCGCCAAAAGCGTCGAGGCCAGCGCGTGGCGTGTCTTGCTTGTCGGCTTGCTGGGCGTGGGTGTCTCACTGGGCCTTGCGCTGCTGCTTGCCCGGCTGCTCGCTCGTCGCATCAGCGAGCCCGTGGCGCTGCTCGCGGCCCAGGCGCGCGCGCTCAGACGAGGCGGCTACAGCACGTCGCTGCAGCACACACAGCCCGAGGACTCGGGTCCGCCGCCCTCCGACGAGCAGCCTCCGCTTGCTGACGCGGCGCGACCTGGCGACGACGCGACCGGCTCGAAGGACCCCGCCATGCGGGAGTTGCGCGAACTGCAGCAGGCGCTCGACGATGCGACCCACGCCATGCATGCGCTCGGCAGGGCGCGCTCGGAGGCCGAGGGCGCCAACCGAGCCAAGGACGAGTTCCTGGCCATGCTCGGCCACGAACTGCGCAACCCCCTGAGCGCGATCACCACCGCGGTGCAGCTGCTGCGCAAGCGGCCCGATGGCGACCGCGCGACCCTGGTGCAGGGCGTGCTGCAGCGGCAGACCGCGCATCTGACCCAGCTGGTCGACGACCTGCTCGACGCCAGCCGGGTCAGCCGCGGCCAGATCAAGCTCGATCGGCGGCCGCTCGACTTTGCCGAGCTGGTTCAGCGCGTGGCCGAGCAGGTGGTGGGCCCTTCGCGCAGGCACCCGCTTGACCTGCAGCTCGCGGCGGCGTGGGTGTCGGGCGACGAGACGCGGCTCGAGCAGATCGTCACCAACCTGCTGACGAATGCGGTGCGCTATTCGCCTGACGGCGGTGCCATACGGCTGGTGCTGGCAGGCGGCGCCGACCAGGTGACGCTGACCGTGCGCGACGAAGGCGTCGGCATGGCGGCCGAGCTGTTGCCGCGTGTGTTCGACCTTTTCGTGCAGGGCGAGCGCGGCGCTGCGCGGACACAGGGCGGCCTGGGCATCGGCCTCACGCTCGCGTACCGGCTCGCCAAACTGCACGGCGGGCGGCTCGAGGCCCACAGCGACGGCGCGGGACAAGGCAGCCTGTTCACGCTGACGCTGCCGAGCACCGTGCCGCCGTCCGCTCCTGAGCCGGCAGCGCTGCATGCCGGCAGCGGCGCGCTTGTCCAGCGTCGGCTCGATGTGCTGCTGGTCGAAGACAACGACGACGGCCGCACGATGCTGCGCGAAGTGCTCGAAGGCGCAGGGCACCAGGTGACCGAAGCCGTGGACGGGCACCAGGCCCTGGAACGGGCCAGCATCGGTGCGTTCGACGTGGCGCTGATCGACATCGGTCTGCCCGGCATCGACGGCCTGGAGGTCGCCAGGCGGCTGCGCGGCATGGAACCGCGCACTGCCACCACGCTCCTCGTGGCGATCACGGGCTACGGCTCGCCGCAGGACCGCGCACGCAGCCTCGCGGCGGGCTTCGACCTGCATGTGGTCAAACCCGTCGACGGCGTCGACCTGCTCGACCAGGTGCAGCGTTTGCTGCTGCGGGCAAACTGAGTCACCACTGGAGCGGTCAGCCGCCCGGCCCGGGCCAACGGCAAACGCGAAACGCGGCTGGGGGTCGCCCGCTCGCTCAGAACGAAGCCTCGATCAAGCACGGCGCGCCGCTCGCGAACCCGCGCTGCAACGCCCGTGCCAGCGCACCGGCGTCCTCGACCCGCTCGCCGAGCATGCCGTGGCCTCGGGCCAATGCCACCCAGTCCAGCGAGGGGCGGTCCAGGGTCAGCATGTCGGTCGCCTTCTGGCCACTGACCGTGGCACCCACGCCTTGCAACTCGCCCTGCAGGATGCGGTAGGCGCGGTTGGCGAACACCACCACCACCACCGGCAGCGACTCGCGCGCCATCGTCCACAACGCTTGCAGTGTGTACATGGCGCTGCCGTCGCCTTCCAGCGCCAGCACCGCCCGGCCTGGCGCGCCGATGGCTGCGCCGACCGCGCAGGGCAGGCCATAGCCGATGGCGCCGCCCATGCCTTGCAGCCAGTCGTGCGGCGCGGCAGCGGCCATTGCGGCGCCGAAGCCGCGGCCGGTGGTGATCGCTTCGTCGACCACGATGGCGTGGTCGGGCAGCGCGGCGGCGATCGCGGCGGCGATCGATTCGGGGGTCAGCGCACCGGCGGTGGGCATGGCGGGCGGAACCGATGCCGGGCCGGATGTCGATCGTGCGGCTTCGGGTTTCACGTTCAGCGCCTCGGCCAAGGCCTGCAATGCGCCGGTCACATCCTGCTGCGGTTCGGCCAGGGTCAGCAGCGCAGCCCCCGGCGGCAGCAGGCGCGACGGTTTGTTCGGATAGGCGAAGAACGCGATCGGGTCGACGCTTCCGGCCAGCACGACGGCTTGCAAACCCGACAGGCGCGCGGCGGCGGCATCGACCGCATACGGCAGCCGCGGGATCGCGGGCCGGCCGCGGCCACCGGGCATGCGGGCGTTGTAGAACTCGGCCATCACGCGGCAGCCGGTCCTGGCGGCGATGGCGGCGCCCAGGTGTTGCGAGTGTTCATCGCGCGCGCCGGCTGCGCCCAGCAGCAGCAGGGCCTTGTCGCCCAGCGATTGCAACGTGCGTGCTGCGGCTTCGATCGCGGCAGCCGGCGCCTGCGCTGCCGCCGTGGGTGCCGCTGCCCGCTTTGCGCGCCCACCCGCACCCCAAGCGGTGTCGGCCGGCAGCATCAAGGTGGCAATGCGCCCGACCGCACCGTCGCGCGTTGCGGCGACAGCAGCGGCGCCATCGGCACCGACCTCGGCTGCGTGCTGCGAATGGCGCGTCCAGTGCGAGATCGAAGCGGCCAGGCCCGGCAGATCGGACTTCAGCGGGGACTCGTAGCCGATGTGCCCGGTGGCATGGTCACCGACGATGTTGATGATTCCCGACCGCGCCTTGCGCGCGTTGTGCAGGTTGGCGATTCCATTGCCGAGCCCCGGCCCCAGGTGCAGCAGCGTGGCAGCCGGGTTGCCGCTCATGCGCCAGTAGCCATCGGCCGCGCCGGTGGCCACGCCTTCGAACAGCGCCAGCACGCAGCGCACGCCTTCGATGCGGTCGAGTGCCGCCACGAAGTGCATCTCGGAG
>JBBSPW010000078.1:0-15305 GCA_038258365.1 Burkholderiales bacterium | reverse complement strand
TGGAGGTGCCGCCGGTGGCGGCCGGCACACTGGTGGTGCGCAGCCGCCCGGCTGCGCTGCCGGACAACGACCGCACCGACCTGGTGGAGCTGACACGCTCGGTGCTGGCCGAACTGGCCGACCTGGCTGGCAGGCCTGTGGGCGCTCACACGGGCCGCAGCACGGAAGAGCGTCGCGGCGAAGGCGCCAACAACCTCGTCCAGCGCGCTCGTGACGAACTGCTGGCGACGATCGCCTGCCATGGCGCGGTGCGCGCGAACCGGCGTTTGACGATCGAAGAAATGAACGCCTTGCTGCGCGAGATGGAAGCCACCGACCGCGCCGACACCTGCAACCACGGCCGGCCGACCTGGCGCCAGGTGACGATGAAGGAGCTGGACGGGATGTTCCTGCGCGGTCGCTGAAGCTGGGCGCGGGAGGCCGCTGTCGGCCGTTCTCTGTCAGCCCGTGCGTTCCGCGTCGAAGTCCTCTGCGCTGTGACGCTCGGGCAGCCGCGTCGCCTCGTCGCCCCAGGTGCGGTTGACCCGCATGCCGCGCTGCACCGCAGGCCGTGCGGCGATCTCGGCTGTCCAGCGCTGCAGGTGGGGGTAGTCCTTCACTTGAAGAAAGTTCGCAGCGTCACCATAGATCTGGCCTTGCACCAGCACCCCGTACCACGGCCAGACAGCGATGTCGGCAATGCTGTAGTCGTCGCCGGCCAGGTAGGCACTTTGCGCCAGGCGTCGATCCAGTACATCGAGCTGGCGCTTGGTTTCCATCGCGAAGCGGTCGATGGCGTATTCGATCTTGGTCGGTGCGTAGTGGAAGAAGTGTCCGAAGCCGCCGCCCAGGTACGGCCCGCTGCCGACCTGCCAGAACAGCCACGACAGGCATTCCGCGCGAGCCACACCCTTCGGCAGCAACGCGTCGAACTTCTCGGCCAGGTGCAACAGGATCGCGCCGGACTCGAACACCCGCAGCGGCTGGCCGCCGCCCTGGACCGCGCTGTGGTCCATCAGGGCCGGGATCTTCGAGTTCGGGTTGACCTCGACAAAGCCGCTGCCGAACTGGTCGCCATTGCCGATCACGATCGGCCAGGCGTCGTATTCGGCCCCCGCATGGCCGAGCGCCAGCAGCTCTTCCAGCAGCACCGTCACCTTGACGCCATTGGGCGTGGCCAGCGAGTACAGCTGCAGCGGGTGCTGCCCCACCGGCAGCGTCTTGTCATGCGTGGGGCCAGCCACCGGGCGGTTGATGCTGGCGAACTGGCCGCCACTGGGTTTTTGCCAGACCCAGATTTCGGGTGGCGTGTAGGACTCTTCTTGGCTTGACATTCAGGGCACTCCGTCGGCGACGGCGCCGTGCTGCGCCGTCTTCAGCGGCCGACTCTACGGCCGACTTGATCGCTGGACATGCGGAGCATCAGGCCGCACTGGCGCTGGCGCTGGTACCGGCACTGGCACCTGCACCTGCACCTGCACCGGCACTGGCACTGGTGCTGGTGCTGGCACTGGTGCTGGTGCTGGTGCTGCTGCCGATGCGAGCCCGGGCGAACTCGCCTTCGGACCGCAGCTCAGGTTCCCATGCCGGCACCTGCCAAGGGCGGCCTTCGCGCTGCATCAGCGCCTTCAGCCGGTGCAGCCGCTCGCAGCCGGTGGTCGCCAGATGCGCAGCGGTTGCCGCGCGGTCGGGCCAGTGCGACAGCGCATCGGCCCACAGTGCGCGGCCGGCGAGAAACCCGGCGGCACCGGCGCGTGCCGCATGGCCCACCACATGCTCGAACTGCCCAGCCTCTGCGCCGGCCGACAGCATCACCCAGGGCCGGTCGCCGCAGGCCGCATGCAGGGCGGCAAACGCGCGTGTGCAGGCGGCGGATCCTTTACTGTCCAGAGCCGGTACCCGCTCGACGGGCCAGGGGCTTTCGAGCTTGAACAGGTCCACTCTGAAGCATGGGTCGGCAAAGGTCTGCACGCTCTGCGCGACATCGTCGGCGCGCTTGGCGCTGTGTTCGCGATAGGCATCGGGATCGGCCGCGGCGGGGTCGGCGAATTCCCCGTTGCCGGCCAGCGGATACAGCAACAGCTCGAGCACGAAGGGCAGTTCGTGCCGCGCGCAATCCTCGCCCACTCGCTGAACGAAGGCCTGCTGATGAGCGCGAACGGCTTCGTCGGCGCGCGGGTGGTACCAGGCCAGCAGCTTGACCGCGTCGCCGCCCAGCGCTGCGATCTTCTGCACCGACCAATCGGCGATCACCGACGAGCGCCGGTCCGGCGTGGTGCGGTGGTCTTCCAGCGTCATCACCAGACCGGCGGCGGGGTTCAGTACATCGGCCGCCGCGGGGTAGCCCCAGTTGGGGTCGACCAGGATCGCGCTGGCATCGGACGCAAAGGCGATCGCCAGGCAGCGCTTGACCGCCAGCACTTCGTCGAAAGGCACTCGGTCCGCGGTTGTCTTCAAAGCGTCCGCGAGCATCGCAAAGATCGGCGGGCGCTGGTCGATGGCGACCATCGAGAAGAAGCCCGCCGTGTCGGCCAGGCGGCGCAGGCGCCAGCGTTTGCCCGCGCTGGCGATCATGGTGTTGGCGTTGGGGTCAGCGCGGGTCTGGGTATCGGCAGCGCGAGCGGCGTGATCGGTCATGCGAAGAACTCCAGGAAGTCGTCGAGTTGGCGGCGCGTCGGCAGGCCTGCACCGCGGCAGGCCAGTGCGGCGGCGGCCAGCGCACGGCGCAGTGCATCGGCAGGTGCCGCGCCCTCGGCCAGCCACAGCAACAAGGCGCCGTGCAGCACATCGCCGGCGCCATTGGTGTCGACCGCTTCGACGGCAAAAGCCGGCAGGTGAACCGCCGTGCGGGTGCCGGGTCGGCGCCACAAGGCGCCGCCTGCGCCGAGTGTGACGACCAAGTCGGTGTCACCCAGCCTGCCTGCCGCCGCGTTCAGCAGCGTGTGCGCATCGCCCTCTGCGTTGCGACAGTCGCAAAAGTCCTGCAGCCCGCTGCGTGAGAACACGCACCAATCCGCCAGCGGTGCCAACCGTTGCAGCACGGCGGGTTCGGCAGTTTCGGCATCCAGCACCGATGGCACCGAGCGACGGTGCGCGATCTGCAAGGCAAGGGCGGCGGCCTCTGGCCAGCGGGGGTCGGCCAGCACCCCGCTGCAGTGCTCGAAAGCCTGTGAATCGGGCAGCGCAGCACCCGCCAACGCGGTGCCGCGGAAGTTGTGCACCTGCCGTTCACCTGCAGCATCGATCAGCACCGCCGACACCGCGGTGGCGGCGCCCGGCACCACCGTCGCGGCCAGGCCCCGATCGCCCAGCAGACCCTGCAGGATGCGACCGCTGCCGTCGTCGCCGATGGCACTCAACAGCCGTACCGCAGGGCTGGCAGCGGGGTCGCGCAAGGCCTGGGCCGCCAGCGCAGCTTTGGTGGCCAAGCCGCCGGCGCGGCTGGCAAACCCGTGCGCCACCGACTTGCCGCCCTCCAGGCTGAAAGCGTCGACATGAAATACCTGGTCCAGCACCGCCTGGCCCACGAAGCACAGGGTTCCGGCAGGGGTCGCGCCGATCGTCAAGCAGCACCGCGCATCAGTGGCTTGATGCGCTCTCCGGCCATGAAACGCGGGAACTCGTCGGCCATCTGTTCCAGGTCGAACACCTGGTCGACCAGCTGTTCGTAGCGCGACCGCTGACGCCGCAACAGTTCGATATTGGCGCTGTGGTCGGCTTTCGGAAAGTAGAACGAGCGCACCAGATAGAAATCCTTGCGGCGCACCGGCTTCGTCTCCACCACCGGCCAGACTTCGTCGTTCTCGCCGACCCAGAGCATCACGCCTTGCGGTGCCACCACCTCCAAGCCCTGGTCGCGCGCCCCCAGGTTGCCGCTGCTCTCCAGCACCAGATCGAAGCGCTGGCTGCGGTCGCCCACCGGGTGGATGCGGGCGCCGAACGAGCGCGCCAGCTCGCAACGCGCCGCGCGCGGATCGGCCACCGCCACCTTCGTGGCACCCATGTCCATCATCGCGATCAAACCGCCCAGCCCGACCGGGCCGGCGCCCGTGATCAGCACCCGCGCCGCGGCCAGGTCGGGCAGCAGCTTCCGCACCAGCCGCAGTGCATGCGCGGCGGTGCCGATGGTGTCCAGCAGCAGCGGCGCGAGGTCGTCAGGGATGTCGTGCGGCACTGGCAGCAGGCATCGTTCGGGCACCGCCACTGCATCGGCATAGCCGCCATCGCGGTTCCAGCCGATCAAGGTCGATTCGTTCTCGCAGCAGTGCGTGTTGCCGCGCAGGCACTGGGTGCAATGGCCGCAATGCACGGGGATGTAGACCGCTGCGCGCTGGCCGTGGCTCGCATGGCCGGGTTGGTCGACAACCCCGAAGATTTCGTGCCCCGGCACCTGCGCCGCGCCCTTGCGCCACAGCTTGGCGTCGCTGCCGCAGAGCGCGGTGCGGCGGATGCGCAGCAACACCTCTCCGACGGCCGGCACAGGCCACGGTCGATCGACAACGGCAATCGACTGCTGGCCCGCAAAGTGGATGGCACGCATGCCGCAGCAATTTTCAGAGCGTGCCAGGCTCAGCCAGCTGGTTCCAGCACCACCTTGGGCGATGCCACGCGGCCATGGTGCAGGTCGTCGAAGGCTTGCGCGCCTTGCGACAGCGGGCGCCGCTCGACCCAGGCCAGGTCGCCGAAGGCACCGCGCTCCAACAGCGCCACGGTGGCGCGCAAATCGGCCATCGTGTAGGTGTAGGTGCCCAACAGGGTGATCTCGGCCAGCGTGAGCTTTCTCATGTCGATCTCGCTGGCCCAGTCCTGCAGGCCGATGTGCATCACCACGCCACCGGGTGCCACTGCGGCCAGCGCTGCCTTGCGGGTGATGGCGCTGCCGACCGCATCGATCACGAATTCGAAGGCGCCTTCATCGGCCGTCGCGTTGCGCGGGTCGAAGGTGCCGCAGCGGGCATGGGTCTCGATCGACTGCCGCCGCAGCGGGTTGACCTCGGCCACCTGCATCCGGTCGGCGCCCAGGTGGCGCAGCAACAACACAGCCAGCATGCCGATGGCACCGCCGCCCAGCACCAGCACCCGGCCTTCGTGGATCGGTCTTGCCATCACCTTGGCCGACAGGTTGATGGCATGCAGCGCAGTCGCTGCCGGCTCGGTCAGCGAAGCGGCGACCGGCGCCAGCGTGTCGGGCACCGCGATCAAACAGCGCCCCGGAATGCCCATGTGCTCGGCAAAGGCACCGGGCCGCGTCATGCCGACCATCGTGCGGTTGCTGCACAGGTTGTCGCGGCCCTGCACGCAATAGCTGCAATGGCCGCAAGTGATCAGCGGGTTGCCGGTGACGCGCTGGCCCACGGCCCAGCCCTCGCTGGCACTGGCGACCACCGTGCCGGCGAACTCGTGGCCCAGCACCAGCCCAGGCTTGCGACGTGGATCGTGGCCATGAAAGGCATGCAGGTCCGAGCCGCAGATGCCCACCGCGTCGATCCGAACCACCACGTCGCCGGGGGCGGCCTCGGGTGCATCGCGGTCTTGCAGTTGCATGCGATTGGGTTCGGTGTAGACCAGTGCTTTCATGCGAAGTCCGTGGATTCAAGTTGCTGTGTAGCCACCGTCGACCATCAGGGTCTGGCCCGTGATGTAGGCGCTGGCGGGGCTGGCGAGAAAGACCACCGCGCCATGCAGGTCGTCGAGACGGCCGTTGCGGCCGATGGCGGTGCGGGCCGCGTGGGTGGCCGACAGCGCAGGGTCGGCAAACACCGGCGCGGTCAGGTCGGTTGGGAAGAAGCCGGGGCCGATGGCATTGCAGGTGATGCCCTTGTTCGACCAGGCCTGGGCGATGGCGCGCGTCAACTGCACCACGCCGCCCTTGCCGGCGCCATACGGCGCGCTGTTGGCAAAGGCGCGTGTCGATTGCAGTGAAGCGATGTTGATGATGCGGCCATAGCCGCGTTCGGCCATCGCCGGCGCCAGCGCCTGGGTCAGAAAGAACGGCGACGACAGGTGCAAGGCGATCTGCTGGTTCCAGCTGTCGGGCGTGACCGCCGCGAACGGTTCGCGCAGATTGACGCCGGCCGCATTGACGAGGATGTCGGCATGGCCTTCGGTGGCTCGTGCAATCTGGCGTCCCGCGTCGGGCAGGGCTTCGGTGCGCGACAGGTCGAGCGCCAGCACGCTGCAGTCGATGCCTTGTTCACGCAGCCTTGAGGCAGCGGCATCCAACGCCGCTTCACGCCGGGCCACCAGCAACAGCGATGCCCCGGCCAAACCCAGCGCCAGCGCCAGCGCTTCGCCGATGCCGGCATTGCCGCCGGTGACCACCGCGCGACGGCCGTTGAGTGAGAACAGGCTGTCGAGCACCGACGGCGAGCCGGTCTGCGAACTCAAACTTCGACCGCCTTGCCGAGGTCGAAGGTCTGACCCGGAAAGTACTTCGCCAGCCGGTCGTCCGCCGTGCGCGCATGCGCCTCCATGCCTTCCAGGCGCGAAATGCGGGCGGTGACTTCGCCGATGTCGCGTGCGGCTTCGCGGGTCATGCGCTGCCAGGTCAGGGTCTTCATGAACTTGTGCACCGACAGTCCGCCCGAGTAGCGTGCGGCGCCCTTGGTCGGCAGCACATGGTTCGGGCCACTGGCCTTGTCGCCATAGGCCACGGTGGTTTCTTCACCCAGAAACAGCGAGCCGTAGTTGGTCAGCCTGCCGAGCCACCAATCGAGGTCTTCGGTTTGCACTTCCAGGTGTTCGCTGGCATAGCGGTCCGAGACCTGCGCCACCTCTTCGCGCGTGTCGCAAACGATCACTTCGCCGTAGTCGCGCCAGGCGGCGGCAGCCGCATCGCGCGCGGTCGGCGGCAAGGCATCGATCAGCTTCGGAATGCGCTGCATCACGTCCTCAGCCAATGCCTTGCTGTCGGTGAACAGCCAGGCCGGCGACTCGTGTCCATGTTCGGCCTGGCCTACCAGATCGCTCGCGACGATGGCCGGATCGGCGCTGGCATCGGCGATCACCGCCACTTCCGACGGACCCGCGAAAACATCGATGCCGACCTTGCCGAACAGCGTGCGCTTGGCTTCGGCGACGAACTTGTTGCCCGGCCCCACCACCACATCGGCGGGCTGGCCGGTGAAGAGGCCGTAAGCCATCGTCGCAATGGCCTGCACGCCACCCAAGGTCATGATCACATCGGCACCCGCGGCCTTGAACGCATACAGCACATAGGGATGCATGCCGCCGCCGCGAAACGGCGACGAACAAGCGATCACCGTCTGCACGCCTGCGGCTTTTGCAGTCGCCACCGTCATGTAGGCCGATGCGATGTGCGCATAACGCCCGGCTGGCGCATAGCAGCCGACCACATTGACCGGCAGCACCTTCTGACCCGCGGTGACACCGGCATGCAATTGCACCGAGACATCGGTGATCGACTCTTTCTGTGCGATCGCGAAGTCGTGCACCTGCTTGACCGCGAAGTCGATGTCGGCGCGCACCTGCGCCGGCACCTCGGCGATGGCGGCGCTGATCTGCTCGGGGGTCATGACGATCTCGCCTTCCCACTTGTCGAGCTTCTTCGCGTAGTCGCGCACGCTGCTTTCGCCGCCGACTTCGATGGCGGCCAGCATTTCGACCACGACCTTCTGCGCGGCGGCGGTTTCGGTTTCGGGAGTCTTCTCGGCTTTCTTGAGGTACTGGATGGACATGGGTACTTCCGGAGTCGAATGAATGAGAAGGAGTGGCCTGCCGGTGGACTTTCAGCGGCCCAGCGCCACCAGCGAGATCCAGGGCACGAAGCCGATCAAGGCTGAGACGCCCAGCATCACCAGCGCAAAGGGCAGGGCGCGGGCGGCGATCGCGGCCACCGGCACGCGGGTCAACCCCGACATCACGAACAGGTTCAGGCCGAACGGCGGCGTGATGAAGCCCATGCCCAAGGTCGTGATCATGAACACGCAGAAGTGCACCTGGTCCATCCCCACGGCTTGGCCCAGTGGCCACAGCAGCGGGCCGAAGACGAGGATGTTCGGCCCGGTTTCCATGAACATGCCGGCGACCGCAAAAATGGCGAGGAACAAGAGGATCACCGCCACGCGCCCGGTGCCGAAGCCCATCACCCAGGCGACGAATTGCTGCGGCACATCCAGCACTGTGAGCGCTTGCGAGAACAACAGCGCCACCGCGATGATCGGAATCACGACTCCGCAAACCCGCGCCGAGGTGCCCAGCATCGCCGGCCAGTCGGCCAGCGTCAGGCGGCCTTGCAGCATGCCGGTGCCGACCGCAACCGCTACTGCGACAGCGGCAGATTCGGTGGGCGTGAAGACGCCGGAATAGATGCCGCCCAGGATGATGAAGGGGATCGCCAGCGCGTACTTGGCGTCCCACAACGCGGCGGTCCAACGCTTGAAGTCGAAGCGGCCTTGCGCTTTCTCGTAGCCGCAGATGCGGTTGATGACGGCATTGGTCACCATGATCGACACCAACACCAGCACGCCCGGAATGAAGGCCGCCAGGAACAAGGTCGACGCCGACACCCCGAGCACCAAGCCGATGATGATGTAGGCGATCGATGGCGGAATCAGGATGCCGGTGCAGGCACCCGAGGCCACCAGCGCGCAGGCATAGGGCTTCGGATAGCCGCGCTCGACCAGCCGCGACATCGTCAGTCGGCCCACTGCGGCTGCATCGGCTGCGTCGCTGCCCGAGATGCAGGCGAACAGTCCGCAGCCCATGACGGTGGAGGTGCCGAAACCGGAGCGCATCGAGCCGAAGGTGGCTTCGGCGAAGTTCAGCAGTTTCTCGCCCAGGCCCGTGCGCACCATCGCGTCGCCGGTCAACACGAACAGCGGGATGGCGATCAACGCAAACGAGTCGACGCCCTCGAACAGCGCTTCGCCCACCAGGCTCAGCGGCATTGCCTGCGTCAAGGTCAGCATCGCGACGGTGCCCAGGCCCATCGAGACCCAGAAGGGCACGCCGATCAACAGCATCGCGAACAGTCCCACGACCGAAAGCACGATCGGATTCATCGGGGGGTCCTGGCAGCGGTCGGATGGAGATGCATCGGACTATTCCTCGAACATCGCTTTGCCCGCAAAAGGTTCGCGTCCTGCTCTGAAATCACCGAAATCGCGCCACATGCCTTGCAGGCTGCGGAAGATCACAAGCGCGAAACCGATCGGCACGGCAGCTTCGAACCAGGCCTTGTTGACGCGCAGCACCGGGGTCTGGCCGTCGAACTTCAGCAGCAGCTCGATCGTGTGCAGGCTCCAGTAGAACGCCACGCAGGCGAAGGCGATGGTGGCCACTTCGGCAAACATGAACACCAGTGCCTTGCCCCGCGGCCCCAGGCGTTGCAGCAGGATGTCGAAGCGGATGTGGGCGCGTTCCCGCACCGCATAGGCCGCACCGATCCAGCCCAGGTAGATGAAGGCATAGCGCGCGGCTTCTTCGCCCCATGCCGACGAGTAGTTGAGACCGAAGCGTCGCACCACCTCCTGCACGATGACGATGCAGCAGAAGGTGTAGAAAACCAGCATCGCCCAACGCTCGCCGTCGCGGTCTAGCGCTTGCAGGATCTGCCTCACGGAATGGCCCGAACCGAACTCAGAGCTTGAACTCGGGCACCGTGATCGGCCCTTGCGTGTTGGCGGCCTTCTTGAACGCGTCGAACGCCCCCATCGACCCTGCGAACTGCAGCTTGAACTCGTCGTACTCCTTGCGCTGCTCGCCGCAGGCGTCGACCCACTGCTTCATCTCGGCATCCGACGGGTTGTAGAACTCGCAGCCGCCAGCGCGCAACAAGCGCATCGACTCGGCGCGGGCCGGGGCGATCTGCGCAAAGGTTTCGATCTGGGTCTGCTCGTTGGCAGCATCGAAAGCACGGCGCAGGTCGGCCGGCAGTTCCTGGTACCAGGCCGCGTTGGCCGCGAACATCTGCGCGTCGGGCACCGAGCGGATGTACGAAATATTCGACAACAGATCGGCGAAGCCGAAGGTCGCCAGCGCCGAAATCGAAGGGTCGAGCCCGTCGGCCACACCTTGCTTGATCGCGGTGGCAGTCTCGCCCCACGGCACCACCGTCGGGTTGGCACCGGCCAGGCGGTAGAAGGTTTGCAGCAGCTTGGACGGCGGCACGCGCATCTTCATGCCCTGCATGTCCGACGGCACCTTCACGGGCTTGTAGCCCTTGCGGCTGGACACCGTTCGCGGGTCGACCGTGAAATAGAACAGTGGCTTGTAGCCCTTGGCGGTGACCTTCGGGGTGATCTCGTCGTTCCAGGTTTTGCTGGTGACGAGGTTGGCGAAACGCTGGTTGTCGCCGCACCAGTAGGGGATGTTGATCAGGTCCACCACCGGCGTGTAAGGCGAGAAGTTGGACAGCGACACCGCACCGCCCTGCACCGTGCCGGCCTGGATCTTCTGCGCCAGCGCAGCGCCGATGCCCAGTTGCCCGGCCGGGTGCAGCTTGGTGTAGATCTGGCCCTTGGACTGCGCTTCGATGTTGGCCTTGTACTGGGCTTGCATCACCGGGTACTTCACGTAGTCCTCGATCTTGTATTCGGTGGCGAAGAGCATCGTCACTTTGGCGGCCTTCTGCTTCTTCTCTTCGTCGGCCATGGTCTGCGCCATCGCTTGGCGGTCGGTCAGGAACCCGCCCGTGAGGCCCAGCACCGCGGCGGTGAAGCCATAGCGGCGCGCAGCCAGCAAAAAGTTGCGACGTTCGGCAGCGGGACCGGCGGGCAGATCGAGGTGGTGAGGGTGACGGGTATTGGAATCGGTGCGGCTCATGTCGTCTCCTGGTCTTTTGGTGGAAGTTGGTGATCGGTTACTGGCTGCTGCCTGCTGCCTGCCGGCTCTGTGTCATCGGATCTCCGGGCTAGGCCGGCCTCGTCAGCAAACAGCCCCACGGAAAAGGCAACCACGGCGGTCAGCACCAAGGTGAACTCGCCCAACTCACCGAGCGGGCCGCCGAGCACATGGTCAGACAGCTTCATCACCACCACGTAAACCACATAGGCCAGACCCAGTACGGCAGCCAAGGCATACGACCAGTGCCGCAGCCTGAAGGCAGCGCGGTTGCGGGTGTCGGATGCAGGGGTGTGGGGGGGCATTGGGAGCTGTCGTGTTTCGCGTCGTTGGGGTTTCCCGGGGTCTTGAACCAACGCCTTGTAAGCGCTTACAGATCATTGGCTGTGACGTGCGCGATGTCAACCGGGTATGCGCCGTCTTGACCCCATGATTTCCCTAGCAAGCCGCCCATCCAGCGGCATTTCTACAATGCGGCCGTTCGCTGCATACCGACCTGAAAGCGTTTGCTGCCTTGACCCGCTCCCGTTCCCCCACCGTCGAAGACGTGGCCCGTGTTGCCGGGGTGTCCACGGCCACCGTGTCGCGGGCGATGAATGCGCCGCAGTCGGTTCGGGAGGCGCTGCGGACGAGGGTGGCCGCAGCGGTCGAGAAGCTGGGTTATGTCGCCCATGCCGGCGCACGCGCGATGACCCTGCGCCGCAGCGGCACGGTGGGCGTGATCGTGCCCACGGTCGACAACGCGATCTTCGCGCTGGGCTTGCAGGCGTTCCAGCAGCGCATGTCCAGAGCCGGCTATGTGGTGCTGCTGGCCTTCAGCGACTACGACCCTGCACAGGAGGATGCACAGGTGCAGGCGCTGCTGTCGCGCGGCGTCGATGCGCTGGCGTTGACAGGCATCAGCCAACGACCAGGGCTCATGAACCGCTTGGTGCAGCGTGGCTTGCCGTGGGTGCACACCGGCAGTTTTCCGGCACCGGGTGGCGCGGCTTGTGTGGGCTTTCGAAACCGCGAGGCGATCGGGCGCGCTGTGCGTTACCTGCTCGACCTGGGGCACCGGCGGATCGCGATGCTGGCCGGCATCGGCACCCACAACGACCGCGCCGCCGAACGCATCGAGGGGGTGCGTGAAGCATTGGCTGCGGCGCGACTGAAGTTTCCTGAGCGGTCGCTGGTGCAAGCGCCGTACACGCTGCCGGCCGCACGCGAAGGCACGCGCGCATTGCTGTCCGCGTCACCGGCGCCGACCGCGCTGCTGTGCGGCAACGATGTGCTGGCCTGGGGCGCGCTGCTGGAATGCCAGGCGCAGGGGCTGGACGTGCCACGCGACCTGTCGCTGATCGGCTTCGACGACCTGGAGATGTCGCGCCACTGGCGCCCGGCGCTGACCACCGTGCATGTGCCGACCGAGGCGATGTGGGTACGGGCCGCCGACTACCTGTTGGGTCGGCTCGACGGCAGCATCACCGCGCCGCAGCAGCAGGAGATCGAGGTCGAGCTGATCGTGAGGGGGTCGACCACGCCGCCGCAGGTGCTGCGGCGAGGGCGGTCGTAGCGTACGGGAAGCTATCGACGGTGAGGTTGCCAGGTGACGTTGATCTTCAAAAGACCTTTGACCTGTTGCCCTGAACTCGCGATGTCGTACAGGGCGTGACGCGCCGAGGCGAACAGGAGCGAGACGCGAGACGCGAGACTCGAGACGCGAGCGAAGGGTTCACGCCCTGCATCCGTTGGCATGACGGCTGGTGTGTTTCGCGTGAACAGCGGGATGTGACCCTCGTTGCGCCAGTGCGCGAGGTGCTTTCGTTTCTCTCGTTGAGGGGATGAGGCGGGCCAGTACATCCACCGCCTACCAGGCGACCGGTCCGTTTTCGTCCGAGAACGAGCCCGTCGGACCGTTCTCATCGAGCAGGGCGAGCCGCACGGCCTGACGAGCACCCTGTTCGACCGTGCGCGCGCCCGAGAAGTTGTTGAGCGCAGTCGCGGTGTGACCGGGGCAGGCGATGTTGACCTTGATCTTCGTCGACTCCAGGGCCAGGGCGAAGGCGAGCGTCACCGCATGCGCTGCCGACTTCGACGACGAATAGTTGCCATACAGGGTTCGGTGCCCGTTCGATGGGTCCGAGTTCCGTGCAAGCGATCCGCCGCTGCTGCCCATGTTGACGATGCGTGCCGCAGGCGCATCGCGCAGCAGCGGCAACATGGCTTGCGTGACGGCGACGACCCCGAACACATTGGTTTCCCACACCTTGCGCACATCGTCGAGCGGGGCGTTGGTGATCAAGTTCGTTGCCATGATGTCTTCGAAGCTCATGCCCGGCCTGCCGGCGTGCGAGACGCCCGCGTTGTTCACGAGCACATCGAGACGGCCGAACTCGTTTCGGATGCGCTCTGCGGCGGCGGCGATGGACGCTGAATCCGTCACATCGAGCTGCAGGGCATGCGCGCCGGCCCCGATGCTGTTCGCGGCTGCTTGCCCGTTCTGCAAGCTTCGCGAGCCGACCAGCACGGTGAGCCCGCGTGCCACGAGGTCCTTCGCGATTTGAAGTCCGATCCCCTTGTTGGCGCCGGTGACGAGCGCGACGAGTGGGCTGTTCATGGTGATTTCCTTTAAGAGTTGAGTCTGTGACGGCTGCCGGACCCACCAGAAGAAGTTAAAGTGGAACAGCGTTCCGAACTATAGGGATCAATGTTCCGTTTAGCAAGTCCGAATCGAGGTTCAGCTTGAGATCGAGTGACAAAACGTCTGATCCCGTCAGCAGCGCGAAGCCGGGTGCAGCGATCGCCCGGCCGCCCCTGCGTGCGGACGCGCAACGCAGCGAAGACGCCCTGCTGGAGGCCGCTCTGGAGGTGTTCTCCACCTCTGGGGTGGACGCGACGGTGCGAGCGATCGCGGATCGGGCCGGTGTCGGCATCGGCACCTTGTACCGCCGCTTTCCGACCCGCTCCGACCTCATCGTCGCCGTCTTCCGAAGGCAGGTCGACGCCTGCGCGGATGCCGCACCGCTGTTGGCCGCCGCTCATGGACCGGCTGATGCCCTGGCGCTGTGGATGCAACGCTATGCGGATTTCATCGCGGCCAAACGCGGGCTGGCCACCGCGCTGCATTCCGGAGACCCGGCCTTCAAGACCTTGCCCGACTACTTCGACTTGCGGCTGCTGCCCGCGATTCGGTCATTGCTCGATGCGGCAATTGCCGCAGGCGAGGTGCGCAAAGACATCGAGCCCTACGACCTGTTGCGCGCGGTCGCAAACCTGTGCATGTCGGCCAAAGACGACCACGCTGCCTATGCGCGGCGCATGGTGACGCTGCTGGTCGACGGCATGCGATACCGCGCAAGTTCGTAGGGGAGCACGTCACCCCCGCATGCCTCGGCCTCAGAACACCATGCCACCCGACACGTCGATGGTCGTTCCGGTGATCCATGCTGCCTCGTCGGACACCGCGAAGGCCACCGCGGCGGCGATGTCCATCGGCATCCCGACCCGACCGAGCGGCGTCTTCCCGACCAGGATGTCGGTCATGTTCTTTGCGGACTCGGCGTTGCCTTCGGTCGCGACGAATCCAGGCGCGATGCCGACCACGCGAATCCGGCGCGGGCCGAGTTCCATCCCGAGCGACCGTGTCAGCGTGTCGACCGCACCCTTGGTCGAACAGTAGACATGCACGGTCGGGTACGGGCTCTTCGCGAGGCCGGAGCTGATGTTGACCACGACCCCGCCAGCGGGCAGTACGCGAGCTGCTGCCTGCGTGGTCAGCAGAAGGCCACGCACATTGAGCGCGAAGTGCTCGTCGAAGCTCTGCGCGGTCAGCGATTCGAGCGAATCCGGCCTGTAGATGCCGGCGTTGTTCACCAGAATGTCGAGCTTGCCGAAATGCTCGACGGCGGCTTCGATGAGCGGCTGAATCTGCGCGGGTTGCGAGATGTCGGCCTTGACCGCGACAGCGCGACCCCCCGCTGCTGCGATCCGTTGCACGACCGCGTCCGCATCCTTGGCGCTGCGCGAATAGTTGACAACGACCGAGGCACCGTCGGCAGCCAAACGCTCGGCGATGCCGGCGCCGATACCCTTCGATGAACCGGTGACGATGGCAACCTTGCCTGTGAGCTTGTTCATGGACTGTTCCTGATGATGTGATGAAGAGTAGCGAGCCTCTGGTGCTCGGCGAACCCGAACCATAGTCAGAAGACCCATCAAGATAAACGGGGTTCGGCGGCATGCGGCGTGAAGCATCGCTTCATAATGGGCGGATGTCTGCGGACCTGCTCGCGCCCATCGCTGCTTTTTCGCGCGTGGCGCACCACGCCAGCTTCACGCGGGCAGCGGCCGAGATGGGCGTGTCGCCATCGGCGCTGTCGCAAACCATTCGCAAGCTTGAGCGAACGCTGGGCGTGCGCTTGCTCGAGCGCTCGACGCGACGCGTCGGCGTGACCGAAATCGGCCAGCGCTTTCTGGCGCAGGCGCAGCCCGGGCTGGCATCGCTGGCGAGCGCGATCGACAGCGTGAACGACTCGCGCGAC
>JBBSPW010000077.1:0-15419 GCA_038258365.1 Burkholderiales bacterium | reverse complement strand
TCCGCTGCCGCTGCGCTGCAAGCCTGCAGCGCCCAGTCGAACCAGTGCATGCAGGCTCGATGCGCCGGCCTTGAAACGGGCCGACACGCGGGCTGCGTCTTCGGCATTGATCCAGCCGTCTTCGCGCAGCCAGCGCAGCAGCAGCGGCCATTCGAGGCGGCCGCGATGCGGGGTCGGAGCAGCAGATGCGACAGCAGACGCAATCGCCGGTGCTGCGACGTTGCGTTCGGCGCTGCGTTCGGCAGTGGTGTCGCTTGCTGAGGTCGATTTCATGGGGTCTCGCTGGCGCGGTCGGTGGCCGCTGATGGAGCCGATGCGTCCGGAGCCGGCGCGTACGGCCGCACCATCCGCAGCCACTTGCGCGCCGGCAGGCCCAGCGCCCCATGGCGTGCTTCGATCGCTTCGGCTCGCTCGGACAACACAGCCCGATCCGGCACGCTGACCTGGCGCCCGGCCACCACCACGGTGTTGCCCTCGCGGGTGGGTCGCAAGCTCCAGACCTGGGCCGCTCCGAAAGCCGCGGCGATGCGGTCGATGCTGTCACGGAAGCTGGCGTGGCGACCGAACAAATTGACGCTCATCACGCCGCCATCTTCGAGCACCGAACGGCAGGCGGCATAGAAATCGGTGCTGTCCAGCACCGGCGCTGCGGCTTCGTGGTCGTAGAGGTCCACATGCAGCAAGCGCACACTGCCGGGGGTCGCTTGCACGAGCCAGTCGGCGGCATCGCCCAGCACCAGATCGGCGGCTTCGGGCAAATGGAAGAATAGCCGGTTGGCGGTGATGACATCGGGGTTGATTTCGACCGCGGTGGTGGGCATGCGCAACTGCGTGGCGGTGAAGCGGGTGATGGCACCCGCGCCCAGGCCCAGTTGCACCGCCGAGCCCGAGGCCGCCTCTGCCCCCAGCGAAGGGGTCGGCAGCCACAGCAGGCTCGCCAGCATCCGCTGCACATAGTCGAGTTCGATCTGCTGCGGCTTCTTGATGCGCATCGCGCCCTGGATCCAGATCGAGCCCAGGTGCAGATAACGCACCCCGTCGTGCTCGGACAGCGACACCGGTGGCAGCTCGATGGCCTGGCGCTTGTGGGCGGTGCGGGTCATCGCATCAGATGCCGGCCAGCGCAAAGACCTCGCGCCATGCGGCCAGCTTGCGCTCGAACGACCAGCTGGCGTTGGCCGGGCTGGTGGACGGCAGCCGGTGAACGTGATAGCCAAGCGCCTGCAAGTGGCGCCGCGCCCGCGCCGACTCGCCGCCGTTGTGGGCCACATGCTGCAGTTGCGGCGCGGTTCGCTGGAGGGCGCCGAAGCCGTTGAAGGCCGCGTTGCGAATCGCCCGGTCGAGGCTGCCGATGCGCTCGCAGCTGGCATAGACATCCCAGACCCCGAGCCCACGCCGCAGGGCTTCGGTCAACCGATCGGCATAGGCCATCGATGCCAGATTTACCCCCCAGATCGCACCCAGCAGCGGCCAGAAGTGATTGCGTGGATGGCCGTAGTACTGCTCCGCCTGCAACGACGCCAAACCCGGAAAACTGCCCAGCACCAGCAGTCGGGTGTTCGAAGCGACCACGGGCGGCAGACCCTGGAGCCGCTGGCCATCGGCGATCAAGCAATTGCCACCCGGTTCGCTGTCGCAGCAACGGCATCGAGCAACGCCAGTCGCGGCAGCGCGCTGCGCACATTGGCCGAGGTGATTGCCGCGGTCTGGGCCAGGCTCCAGCCCCGCAGCTCGGCCAGCACCGCACCGATGCGCGGCAACTCGGCCGGCTCGTTGCGATGCGTGGCTCCGGCGGCGCGTTCGGCCGCGGTGCGGTACAGCCACTGCGGCGGGATGTCGGGCGAATCGGTTTCGAGCACCAGCGCATCATCGAGCAGGGTGCGTGCGCGCTCGCGAATCTGCAGCGAGCGCTCGAAAGTCAAGGTGCCGCCGAACCCGAGCTTGAAGCCACGCGCGCTGAAATGCCCGGCTTGCACCGCGCTGCCGTTGAAGGCATGGGCGATGCCGCCTGGCACATCGATGCGGCGCAATCCCTGCAGCAGGGCATCGGCCGAGCGCCGCACATGCAGGATCACCGGCAGCCCGGCATCGCGCGCGATGCGCAACTGCGCCACGTAGAAGCGCGCTTGCCGAGCGGGGTCGATGCCTGGCACGAAGTGATCGATGCCGATCTCGCCCACTGCCACCAGCCGCGGGTCGTTGCGATGGGTGGCCAGCGTGTCGCGCAGCAGGTCCAGATCGCTGTCCTGCGCCTGTGGTGTGCACAACGGGTGGATGCCGAGCGCATAGGCCGCGTCGTGGCGGTGCGCCAAGCGCCGCACGGTGTCGAAGTTGGACGCCGCCACCGCCGGCACCACGATGCGGCTCACGCCGGCCGCCATGGCGCGTTGCACCACGGCCTCGCGGTCGGGGTCGAACTCGGCGGCGTCCAGGTGGCAATGCGAATCGGTCCACATGCAGCCATGATGACCCAGGTTGAAGCCGCGGGCGCTGCGGCAGCAAGCGCAACGTGATAGTGTGGATATGGCGCGTTCGACCCTCTCTGGAGCACCGATGAAAAAGGCCCCGCTGTACAGCCGATCGCCCCGCCGCCCGTTGCCTGCCAGCGAAGCTGGCGCAAACAGCCCCGATGCGGCTGCGCTACCGGCGGCAGTCACAGGCGATTCGGCATCCGCTGCGCCCGATTTCGGTCATCGCCGTGGTTTTACCCATCGCCACGCGGTACCGCTGTGGGCGCTGGCCGGCGCGATTCTGGCGACAGTGCTGGTATTGGCAACAGCGCACTTGCAACCGGGCGCACGCGTGATCACGCAGGCCGACATCGACAAAGCCGTGCGCGAGTCGCTCGAAGCCGCACCGTTGCCGTCGCAGGCCACGCGGGCTTATGGCGCCATCCTGCCCTCGGTGGTGCGGGTCACGGGGTTGTCCGAAGGCGAAGACAAGGCCGATGCGGACACCGACCCCGAACAGCGCGCCATGGAGCGCAGCCTGGGCACCGGCGTGGTCATCATCGACAACGGCACGATCCTCACGAACCTGCATGTGGTGGCCGGGTCGCGCAAGATCCTGGTGCGCTTCGCCGATGGTTTCCAGACCCAGGCCGATCTGGTCGGCACTCAGCCGGAAGACGATCTGGCCGTGCTCAAAGCCCGCAGCATTCCCGACGATTTGCAGGCTGCGACCATGCGCTCCACCGGCGACCTGCTGCCGGGCGACCATGTGATTGCGGTGGGCCACCCCTTCGGCATCGGGCCTTCGGTGAGTTATGGCGTGGTGTCGGGTCTTCGGCGTGAATTCCGCTCGCCAGAGGGCAAAAAGACGCTGACCAACCTGATCCAGTTCGACGCTGCCGCCAACCCCGGCAATTCCGGCGGCCCGTTGGTGACGATGGACGGCCAGGTGGTGGGCATCGTCACCGCCATCCTGAACCCCACCGAGCACCGCACCTTCGTCGGCATCGGATTTGCCGTGCCGATCGAGAACGCCGCTGCAGCCGCCGGCATGCCCCCCTTCTGAATTCAGGACTTCCGATGATCGATACCCCAGAAAACACCGCCACGCTGATGGAACGCGTGCTGTACGAAGTCAAGCGCGTCGTGGTCGGCCAGGATCGCTTTTTGGAGCGCGTGCTGGTCGCGATGCTGGCGCAGGGCCACCTGCTGGTCGAAGGGGTGCCGGGGCTTGCCAAGACGCTCACCATCAAAACCCTGGCGCGAACCGTGCGCGGCAGCTTCAAGCGCATCCAGTTCACCCCCGACCTGGTGCCGGCGGATCTGGTTGGAACGCGCATCTACAACCAGAAGAGCGGTGAGTTCGGCACCAGCCTGGGACCGGTGTTTGCCAATTTGCTGCTGGCCGACGAGATCAACCGCGCGCCGGCCAAGGTGCAGAGCGCCCTGCTGGAGGTGATGCAGGAACACCAGGTGACGATCGCCGGCGAAACGCACAAGGTGCCCGACCCCTTCGTGGTGATGGCCACGCAGAACCCGATCGAAACCGAAGGCACCTACCCGTTGCCCGAAGCGCAGGTCGACCGTTTTATGATGAAGGTGCTGGTGGACTACCCCACCGAAGAAGAAGAGTTCGTGATCGTCGAACGCGTCACCGGGCCAGCGGTCGATGTCAACGCGGTGGCCGACACCTTCCAGCTGGCCGCGCTGCAGCGCGAATGCAAGGCAGTGTTTTGCGACCCGGCATTGATGCAGTACGCGGTCAAGCTGGTGAGTGCCACGCGGCGGCCCGAGCAGCACGACCTGAAGGAGTTGAAGGGCATGCTGACCTATGGCGCAAGCCCCCGCGCCACCATCGGCCTGATCGAAGGCGGCAAGGCTTTGGCGATGCTGCGCGGCCGCGGCTATGTACTGCCCGAGGACATGACCGATCTGGTGCCCGATGTGCTGCGCCACCGCCTGGTGCTGAGCTACGAAGCACTGGCCGACAACGTCGACGCCGACGAATTGATCCAGCGCTTGCTGGCCCGGGTGCCGAGGCCGGACAAGCCGCTGGCGCACCGCGCCGAGCAAACGGCGACTGGCTGATGGCAGCGCACGCGACCGCAGCGCCAGACGCGTTGCTGCGGCAACTCGAATGGACCGTGATCCGCCGGCTGGACGGCTTGCTGCAGGGCGACTACCGCACGCTCTGGCGTGGCGCCGGCATCGACCTGGCCGACCTGCGCGAATACCAGCACCACGACGATGTGCGCCACATCGACTGGAACGTCACCGCCCGGCTGCAGCAGCCCTATGTGCGCCAGTTCATCGAAGACCGCGACCTGAATGCCTGGTTTCTGCTGGACCTGTCGGGCAGTGTCGATTTCGGCTCCGCCGATGTCACCAAGCTCGCGGTATCGGCAGGCTTCGTCGCCACCCTGGCGCGCGTGCTGACCCGCCATGGCAACCGCGTCGGTGCGCTGCTCTACGGCACCGAGGTCGAAGCCGTGATGTCGCCCCGCGCCAGCCGCATGCATGTGCTGCAGTTGCTGCAGCGCATGGCAGCGCCGCGGCCCAGAGCCAAATCCGCGCCACCGCGCAAGCGTTCTGCAAGCTCTGCCACGGCAAACAGCGCCACCTCGCTCGCCGATCTGCTGCAAGGCGCCGACCGCGCCATGCGCCGCCGCTCGCTGGTGTTCGTGGTGTCGGACTTCATCAGCGAGCCGGGCTGGGAAGACGCCCTGGCACGCCTTGCACGGCGCCACGACGTGGTGGCGGTGCGGCTGTGGGATCCATTGGAAATGTCGCTGCCGGACGATGCCAACCTGGGTCTGCTGACGGTGGAAGATGCCGAAACCGGCGAGCAACTGCTGATCGACGCCTCCGACCCGGGCTTTCGTGAGCGCTATGCCGACTTTGCCCGTCAAGCCGAGGACCAGCTGATGGAAGCGCTGGCGCAGTCGGGCTGCGATGTGCTGGAGTTGGCCACCGATGACGACCTGCTGGATGCCTTGATGCGTTTTGCCGACCTGCGCAAGCAACGCGCCCGGCGGCAGTCGCCAACGAGATTTCCGGCGCGCCTGCGCCGTGCGCGCCCGCTGGCGGCACCCGCCGGCAGCGAGTCGGCCCCTGCGGCCGAACGAAAGGGGATGCGGGCATGAGCTTCGTCTGGCCTTCTTTGTTGTGGACATTGGGGTTGCTGCCGCTTCTGGTGCTGCTCTATCTGTGGATGCTGTCGCGGCGCAAGCGCAGCACCGTGCGGCTCGCCAGCATCGCGGTGGCGCGCATGGCAGCAGGGCGCGGGCCGGGCTGGCGCCGCCATGTGCCGCCGCTCTTGATGCTGCTGGCACTTTCGGCGTTGCTCTTCGCGGTCGCCCGGCCGACCGCGATGCTGACCCTGCCGCTTTCCGAGCGCACGATCATCCTGGCAATGGATGTCTCGGGCAGCATGCGCGCCGAAGACGTCAAGCCGAACCGGCTGGTGGCTTCGCAGGAAGCTGCCAAGGCTTTCGTCAACAACCTGCCGCGCGAGGTGCGGGTGGGGGTGGTGTCCTTCGCAGGCACCGCAGCGGTGGTGCAGGCCCCCACCGACAGCCGCGAAGATGTCATCAAGGCGATCGAGCGCTTCCAGTTGCAGCGCGGCACCGCCACCGGAAGCGGCATCATCCTGTCCCTGGCCACGCTGTTCCCGGACGACGGAATCGAGATCCAGCATGTCACCGGTCAGCGCAACTTTCCGGGCAAGGAGCCGATCGGGCAGCAAAAGCCGCCAAAGGATTTCAAGCCCGTGCCACCGGGTTCGTACAACTCGGCCGCGATCATCATGCTGACCGATGGCCAGCGCACCACCGGCCCCGATCCGATGGACGCAGCCAAGATGGCAGCCGAGCGCGGCATCCGCGTCTACACGGTCGGCATCGGCACCACCAGCGGCGAGATCATCGGCTTCGAAGGGTGGAGCATGCGGGTGCGGCTGGACGAGGAAACGCTGAAGAACATCTCGTCTTCGACCCAGGGCGAGTATTTCTATGCCGGCACCGCTGAGGACCTCGTGAAGGTCTACGAATCGCTCAGCTCGCGCATGGTGGTCGAGCGCAAGGAAACCGAAATCACCGCGCTCTTCGCGGGGCTGGGCGCGCTGCTTGCGCTGGTGGCTGCGGGGCTTTCGGTGTGGTGGTTCGGGCGGGTCACTTGAGCCCCCACGCTCGCTGACGGTCGCTGCCCCCCAAGGGGGCGTTCGCGTGCAGCCCGGCAAAGCGGGTTCCGCAGCTTCGCCAGGTGGGTTCGCTGCGCTTCGTTCGAGCGCGTTGGCGTTCTGCACATTGCTCGCGGATCGGGTTCGCCGTCGACTGTCTGCTGATAAACGCGATGTTGCCTGCCCATGGGTCAAGCAATGGCCTCGATCACCATCTGTACGCGCTGGCGGCCGTTCCACTCGTCCAGGCTGAGTCTGAACGCCAGACACACTTCCGACGCCAACGGCTCGACGCGGCCGAACCAGATGCCGTCGCGTTCCTGCCCCTGGTGGCGCAGGCGCAGCTTCAAGTGCTTGCCGCCCACCAGCCGCTGCTGCAGCACCTGCACGCTGTCGCAGAACAGCGGCGCCTCGAACCCCTGTCCCCAGACCTGCGCATCCAGCACCTGCACGGTGGCGGTGTTGAACCATTGCAGTTCCAGCGGGCCATCGGTGCGCAGGCTGCGGGTCAGGGTGGCGGCGTCGAGCCATTCAACCGCCACATCGCGCAGGGCCTGATCGAATCGCGTGAAGGCCTCGGGCACCCCGGCCGTTGCGGTCGCTTGCAGACTGCAGCCGGCTGCCATCGCGTGGCCGCCGAAACGCAACAGCAAGCCCGGGTGGCGCTTTGCGACCAGGTCCAGCGCATCGCGCAGGTGGAAGCCCGGGATCGACCGGCCCGAGCCTTTCAGCACACCATCGGCACCGCGTGCGAACACGAACGTGGGGCGGTGCAGCCGGTCCTTCAGGCGACCGGCCACGATGCCGACCACGCCTTCGTGAAAGCTTTCGTCGAACAGCGAGAGCGCAGCCGGCATCGCTTGCGGTGCTGAAGGTGCATCCGACCCGCCGGCATCCCCGTTGTCAGCTGGTGGCAACAACAGCGCCAACGCCTCGTCGGCGCGTTCACGCATGCTGCCTTCGACTTCGCGCCGCTCGCGGTTGATACCGTCCAGTTGTGCGGCCAGCTCGGCTGCGCGAGCGGGGTCGTCGGTGCTCAGGCATTCGATGCCGAGGGTCATGTCCGCCAGCCGCCCGGCAGCGTTGATGCGCGGGCCGAGCGCGAAGCCGAAGTCGAAGCCCGACGCACGCGACGCATCACGTCCCGCTGCCTGAAACAGCGCCGCGACTCCGGGCTGCATGCGGCCGCTGCGCACCCGCTTCAGGCCTTGCGCCACGAGCCGCCGGTTGTTGGCGTCCAGCCGCACCACATCGGCCACCGTACCCAATGCCACCAGGTCCAGCAGCGCGTCTAGCCTGGGCTGAGCGTCCTGCACATAGCGCCCGCGCTGGCGCAGCTCGGCGCGCGTGGCCAGCAGCACATAGAACATCACGCCGACCCCGGCGATGCACTTGCTGCCGAAGTCGCAATCGGGCTGGTTGGGGTTGACGATCACATCGGCATCGGGGAGCCGCACCGAACCGTCGATCAGCGCCGGCAAATGGTGGTCGGTCACCAGCACCTGCAGGCCACACCCGCGTGCGTGGGCAACGCCCTCGAAGCTGGCGATGCCGTTGTCGACCGTCACCAGCAGATCGGGACGCTGCGCGAGCGTCAGCTCGACGATCGCCGGGGTCAGGCCATAGCCATGCACCGCGCGGTCGGGCACCACATAGGACAGGCTCTGCTTCGCTGCGCCCAGCAGCCGCAAGCCCCGCAACGCGACCGCGCAGGCGGTGGCGCCATCGCAGTCGTAGTCGGCCACGATGCAGATGCGCCGGCCTTGCTCGATCGTGTCGGCCAGCAAGCGGCCTGCGGCGGCTGCGCCACGCAGTCTCTCTGGCACCAGCAACCGCGCCAGACCGTCGTCGAGTTCATCGGCGGTCTTGACCCCGCGCGCTGCCAGCAGCCGCGCCAGCAGCGGGTGAACGCCGGCTTGCTCCAGCGCAAAGCTGATGCGCGGGGGCACGTCGCGGGTTTCCACACGCAACACCGCAGCCGACACCGCTGCAGAGGAGTCGAGCGAACCCAGCGCGCTCGCCATCACAGCGTGGACAGCATCGTGCGCATGTCGGGTCGGCGCTGCATCCAGCGCCGCCAGCGCCGCCAACGCGGCTGCAGAGGGGTCGCCAGGCTGCGGCAAGCGTGTTCACCGCACAACGTCAGCCGCACCGATTCACCCCGCTGTGCGGCAGCGGCGGCCACCGCCAGAGGGCCTCGATCCAGGCCTCGCAGCGCCGACAGCCAGCCGTCGGCGTCGGCAGCGAGGGTGGCATGGCGCAAGCCGTTCTCGACTTGCAGGTCGGGCACCGCGGTGGCAGCACGCGTCACCCCGGTGCCACTGAGCCAGAACGAATTGACCGGCGCCAAGCCGTTGCTCACCCGGGCTTCGTTGACCGGATGCTGATGCAGGCTCATCTGCACCTCGGATTGCAGCCGGCGCACCGCACGCGCCTGGGGATGCAGCTTCAGCCAGCCGTCGATGTTGCGCCCCACAACCCGGTCGATCGATGCGGTCGGCAACTGCCGCAGGCTTGCATGCACCGCATACCAGCGGGTGGATGCGCCCCAGTGCAGTGCCCAACCGTCGCCATCGAAGAGCCCGGCTACCGCATCGAACAGCGCCCGTGAATCGGTGTCGGTCAATTGCAGATCGTCTGGATCGGTGAGCGAGACCCGCTCGGTGCCCAGGTGCCAGTAGGTCGGGCGCAGCAGGCCCCAACCCACATCGGGGCCGGCGCGGGCGATTTCAGCCTGCAGGCCGTCGGCCGCCGCGGCGCGTGCAGCAAAGGGCAGCAGACCGTCGTCAAAGGGCCACTGCCAGAGTGCGGCCAGCGCGCGCTCGTGCGGCGGTGACAGGCTGTTCTCGTCGGCGTCCTTCGGCATTTCGTCACCTGCGCCCGGCTGCGGGATCAGCACGGTCAGCAGCGTTTGCAAATGGGGCAGTTCCGGCCATGCCGCCGAGTCGGCCAGCGTGGGCGGCAAGCCCGCGTGGGGAACCAGCAGATGCATGGTCCGCATTATCCCGGTCGACTGCAGGCGTGGCACCGGCTGCGCATTCGGTAGCATCGCCGCCGCATGAACCTGCCTTATGAATGGCACATCGGCTGGCGCTACACCCGCGCCGGGCGCAGTGGACGACGCAACGGCTTTATCTCTTTCATCAGCCTGATCTCGATGCTGGGCATCGGCCTGGGCGTGGCGGCGCTGATCATCGTGCTGAGCGTGATGAACGGTTTTCAGAAAGAGGTGCGCGACCGCATGCTGAGTGTGATCGCGCATGCCGAGGTCTACGACGCCGCCGGCGGCGCCCTGCCCGACTGGCGCGCCACAGCGGCGGCCGTGAAACAGAATCCGCGCGTGATCGGCGTGGCCCCGTTCGTCTCGGCTCAGGCGCTGGTGGGCCGCGGCGACGAGTTGCGCGGTGCCATCGTGCGCGGCATCGACCCGGCCGAAGAAGCACAAGTCACCGAGCTGGCGCGCACCCAGGCGGCGCTGATGGCGCAGCTGGTTCCGGGCGAATGGCACATCGTGCTCGGCTACGAGCTGGCACGCCTGGTGGGTGCCCGGGTCGGCGACAAGGTCACGATCGTGGCCCCGGGTGGGCAGGTGACACCGGCCGGCGTGGTGCCGAGGCTGAAGCAGTTCACCCTCGCGGGCACCTTCGAGTCGGGCCACTACGAATACGACAGCGCGCTGGCACTGATCCACATCGACGACGCAGCGCGGCTGTTTCGAGTCGAAGGTCCGATGGGGGTGCAGGTTCGGCTGGACGATGTCTATGCGGCACGCACCGCGGCGTCCGAACTGCAGCAGTCGATCGGGCCGCAGGTGATCGTGCGCGACTGGACCCGCACCAACCGCAACTGGTTCGACGCGGTGCAGGTCGAGAAACGCTTGATGTTCATCATCCTCACCCTGATCGTCGCCGTGGCGGCCTTCAACCTGGTGTCGACCCTGGTGATGACCGTGACCGACAAGCGCGCCGACATCGCGATCCTGCGCACGCTCGGCGCCAGTCCCCGATCGATCATGGGCATCTTCATGGTGCAGGGCGCATTGGCCGGGGTGATCGGCACGCTCGGCGGATGCCTGCTCGGGCTCCTGGTGGCCTTCAACATCAGCAGCATCGTGCCGGCGATCGAGAAAGCGCTGGGGGTCGCCTTTCTGCCCGGAAGCATCTATGTCATCAGCCGCATGCCCAGCGAGCCGCTGGCCAGCGACATCGTGCCGATCATCGTGATCTCGCTGCTGCTGGCTTTTGCTGCCACGGTCTACCCGAGCTGGCGTGCCAGCCGTGTCAACCCGGCCGAGGCGCTGCGTTATGAGTGAAGCCGCAACCGACGAAACGCGCAGTCGAACGCAAGTGCCCGATGCCGGCGACGCGGTGCTGCGCTGCGCCGCGCTGCACAAGCGCTATGTCGAAGGTCGCGGCGCCGGCGCGCTCGATGTGACGGTGCTGCGCGGGGTCGACCTGCAGGTGCAGCGCGGCGAGACCCTGGCGGTGGTGGGGGCCTCGGGGTCGGGCAAGAGCACCCTGCTGCACCTGCTGGGCGGGCTCGATGCGCCGACCTCCGGCACGGTCGAGTTGATGGGCCGCGACTTGTCCACGCTGGACGCGGCAGAGCAAGGCCGCTGGCGCAACCGGCATCTGGGCTTCGTCTACCAGTTTCACCACCTGCTGCCCGAATTCAGCGCGCTGGACAACGTGGCGATGCCGTTGCGCATCCGGCGCATGGAAGTGGCCGAAACGCGCAGCCGCGCCGAAGCGATGCTGGCGCAGGTGGGCTTGGCATCGCGCACCGGCCACCACCCGGCGCAGTTGTCGGGCGGCGAAAGGCAGCGTGTGGCGATTGCGCGCGCCCTGGTGACGCGGCCGGCTTGCGTGCTGGCCGACGAGCCCACCGGCAACCTGGACCGCAGCACCGCGCAGTCGGTGTTCGAGTTGATGCTGGGATTGGCTGCCGACCACGGCACCGCATTCGTGGTGGTGACGCACGACGAGAGCCTGGCAGCGCGCTGCCACCGCATCCTGCGGCTGGATCGTTGATTGGTGGTCTCGGTCTCGGTATCGGTCCCGGCTCCGCGGGTTTGCCATCAACCCGTAGCGGGCACGGCCTCGCACACTGCGCACTCATCACAACCACATTGGAGACTGCATGCGACCCACCACCTTGCTGGCCGTCGGCACCGCCTTCTTTGCCGGGCTTGCCGCCACCCCGCTGGCCGAGCACTTGATCGGCGACGCGCATGCGCAATCGGCTCCCCTCACCGCCACGATGATCGACCTGAGCGCGCTGAACCACGCCGACATTCCGGCAACCGGCAACCCCGAGATGAATGCCCGCGCGCTGGTGGTCACCGACAACGCCACGGTCGGCATCCAGTCGGGCAACGTGGCCAAGCACATGCACCCGAAGACCGACGAGATTCAGTACATCGTCGAAGGCAGCGGAGCGATGTGGCTGGGCGGTGAGCGCAAGGAGTTCAAGCCCGGTACCTTGATCATCATTCCGAAGGGCACCGCGCATGGCGGCACCTTGGTCACCAGTGGCCCGGTTAAGGCGATCGCCATCAAGATTCCGCCTCAGCCCAAGGACGACACCAAGTTCCTGGAATAGCCCGGTGAGCCGTTATCGCAAATGAAGCACCGGAGTCTCCTTTGACAGGCCTGTGCCGCCGGTACGTGAAAATTCGGTGATGCATTCCATTCATCAGCTGGTCCACCCCCTCACCAACGCCGACCTTCACAGCCACAGCACGGTCTCCGACGGCACACTGGCTCCGGCGGCAGTCGCCACACTGGCCCATTCGCAAGGCGTCGAGTTGTGGGCCCTGACGGATCACGACGAATTGGGCGGCCAGCAGCAAGCGTGCGAAGCCGCGCTGGCGTTGGGCATGGACTATTTGTGCGGAGTCGAGATCTCGGTCAGCTTCGCCGGCGAGACGGTGCACATCGTCGGCCTGGGTGTCGACCCCGACGACGCCGAGTTGCAGCAAGGTCTGGCGACCACCCGAAGCGGCAGGCGCGACCGCGCGATGCGCATGGCCGAAGGTCTGACCGCGGCCGGCATCGCCGGCACCTATGAAGGCGCCCTGCGCCATGTCTCGAACCCCGACCTGATCTCGCGCAGCCACTTCGGGCGGCACCTGGTCGAACGCGGGGTCTGCAGCTCGATGCACGAAGTCTTTCGTCGCTACCTGACCGAGGGCAAGCCCGGCTACGTGCCGCACGAATGGGCGCGGCTCAAGGACGCTGTGCGCTGGATCACCGGCGCTGGCGGTATCGCAGTGATCGCACACCCGGCGCGATATCGCTTCGGCCCGAGCGCCGAGTACGCGCTGTTCACCGAGTTCATCGCCCACGGCGGGCGCGGGGTGGAGGTGATGACCGGCAGCCACAGCGGGCCCGAACAGATCCGATATGCCGGGACTGCGCTGGAGTTCGGGCTGCTGGCTTCGCGCGGCAGTGACTTCCACAGCCCCGACGAAAGCCGCACCAGCCTGGGTTCGGTGCCCGATCTGCCCGGGCGTCTGACGCCGGTTTGGGAAGCGCTGGCCGATCGCATCCACCGGTCCGAAACCACGGTTGCCGCAACCGCACCTGCTTAGCGCGCTCACAACGCTTCCGTAGAAACCCGAATTCGCCTACACTCATGGGCTTGCCTCCGAACAGGGGGTGATTTTTCGAACCTCCAGTTCATCCCCTTCGGCCTTGGCCACTTCGTTCGTCTGAACGGTGTGCGCATCTTGCGGGTCGGCGGCGATGCCGTCGCTACCCGGGACCTGCCGGACTTTCGCCGCACCGCGTGCGGCGCACCGGCCCCATCCATGCGACCCAACCCCACGCGGCCTGCGTTCAAAACACCGGGCCGCGCAGGCATGCGTGCACTCCTGCACCGCGCCTGGACGATGACCACCGAAGCGAGCCCCCGATGTCCACCGAAGATCTGAATTTCCAGTCCCTGAACCTGCACGACACGCTGATGCGTGCACTGAAGGCTGCCGGTTACGAACAACCCACCACCGTGCAGGCCGCGGCGATTCCGCCCGCGTTGGCCGGTGCCGACCTAATGGTCTCCAGCCGCACTGGCAGCGGCAAGACCGCCAGCTTCATGCTGCCGGCGTTGACCCGCGTGCTGGCCAGCCGCCAGGCGCCGGCCGCCGCACCTGCTGCCGGCGAAGCAACCAACGAAGGCCAACCCGGCGGGATCCAGCGCCGTGGCAACCACCACCATGCCAAGAGCCGTGGCCCGCGCGTGCTGGTGCTGTGCCCCACCCGAGAGCTGGCGATGCAGGTGTCGAAGGCCGCAATGGACTACGGTCGCTTCGTTCCCGGTCTGCGGGTGGCCACGGTGGTCGGCGGCGGTCCTTACGGCGCACAACTGGCGGCGCTGCGCGGCCCGCTCGACATCCTGATTTCCACTCCGGGCCGATTGATCGACCATTTGGGTACCGGCAAGGCGTCGCTGGCCAACATCGAGATGCTGGTGCTGGACGAAGCCGACCGCATGCTCGACATGGGCTTCATCGACGACATCAAGCACATCACCGAAGCCACGCCGAAAACGCGTCAGACGGTGATGTACAGCGCGACCTTCAGCGGCCATGTGGGTCGTCTGGCGCAAGAGCTGCTGCGCGAGCCGCAGCGCATCGAGGTCAGCAGCCAGACCGAGAGCCATGCCGACATCGAGCAGCGCCTGCATTGGGCCGACGACTTCGCGCACAAGAATGCCCTGCTCGACCACATCCTGACCGAAGCGGCGATGGAGCAGGCGCTGGTCTTCACCAGCACGCAGCGCGACGCCGACTGGCTGGCCGACCGCCTGCACGAACTGGGTCACAAGGTGGCGTCGTTGCATGGCGGCATGCCCCAAGGCCGACGCAACCGCGTGCTGCAGGGCTTGCGCAGCCAGCAGTTGCGGGTGCTGGTGGCCACCGATGTGGCGGCGCGCGGCATCGACGTGCCGACCATCAGCCATGTCATCAACTTCGGCCTGCCGATGAAGGAAGAGGATTACGTGCACCGCATCGGCCGCACCGGCCGCGCCGGCCGCACCGGCTTGGCGGTGACGCTGGCCGAGCGCCGCGACAGCGGCATGATCCACCGCATCCAGCGCTACACCACGCAGCGCATTCCGATGGCCACCATCACCGGGCTGGAACCCAAGCGCGCCGAGCCGCCGAAGCCTTTCGATCGCCCCGCCCGCCCGGGTGGCAAGCCCTCGTTCGGCGGCCGTCCGGCTGGCAAAGGATTCAAGCCGGCTGGCAAGACCTTCAGCAAGGCCGGGCCGCGGGCCGCACGCTAAAACCGCGGCCGCTTCGAGAAGCCAACGGGCGCCGGATTCGATCCGGCGCCCGTTGTTCGTTTTGCGATCCGAAAGTCGATCGCGTGGACCCGCCGGGTCAGACGCCCAACAAGTCGACCTCGAAGACCAGGGTCGCGTTGGGCGGGATCACCCCACCGGCGCCGCGTGCGCCGTAGCCCATATCGGGCGGAATCGTCAGCACGCGCTGGCCGCCGACCTTCATGCCCTTGACGCCTTCGTCCCAGCCGCGAATCACCTCGCCGCCGCCGAGTTTGAAGCTGAAGGGCTGGCCGCGATCTTTGCTGGAATCGAACTTGGCACCGCGCTGATCGGCGGCGTCGGGCTGGTGCAGCCAGCCGGTGTAGTGCACCTGCACGCGATTGCCGGGGACCGCTTCTGCGCCCTCACCGACCTTGACATCTTCGATTTTCATTTCCGTGCTCATGCCTGCTCCTGTGTGGCCAAAGACGCCATGATGCCAGCCCAGATCGGCACCGCCGCCG
>JBBSPW010000076.1:0-15599 GCA_038258365.1 Burkholderiales bacterium | reverse complement strand
TTTCAGATAGCCGGCCAACTCGGCCACCGCCTGCGCATACCGCGGCGCGTAGTCGAACACCACGATGCCTTCCATGCGCGCGCGGTTGACCAGCAGCGACAGGTAGTTCTTCGGTCCTTCGACCGCGGTGGTGTTGTTGTATTGGCTGATGGCGCCGCAGATCACGATGCGCGCCTTGCGGTTGATGCGCGTCAACACGGTGTCCAGGATCTCGCCGCCGACATTGTCGAAATAGATGTCGACACCCTTCGGGCAATGCTCTTTCAGGCCATCCTTGACCGGGTTGCCAGAAGACGTTGCCTTGTAGTCGATGCAGGCATCGAAGCCCAGCTCCTCGACCACGAACTCACACTTGGCGGGGCCGCCGGCAATGCCGACCACACGGCAGCCTTTGATCTTCGCGAGTTGACCCACCGTCTGGCCCACGGCGCCCGATGCGCCCGAAACCACCAGCGTTTCGCCGGCCTTCGGCTGGCCCACATCCATCAAGCCGAAGTAGCCGGTCATGCCCGGCATGCCCAGCACATTGAGCCATTGCGTCAGGCTGCCCATGCGCAAGTCGACCTTCGTCAGACCGCTCTTCTTGATCTGGTCGGCCTTGACGAGCCAAAACTCCTGCACGCCGGGGCCACCGATGACGGTGTCGCCGACCGAGAAGGCCGGGTTCTTCGACGCGCTGACGGTGCCGATGCCACCGGCCCGCATCACCTCGCCGATGCCGACCGGCGGGATGTAGCTCTTGCCTTCGTTCATCCAGCCGCGCATGGCAGGGTCCAGCGACAGCATCCGCACCTTGACGAGCACATCACCCTCGGCCAGTTCCGGCACCGGCTCTTCGGTTCGCTGCCAGTTATCGGGAGTGGGCAGGCCGGTGGGGCGCGACGCCAAGCGCACCTGATGGTTCACAACGGGGGTGGTGTTCATGATGAAGGGCTCCTGGTGGGTTTGTTCGTCGAGCGCAGATCGTAGAGCCCCGGCAGGCTGCACCCTGCATTCCTACAATCGACCCATCCTGTGCAGCCAAGGACCGAGCACGATGAGCACCAGCGACCCCAAGCAGCCAGACCCGCCGGCCGCGGAGAGTGCCGCCCTTGCGCATGATCTTTCGCATATCACCCCGCGTGAACAAGCCGAGATCCTGGCGCAGGCGCTGCCCTACATCCGCAAGTTTCATGGCCGCACCCTGGTCATCAAGTACGGCGGCAATGCGATGACCGACCCGGCCTTGCAGCAGGACTTTGCCGAAGACGTGGTGCTGCTGAAGCTGGTCGGCATGAACCCGATCGTGGTGCATGGCGGCGGCCCGCAGATCGAGAACGCGCTGGCGAAGATGGGCAAGAAAGGCCATTTCATCCAGGGCATGCGCGTCACCGACGAAGAAACGATGAGCGTGGTGGAGTGGGTGCTGGCCGGCGAGGTGCAGCAAGACATCGTCGGCCTCACCAACGCCGCCGGCGGCAAGGCGGTGGGGCTGACCGGGCGCGACGGCGGTCTGATCCGGGCGCGCCAGATGAAGATGCCGGACAAGGACAACCCCGGTGTGATGCACGACATCGGCTTGGTGGGCGAGATCACCTCGATCGATCCGAGCGTGGTCAAGGCCCTGCAGGACGACCAGTTCATCCCGGTCATCAGCCCGATCGGCTTCGGCGAGAACAACGAAAGCTACAACATCAACGCCGACCTGGTGGCGGCCAAGATCGCGACCGTGTTGGGCGCCGAGAAGCTGCTGCTGTTGACCAACATCCGCGGGGTGCTGGACAAGCAGGGCAACCTGCTGACCGAGCTGACCTCGCGCGACCTGGACGCCTTGTTCGCCGACGGCACCATCAGCGGCGGCATGCTGCCGAAGATGGCCGGTGCGCTGGACGCGGCCAAGAGCGGCGTCAATGCGGTGCATATCATCGACGGCCGCGTGCCGCATGCGATGTTGCTGGAAGTGCTGACCGATCAGGCTTATGGAACCATGATCCGGTCACATTGACCCCCACGCTCCCTGACCGTCGCTGCCCCCCGGGGGGGCGCTCGCCTGCGGCCCGGCAAAGCCGGTTCCGCGGCCCTACTCGATCGAAGAGCCTGCGCGCCGCTTCGAAATGAGGGCGATTCGCCGTCGGCGCCACCGCACCGGGCACCGTCACAGCAGCGGCTCGTGCGACCCGGTGTGGCTGTTCGATCTGGACAACACGCTGCACGATGCCAGCGCCGCGGCTTACGGCGGCATCAACGAAGGCATGACCGGCTACATCGAGCGTGAGCTGCGCCTGTCGCGGGCCGATGCCGATGCGCTGCGGCGCCGCTACTGGAAGCGCTATGGCGCCACGCTGCTCGGCCTGATGCGCCACCACGCAGTCGCAGCGACCGACTTTCTGCACCATGTGCATCTGTTGCCGGGGCTCGAAGCGCGGGTGCGCGGTGCGGCCGACGACCTTGCCGCACTGTCGCGCCTGCCGGGGCGCCGCTATCTGCTGACCAACGCGCCGCTGGTTTATGCGATGCGCGTGCTGCGGGTGCTGAAACTGCACCGGCACTTCGATGGCGTGTTGGCGATCGAGCAGCTGCGCATGTTCGGCCACTGGCGGCCGAAGCCCGATGCGCGCATGTATGGCGCCCTGGCGCAGCGGTTGCAGGTGCCGCCGCAGCGCTGCGTGCTGGTCGAGGATTCGCTGGCGAATCTGAAAGCGGCTCGACGAGTCGGCATGCAGACGGTGTGGATGCAGCGCTGGTTGCAGCCCGGGTTGCAGCCTGGGTTGCAGCTGCCCCGCCCGCCGGCTTTCAGGCACGAGTCTGCAGAGCGCCTGGCGCGGCGCCCGGCTTTCGTGCAATGCCGCACCCGCCGTCTGCGCCGTCTGCGCCGTCTTCGCTGAATCGCCGACCGTGCGATCTGACCGCCGGGGGGGTATCCGGTGGCCTGCCAACGGCTCCACCCGCTGTGGTCCGCGCCGATAGTCCGGGTTCCACTGTTGCCCTGTCTGTCCACCAGCCTGTCACCGCCATGCCCACTGCAACACCCCTCACCGGAACCCCGCTTCCAGACCGCGACCCGGCGCGGCAGATGCAGGCATCGTTGGCGGCATTGCTGGATCAGGTGCGCGGCTCGCGCGCGGTGCTGCCGCATCTGGCCGCGTTGGAACGTGCACTCGGGGCGCAGGGGCTCAGCGCCATCGACGCTTGTCCGCAAGCCTCGCTGGCGCGCATCTGCGCCCAGCTCGCGAGCCTGCCCCTGCCGGACGGCGACATTCCGCTGCTGGCCCTGCAGACCCGTTTGCTTCGTGCCCTGGGGGCAACAGCCGGGGTGCGGGCCACAGCGCCGGTTGCGGCGGGTGCAGCCGCGGCCACGAGCGTCGGCGCAGCCACCACCGGCGTGTCCGATTTCCACTTGCCCATGCGGTTCGACGACAGCCGCATGCTGTCGGTGGACGAAGCCAGCATGACCGACTTCGACGCTGCGATGCAGGCGCAGCGCCAGCCGTAGCGGACAGCGCTCAACCCAGGTAGCGGGCTTCCAGGTGCGCCTTGAAGTGCGCAGGATTCAGGGCCTCGCCGGTGGCGCGGCGGGCCAGTTCGTCGGTGGTCCAGCGGCTGGCTTGCGACCAGATGTGCTCACGCAGCCAGCCGAAGATCGCTTCCAGATCGCCTTCGGCAATGCGCGCATCGAGCTCGGGCATCTGCCGGCGCATGGTCGCAAACCACTGCGCCGCATACATCGCGCCCAGCGAATAGCAGGGGAAGTAGCCGAACAGCGATTCGGGCCAGTGCACATCCTGCAGCGGACCATTCTTGTAGTTGCCGCGGGTGTCCAGCCCCAGCAACTCCTGCATCTTCTGGTCCCACAGCGCCGGCACATCCTCGGCTTCGATCTCGCCTTCGATCAGCGGGCGCTCGATCTCGTAGCGCAGGATCACATGGGCGGGGTAGGTGACTTCGTCGGCATCGACCCGGATCAACCCGGGCCGCACGCGCGTCAGCAAACGTTGCAGATTGGTGGGTGCGAAAGCCGGCTGATGGCCGAAGGCTTCGGCGATCAGTGGCGCCAGCCCCGCGACGAAGGCCGGGTGGCTGCCCAGCTGCATCTCGAAGGACAGGCTCTGGCTCTCGTGCAGCGCCATCGAGCGGGCGTCGGACACCGGCTGTCCGAGCCACTCGCGTGGCAGGTTTTGTTCATAGCGTGCATGGCCGGTTTCGTGCACCGTGCCCATCAGGCTCTGCAAAAAATCGTCGTCGCGAAAGCGCGTGGTGATGCGAACGTCTTCAGGGACGCCACCGCAAAACGGGTGGGTGCTGACATCGAGCCGGCCGGCGTCGAAGTCGAAGCCCAGCTTGCGCATGACCCGCTCGCACAGTGCGCGCTGTGCGGTTTGGGCAAACGGTCCCGCCGGCTCGATCAGCGGGTCGGTGGCGTGGCGCGTGGCCTGGCGTTCTCTCACCTGCTGGATCAATCCCGGCAGCCACTGCCGCACCTCACCGAACACGCGGTCGACCTGGGCGCAGGTCATGCCCGGCTCGAAGCGGTCCATCAGTGCGTCGTACGGGCTCAAGCCGGTTCGATCGGACAAGCGCGCAGCCTGCTCGCGCGCCAGCGCCAGCACCGGCTTCCAGTTGACGAGAAAGCCAGCCCAGTCGTTGGCCGGACGCTGTGTGCGCCAGGCATGTTCGCAGCGCGACGAGGCCAGTTGCGCGCGCACCACCAGGTCTTCCGGCAGCGCGTTCGATGCCTGCCACTGGCGCTGCATTTCGCGCAGATTGGCGCGTTGCATGTCCGACAGCGACTCTTGTTCCGCCTGTTTCAGCTGGGTCTGCAGTTGCGAATCGGTGCGCATGCGGTGCATCAGAGCGGCCATCTCGGCCAACGCGGCGGCACGGGCTTCGTTGCCCCTCGGCGGCATGTTGGCGGCTTGGTCCCAGCCGGCGATCGACTGCAGATGCGACAGGTGGTGAAGCCGTGTCCAGGTGCGGGTCAGGGCTTCATAGGCCGGGTGGGCGGGCGGGGTCGCAGCGTCGACGGGGCTGTTCATGGTGTCGGTTTCGGATCCGGATTCACAGGTGCCGAATTCTGCGCCTGCACCGTGCGGAACGCCGTGCGGCCGCGGCCGGCATCAGCCGTTGTGGGATCCGGGAAAAGCCTGCAGCAACAACCAGGTCATCGTCAGGTAACGAAAGAACTTGCCGATCGCCATGTAGGCCAAACAAGGCCAGAACGACAGCTTCAGCCAACCCGCCAGCGCGCACAGCGGGTCGCCCACCATCGGCAACCACGACAGCAGGCAGGCCTTCGGCCCCAGACGGCGCAGCCATTCCAGCGCCCGCAGATGGCTGCGCTTGTGCTGAACTTTCTCGTACAGGGTCTCGGCGCCGTAGCCCATCCACCAGCTGATCGCACCGCCGACCGTGTTGCCGGCGGTGGCAACCACGATCGCGGCCCAGAACAGATGCGGGTTGAGCTTGACGAGCCCGAACACCGCGGGCTCGCTGCCCAGCGGCAGCAGCGTGGCCGACACCAGCGCCACGAGAAACACGGTGGTCAGCCCGTACTTCGGCAATGCAAGAGCCGCCAGCAGCGACGCGAACCAGGCTTCCATGTGGCGCGGATTATGGGCACCTGCCCGGGCTGGGGCAGCGTTTATACTCGTGCCTCTTTTTTAGGCATCCGGCTGCCGCACGGCGGTGCCTTGCCGCCGCTGCCAGGCGTCCACTCACGGTCGCCACCCACGGTCCTTACCCATGCGCATCGGTTCCCATATCCTCCCCAACAACTTGTTTGCCGCGCCGATGGCCGGGGTCACGGACCGGCCGTTTCGGATGCTGTGCAAGCGCCTGGGTGCGGGCTATGCCGTCAGCGAGATGGTGACCAGCAAGCGCGAGCTGTGGGGGTCGCTGAAGACCTCCAGGCGCGCCGATCACAGCGGCGAGCCGGCGCCGATCGCGGTGCAGATCGCGGGCGTGGACCCGGCCGAGATGGCCGACGCTGCGCGCTACAACATCGACCGAGGCGCGCAGATCATCGACATCAACATGGGTTGCCCGGCGAAGAAGGTGTGCAGCAAATGGGCGGGCTCCGCGCTGATGCAGGACGAGTCGCTGGCGCTGGCCATCGTCGAAGCCGTGGTGGCCGCATGCGCCCCGCAAGGCGTTCCGGTGACATTGAAGATGCGCAGCGGCTGGTGCGCGGCCGAGCGCAATGCGGTGGTGCTGGCGCGGCGCGCCGAAGACGCGGGCGTGGCGATGGTGGCGGTGCATGGCCGCACGCGCGACCAAGGCTATGGAGGCCATGCCGAACACGACACCGTGGCGGCGGTGAAGGCCGTTTTGTCGATTCCGGTGGTGGCCAACGGCGACATCGACACCCCCGAGCAGGCACGCGAGGTGCTGCAGCGAACCGGCGCCGACGCGCTGATGATCGGCCGCGCGGCGATGGGAAGGCCGTGGATCTTTGCAGCGATCGCGCACTTTTTAGCGACCGGAACCCATGCGCCGCAGCCGCTGGTGCAAGACGTTCGCAAGTGGCTGGTCGCGCATCTGCTGGACCACCTTGCGCTCTATGGCGAGTACACCGGGCTGCGCAGCGCGCGCAAGCACATCGGCTGGGCAGTGGCGGCTTTACCGGGTGGCGTCGAGTTGAAGAACCGCATCAACCGGATCGAGGACGCAGCCGAGCAGTTGCGCGCGGTCGACGGATACTTCGAAGCCCTGGCCGATCGGCACCTGCGGCTGCCACTGGCAGAACCCACCGCGGCCACAAAGACCCCCAGCGCCTGCATCCCCACCGCTGCCAACGACGCCCGGTCCGCGCTGTCGGCCTGATGCCGAACGGCAACCCACCATGACCCGGCAAGCCATCGACGACTGCGTGCGCGCCAGCGTGCAACGCTATTTCGAGGACCTGAACGGTGCCGCACCCTCCGAGCTGCACCGCTTGTTCCTGGATGCCGCCGAGCGGCCACTGCTGGAGGTGGTGATGCGTGAAGCCGAAGGCAACCAGAGCCGTGCCGCGGACTGGCTCGGCATCAACCGCAACACGCTGCGGCGCAAGCTGCTGGCCCACCAGATCCTCGGCTGATTTTCTCGGCCAGCCGGCCGAGCTCACCGACCCCAACGATTGAAACGAGAGGACCGCACTTGGCCACCGCCCCACCATCGACAACGCCTGAAGCTGGCAGCGGATCCACCACCGCCCTGATCTCTGTTTCAGACAAGACCGGCATCGTCGATTTCGCGCGCCGGCTGGACAGCCGCGGCGTGCGCCTGGTGTCCACCGGCGGAACCGCCAGGTTGCTGGCCGACGCTGGCCTGCCGGTGACGGAAGTGGCTGCGTTGACCGGATTTCCGGAGATGCTGGATGGTCGTGTCAAAACCCTGCATCCCGGCATCCACGGCGGCTTGCTGGCGCGACGCGACTTGCCTGAACACATGGCGGCCTTGGCCGCACACGGCATCGGCACCATCGAGCTGTTGATCGTCAATCTGTACCCGTTCGCCCAGGCCACGGCGCGCGCCGACTGCACGCTGGACGATGCGATCGAAAACATCGACATCGGCGGGCCGGCGATGCTGCGCGCCGCGGCCAAGAACTGGGCCGACGTGACCGTGATCATCGACCCGGCCGACTACCCGCGGGTGCTGGACGAAATGGGCGAGGCCGACTCCGCCGGCAGCCCACCCCGGCCGCGCCCGGTCAGCCGACGCTGCCGCTTCATGCTGGCGCGCAAGGTGTTCGCCCACACCGCGGCCTACGACGGCATGATCAGCAACTACCTCGGCAGCCTGCAGCCCGGCGCCGAGGACGCAGCCGCCGCGGTACCGGTCCGCGAGCCGTTTCCGGCGGTCTACACGCTGCAGCTCGGCAAGACCCAGGACCTGCGCTATGGCGAAAATCCCCACCAGTCGGCTGCGTTCTACCGCGATGCCGGGGCCGCCGACTCACCCGATGCCGCCTCATGCGGGCTGCTGGCGGGTTGGTCCCAACTGCAGGGCAAGGCGCTTTCCTACAACAACATCGCCGATGCCGATGCCGCATGGGAGTGCGTCAAGAGCTTCGATGCGGCTTTGCCCGCCTGCGTGATCGTCAAGCACGCCAACCCTTGCGGAGTGGCGGTGGCGGCCGATGTGGTCACGGCCTATGAACGCGCGCTGGCCACCGACCCCACCTCGGCTTTCGGCGGCATCATCGCGTTCAACAGCCGCCTGGACGGCGCCACCGCGCAGGCGGTGGCCAAACAGTTTGTCGAGGTGCTGATCGCGCCCGACTTCGACGACGAAGCGCTGGCGATCTTCGCCAGCAAGAAGAACGTGCGGGTGTTGCAGGTGCCGCTGGTAAAGGGCACCAATGCGCTCGACTTCAAGCGGGTGGGCGGCGGCGTGCTGATGCAGACCGCCGACGCCAAGAACGTCGCCGCATCGGAGTTGCGCGTGGTGACCAAGCTGACTCCCACGCCGGCGCAATTGCAGGACCTGTTGTTTGCCTGGAAGGTGGCCAAGTTCGTGAAGAGCAATGCGATCGTGTTTTGTGCCGATGGCCGCACGCTCGGGGTGGGTGCGGGTCAGATGAGCCGCGTCGACAGCGCCCGCATCGCCGGCATCAAGGCCACCCATGCCGGCTTGTCGTTGCAGGGCTCGGCAGTCGCCAGCGACGCTTTCTTTCCATTTCGCGACGGGCTCGATGTGGTGGTCGATGCCGGCGCCGTCTGCATCGCGCAACCGGGCGGATCGGTGCGCGACGACGAGGTCATCGCCGCGGCAGACGAACGCGGTGTGGCGATGGTGTTCACCGGCACCCGCCATTTCCGACACTGACAGACCCCCACGCTCGCCGCGGGGCCCCCCCCGCCCGAGGGGGCGCTCGCAAGCGGCCCGGCAAAGCCGGTTCCGCGGCTCTACTCGGTGGGTTCGCTGCGCTTCGCTCGCGCGCGGTCGCGGGGGCAAGTGCTCTTTGCCCGCGGCTCAAGCTTTGACGGGGGCGGTCGATACTGGCTGATCGAGACTGCGGCGCATGGGGCGAACGTGGTGCTGCCGATCGATCTCGCCATGCCATTCGTCGACACCGACCCCGCGCTCATCGACCGCCAGCGCTCGGGCGACCTCTGGAGCCCGTTTCGCGTCACCGACCCACGCCAGCGCCGCAGCTTGCTGCAAACGCTCGCCAGCGGCGATGTGCCGGTGACGATCGGCAGTGCCAACGGGCCCTGCGTGTCGGCCACGCTGTGGTCGGTAGAAGAAGAAGACCACGGGGGTCGACTGCATTTCAGCATCGGCAGTGCCGCCGCGCGCGCCGAGGCGATGATGGCTGCGCATTCGCACTGGGCAGCGGCTTACCTGAACGATGTGAAGTTGCAGTTCCAGCTGCGCGCGCCGGTGCTGGAAACCGCACCGGGCCGCCACATCCTGCATGCCCGCATGCCCGAGTACATGGTGCGGCTGCCGCGGCGCCGTTCGATGCGCGTGCGCCGAACCGAGGACACCAGCCCCACCGCACACCTGCGCCATCCTCAAAGCGGTGGCACGGCACTGCGTTTGCGGGTGCTCGACATCAGCGTGGATGGTCTCGCGGTGCTCAAACCCGCCGACATTCGGCCGTTGGAGCCGGGTGACGAGTTGCGCGCCGTGCAGATCGAGCTCGAAGCCGACCTGCGGTTCAAGGCCGACCTGCGCGTGCGCCATGTGGCGCCGGGCCCGGCGGGTCAGCGGGGTTCGCGCGTCGGTTGCGAATGGCAAACGCTGGACAGCGCCGACCGGGCTCTGCTGGAACGCTGGATCCAGGGCGGGCGCTGGCGCCGGCAGCTGATGTCGCTCGGCATCGACTGATCGGGTCGGCGGCCGGCCCCGCATCGACTCCGGTGTGCCTCAGCCGGCGGCTTGGTCGTTGCGGCCAAGCACCAGCAGAACCGGCACCGCGAGCTGCGGCGCATCAGGCGGCCGGTCGTGCCCAGAGTCCGGAGCCCGGTGCACTAGCATCCTGGCGATGACTCTTGCCGACATTGCCGGCGGGCTGCTGGCCCTGGTCGCGCGGCTGATCACGGGCGCTCAAGGCCATTGGAAGGGCTGCCCACCGAAGGCCGAACAGCGCATCTATTTCGCCAACCACCAGAGCCATCTGGACTGGGTGCTGATCTGGGCCGCGTTGCCGCATGACCTGCGCGTGCGCACCCGCCCGATCGCTGCCCGCGACTACTGGACCGCGACGCCGCTGCGGCAATGGATCACCACCGAGGTGTTTCGTGCGGTCTATGTCAGCCGCCAGCGCAGCGACGACGAAGACCCGCTGGAGCCGCTGGTGCAGGCCCTGACCCAGGGCGATTCGCTGGTGATCTTTCCCGAAGGCACGCGCAGCAACAAGGCAGAGCCGATGCCCTTCAAGAGCGGCCTGTACCACCTGGCTGCGCAGTTCCCCGGGGTGCAACTGGTGCCGGCCTGGATCGACAACGTGCAGCGCGTGATGCCCAAAGGCGAGGTGGTGCCGGTGCCGATCTTGTGCACGGTGACCTTCGGCGCGCCGATCGGGGTCGGCCCTGACGAGCCCAAGGCCGACTTTCTGTTGCGGGCTCGGGATGCGGTGCTGGCCGTGCGCCCGGTATTCGCCTGAATCCGCCATGAATGCCTTGCGATCGTGGCCGGCCGACAGCCAGATCGGGCTGTTGTTCGTGGTGCTGTTCGGCGGCTTGCTGCTGCTGACAGCGGCGCTGGTGGTGCGCAACCTTTGCACTGCCGATTCGCCGCGCGCCCGCAGCCCCGTGCGGCAGCGCCGCGAGTTGCACCTGATGCACGACCTGCGCTCGGTTTGGGTCGGCAGTGTGGTGTTCTGGCTGGCGTGGATTTCGGGGCCGGTGGGGGCGACGGTGGCCTTCGGCATCGTCTCGTTCCTGGCGCTGCGCGAGTTCATCACGCTGGTGCACACGCGCCGCGGCGACCACCGCAGCCTGATCGTGGCCTTCTTCGCAGCGCTGCCGGTGCAGTACCTGTTGGTGGGCCTGGGAGCGTTCGACGGCTTCACCGTTTTCATCCCGGTCTATGTGTTCCTGGCGATCCCGGTGGCCAGTGCGCTGGCGGGCGACCCCGGGCGTTTGCTGGAACGTGCGGCCAAGATCCAATGGGGGATCATGGTTTTCGTGTATGGGCTGTCGCATGCACCCGCGTTGCTGCTGCTGCAACTGAGCGGCTACGAGGGGCGCGGTGCCTTCTTGCTGTTCTTTCTGGTGATGGTTACCGCAGTGGCGCAGATCGCGCAAGAGCTGGCCGGCCGCTGGTTGCGCCGGCGGCCGCTGGTGCGGCAGATCGACCGCAGCTTTTCGGCGCGTGCTTTCGGGCTCGGCGTGCTGGCGGCTGCGCTGGCCGGTGCGGTGCTGTCGTGGATCACGCCGATGGGGCCGCTGTCCGCAGCGTTCGTGGCGGCCATCGCAGGCGGCGTCGGCACACTGGGTGAACTGGTGATGCGGGCTTTGAAGAAGGACGCCGGAGTGCGCTTCTGGGGCAACCGCAGTTCGGTCACCGGCGCGGTCGGCTTGCTCGACCGGGTCGCACCGTTGTGCTTTGCGGCGCCGGTGTTTCTGCACCTGGTGCGCTGGAACCACTGATGCTGATCCTGGGTATCGATCCCGGCCTGCAACGCACCGGCTTCGGCGTGATCGACGCGCAGGGCCCGCGTTTGTCGTATGTGGCCAGCGGCACCATCAGCACGCTGGAAGCACCGCGCGGCGACCTGCCGCTGCGGCTGAAGCTGATCTTCGACGGCGTGCGCGAAGTGGTTCAGCGCTATGGCCCGGACTGCGCCTGCGTCGAAATCGTGTTCGTCAACGTCAACCCGCAAAGCACCTTGCTGCTGGGGCAGGCGAGGGGGGCGGCACTGGCGGCGCTGGTGTCGGGCAGCCTGCCGGTGTCGGAGGTGACCGCGCTGCAGATGAAGAAGGCGATCGTCGGCCACGGTCTGGCCACCAAGTCGCAGGTGCAGGAGATGGTGCGGCGGTTGTTGTCGCTGCCGTCATTGCCAGGCAAGGACGCCGCCGATGCGCTCGGCATCGCGATCGCACAAGCGCATGTGGGTGCGTCACTGGCCGCGCAGTCGCAAGCATCGCCTTTGCAGCGGCGCCAACATGCGCAGTACAAGAAAGGCCGGGCGTATTGACGATGGGCGATCGAGGGTGCGGCTCGGCAGCTTCAGCGCGACCAGTGTCCCGGCGATTCGCGCCAGCCGCGGCCTTCGCGACGCCAGCTGTGCGGCTCCCAGCGGTGGCCGGGCCGGCTCGGCTCCCAGCGGCCGGGGGCCCAGGCGTAGCGCCCTGCACCCCAACGCCAATTGCCACCGATCCAAAAATAGCCCGGGCCGGGAGCGACACCGATGACTTCATATCGCTGCCCGGGCGGCTCGACTTCGATCGAGCCCTCGGCATAGGGGCCTCCGCCGCGGTGGCCACGGCCGGCAGGCACCACGATGCAGCCGGCCAAGGCGACTGTGCCCAGAACCAAGGCGCTGAGCAGCATGCGCCGGCCTCGCCGCGTCACGGCAAATTCGTTGGCATTCATCCGGAACCTTCCTCGCAAAACAGGGGTTCCGAATCAACGTCTGCGGCGCTGTGTCGCTGACCTTCAGCGCCGAGGTTTACGCAGCTTCACGATCGCAACACGTGGCAACACGCGGCGCAAACTGCCTTCACCCGGTTGCTGTCGTCGGCGCCGGCCCCTTCAGCCATTCCTCGGCGATCCGCACCCAGGCGGTGGCACCCAGCGGAATCAGTTCGTCGTTGAAGTCGTAGCTGGGGTTGTGCAGCATGCACGGCCCCAGACCGTGGCCGCCTTCTCGGTGCTCGCCGTCGCCATTGCCGATCGTGAAATAACAACCCGGCTTGGCTTGCAGGAAGAAGCTGAAATCTTCGGCGCCCATCGTGGGCTCGAACTGGTGCACGTTCTCTGCGCCCACCACATCGCCGAGCACCCGCTGGACGAATGCGGTCGCTTGCGGGTCGTTGACGGTGGGCGGGTAGTTGCGCTTGAACTCGAACTCGCAAGTGGCGCCGAAAGCCGCGGCGGTGTGTTCGGCCACCAGCTTCATGCGGTCTTCGATCAGCGCCAGGGTTTCCATGGAAAACGTGCGCACGGTACCGCGTAGCTTGCAGGAATCGGGCACCACGTTGATGGCTTCACCGGCTTGAATCATCGTCACCGAGATCACCCCCGGATCGATCGGCTTGCGGTTGCGGGTGATGATGGTCTGAAACGCCATCACCATCTGTGCTGCCACCGGCACCGGGTCGATCCCCAGATGCGGCATCGCGGCATGCGCGCCCTTGCCGCGGATCGTGATGTTGAATTCGTTGCTCGACGCCATCATCGCGCCGGGGTTGACGGCAAAGGCGCCGACCTTCATGCCAGGCCAGTTGTGGGCGCCGAAGATGGCTTCCATCGGAAACTTTTCGAACAAGCCGTCCTTGATCATCTCGCGCGCACCGCCGCCGCCTTCCTCGGCTGGCTGAAACACCAGGTACACGGTGCCGTCGAAATTGCGGTGCTTGGACAGGTGCTTGGCCGCCGCCAACAGCATCGCGGTATGGCCGTCGTGGCCGCAGGCGTGCATCTTTCCGGGGTTCTGACTGGCATGAGGAAAGGTGTTGTGCTCGGTCATCGGCAGTGCGTCGATGTCGGCGCGCAAGCCCACCGCCCGTTCGGATGTGCCGTTCTTGACGATGCCGACCACGCCGGTGGTGCCCATGCCGCGGTGGATCGGTATGCCCCAGTCGGTCAAGGCTTTGGCAATCACATCGGCGGTGCGCTCTTCCTTGAAGCACAGCTCGGGGTGGGCATGGATGTCGCGGCGGATGGCGGTCACGGCAGCGGCATCGGCCAGGATCGGTTCGAGCAAGTTCATCGTGAAATCCTCGTGTCGGGGTTGCTGCCCATCTTAGTGGAGCGGCTGATTCGGACAGGTGCTGTGGCACATTGCGGTCATGCAATCCGTCACCGCAGGTGGGGCTGAAGGCCCCGCGGAATCCGTGGTCCAAGGCGCTTGTCCGCACGACTGCCCCGACACCTGCGCGCTGCAGGTCACCGTGCGCAACGGCCGCGCCATCAAGGTGGCGGGCGACCCTGAGCACCCGCCCACCCAAGGCGTGCTGTGCACCAAGGTCAACCGCTACACCGAACGCACCTACCACCCGGGCCGGGTGCTGACCCCGCTGAAGCGCAGCGGGCCGAAGGGCAGCGGCCGTTTCGAGCCCATCGGCTGGGATGCGGCGCTGGACGAGATCGCGGCCCGCCTGAAGCGCGTCGCGGCTCAGGATGCGCAAGCGATCCTGCCCTACAGCTTTGCCGGCACCATGGGGCTGGTGCAGGGCGACGGCATGTCGGCGCGCTTCTTTCACAAGCTTGGCGCATCGCTGCTGGACCGCACCATCTGCGCCACCGCCGGCACCGATGCGTTGCAGGCCACCTATGGCGGCAAGGTCGGCATGCACACGCGCTTCTTCGCCGAAAGCAGGCTGATCCTGATCTGGGGCAGCAATTCGGTGGGCTCGAACCTGCACTTCTGGACCCAGGCCCAAGAAGCCAAACGCCGCGGCGCGACACTGGTGTGCATCGACCCGCGTCGCACCGAAACCGCCGAAAAGTGCCAGCAGCACATCGCTCTGCTGCCCGGCACCGACGGCGCACTGGCCCTGGCGTTGATGCAGCAGTTGATCGAGCACGACTGGCTCGATCACGACTATCTGGACCGCCATGTGCAGGGCTGGCCCGCGCTGCGCGAGCGTGCGCTGCAATGGCCAGCCGAGCGCGCTGCGGCGGTCTGCGGCATCGACGCTGCCCAGATCGTCGAGCTCGCCCGCCTGTACGGAACAACCAAGCCGGCGGCGATCCGTCTCAACTACGGCATGCAGCGCGTGGCCGGCGGCGGCAATGCGGTGCGGCTGATCGCGCTGCTGCCGTGTTTGATCGGCGCCTGGCGCCATCGCGGCGGCGGCTTGTTGCTGAGCAGTTCGGGCTTCTACCGCAGTGCGGTGCGCAATGCCTGGCTGCAGCGGCCCGACCTGCTGGCCGGCCGCCAGCCGCGCACGATCAACATGACGACGATCGGCGACGACCTGAACCGCCAGTCGGCGGCGGCATTCGGCCCGCGCATCGATGCGCTGGTGGTCTACAACAGCAACCCGCTGGCGACCGCGCCGGACAGCGCACGCGTAGTCGCTGGCTTCGCGCGGGAGGATCTGTACACCGTGGTGCTGGAACACTTCATGACCGACACCGCCGACCACGCCGACCTGGTGCTTCCCGCCACCACGCAGCTCGAACACTGGGACGCCCACATGTCCTATGGCCACACGGGCGTGCTTCTGAACCGGCCGGCGGTCGCGCCACTGGGCGAGGCCCGTTCGAATGCATCGATCTTTCGTGCGCTGGCTGCTCGGATGGGTTTCGACGACGACTGCTTCGGCGACAGCGACCAAGCGATGGCACAGGGTGCTTTCGAGACCAGCCGCGTGGATGTCGTTGAACTGCGAACCCGCGGCTGGACGATGCTGGCGATCGCCGATGCACCGTTTGCCGACGGCGGCTTTCCCACCGCCAGCGGCAAGGCGCTGGCCGATGCGCCCTGGGTCGGCGTGCCGGACTTCATTGCGAATCAC
>JBBSPW010000075.1:0-16072 GCA_038258365.1 Burkholderiales bacterium | reverse complement strand
TGCCGACCACTGGCAGGTGCAGGCGCAGGTCTGCAGCGCCACCAGTTTCAGCGAACTGGCGCGCGACGGCATGGCTTGCGAACGGCGCCGCACCTTCGGCGCCGAAGGCAACGCCGGGGCACCGCTTGCCTGGGCCACGCAGGTGCTGCTGGACACCCGCGGCCCGATCGTCGCCGCCACCGACTATGTGCGCGCGGTGCCCGAGCAACTGCGCGCCTGGGTGCCCGAAGGCCGGCGTTTCGCCACCCTCGGCACCGACGGCTTCGGCCGCAGCGACAGCCGCGCCCAATTGCGCGAGTTCTTCGAGGTCAGCCCGCGCCACATCGTGCTGCGCGCCTTGCAGGCCCTGGCCGACGACGGCGCGATCGACGCGCAACGCGTGGCCGAAGCGCGCCAGCGCTATGCCATCGAAGCGGGGCCGGCGCCGTGGACGGTGTGAACACCGAGGCGGGGGCGCTTGGCGATCGGGCATCATCGATCCCATGAGCACACCCTCCGCTGCCAAATCCGCCCCGCCTGTCGAACTGCGTGCCGGCGATCTGCGCCTGGCCTTGCGACCCGACCTCGGCGGCAGCATCGCCGGGCTGTGGCTCGGCGATCTGGCGGTGATGCGCAGCACCGAAGCGGCCGATCTCGCCACGGCGCGCGCATCGGGCTGCTTTCCGCTGGCCCCGTATTCCAATCGCCTGGGGTATCGGCGGTTCCGCTGGCAGGGCCAGGACCACACCACCGCGCCCAATTTCGACGACAGCCCGCACTCGGTGCATGGCACCGCCTGGCATGCGCCGTGGCAGGTCGCATCCCACAGCGCCACCGAAGCCGAACTGCTCCGCGTGCACAGCCCGGACGCCGGCTGGCCCTTCGCCTTCGAGTTGCACCAGCGCTTCGTGCTCACCGATTCCGCGTTGGAAGTGCACATGGCGATCACCAACACCGCGCCTGCCGCGCAGCCGGTGGGTCTGGGCTGGCATCCGTATTTTCCGAAACGCCCCCACAGCCGGCTGCACATCGAACTGACCGACCGCTGGGAAAGCGATGCCAGCGGCCTGCCGACCCGGCGCGTGCCGCAACCGGGCATCGATGGCGATGTCTCGCACCTCGGCTTCGACCATTGCTTCGAAGGCTGGCGCGGAGCGGCCCGGCTGCGCGACGCCAAGCTGTCGATGCGGCTGACCGCGTCGCTGCCCTACCTGGTGGTCTACACGCCGGACGCCAAGCCGTACTACTGTGTCGAGCCGGTCAGCCATGTCAGCAACGCCATCCACATGGCCGACCCGACTGCGCATGGCTTGCGCACGCTGCAGCCTGGCGCCACCTTCGACGCCTGGATGAAGCTGGAGGTGGGCGCCGCATGACCGTTGCGGGCGCTGCTGGCGCTGCAACAACGGCGGTCAGCGCGCTGCCGGTGCCGCCTTCGCAACTCGGCGAATCGCCGTTCTGGCATCCCGAGGAACGCGCGCTGTACTGGGTCGACATTTCCGGCTGTGCGCTGCACCGCTTCAAACCCGCCGATGGCGAGCACCGCGAATGGGCCCTGAAGGCCGAACCCGGCTGCATCGCGCCGTTGCGAGGCGGCTTGCTGTTGATGGCGCGACGCGACGGGCTCTGGCGCTTCGACCCCGCCACCGCGGAAAGTCGGCGCCTCGCCGCGCCGCCGTTCGAATCGACATTGCAGCGCTTCAACGACGGCAAGGCCGACCCGCAGGGCCGCTTGTGGGCCGGCACCATCGACGACGCCCGTTCGCCGAAGGCGGGCCTGTACTGCTGGGATGGCGAGACGCTGACGCGCAAGCGCCGCGACCTGACCACCGCCAACGGCCTGGCCTTCAGCCCCGACGGGCACACGCTGTACCACGCCGACACCCCGGCCCACCGCATCGATGCCTTCGATTTCGACCCGATCGAAGGCCGGCTGTCGGGGCAGCGCGTGTTCGCGCAGTTCGCGCCGAAGCCCTCATCCGACGAGCTGCAGTCGTACGGCGGTCGCCCCGACGGCGCCGCGGTGGACGCCGAAGGCAACTACTGGGTGGCGATGTACGAAGGCCAGCGCCTGTTGCAGCTGGGACCCGACGGGCGCGAGTTGCAGTCGATTGCGCTGCCGGTGCGTTGCCCCACCATGCCCTGCTTTGGCGGTGCCGATCTGCGCACGGTCTACATCACCACGGCGCGAGCCGGTCGGCCCGAGGCCGAACTGGCGGCGCAGCCGCTCGCCGGCTCGGTGCTGATGCTGCGCGTGACGGTGCCGGGGCTGCCGGTGAACTTTGCTCGCGCTTGAGCCCGCTTGAGCCCGCTTGAGCCCACTTGAACCTCGATGACCCGCACGATCCGATGACGGTTTCCGCTCCTGCCCTGCTACCGCGCAACGACCTGCTGGCGCGCCTGCAGGAGCCGCGCGAATGGGACCTGGCGGTGATCGGCGGCGGTGCCACCGGGCTCGGCGTGGCGTTGGACGCTGCGGTGCGCGGCTTCAGCGTGGTGCTGGTCGAAGCGCGCGACTTTGCATCGGGCACCTCGTCGCGCGCCACCAAGCTGGCGCATGGCGGGGTGCGCTATCTGGCGCAGGGCGATGTGCCGCTGGTGCGCGAAGCCCTGCACGAACGCGCGGCGATGCTGGCCAACGCACCGCATGTGGCGCAACGGCTGCCGTTCGTGATGCCGGGCTACCACTGGTGGGAACGCGGCTTCTACGGGATTGGACTCAAAGCCTATGACGCGTTGGCCGGCCGGTAAGGTCTGGGCGCCACCGAATGGCTCAGCACCCGGCGCGCATTGGAGTTGCTGCCGGGGGTGCAACCGCGCGGCCTGTGGGGCGGTGTGCGTTACTGGGACGGCCAGTTCGAGGACGCGCGCCTGGCGATGCTGCTGGCGCGCACGGCCACTGCGCGCGGCGCTTTGGTGGTCAACCACCTGCCGGTCACATCGCTGCTGCGCGAGCAGGGGCAAGTGCGCGGCTTCATGGTGCGCGATGCTCAGAGCGACGATCAACCCGGCACCGAATTCGCGGTCCGTGCGCGCTGCGTGGTCAACGCCACCGGAGTCTGGGTCGACGGATTGCGGCGCATGGACCACGACGACACCGCCGTCGGCGACGCGCCAGGACCAGCCGCCGTGACCGCCGACACCGCACCGATGGTCAGTCCCAGCCAGGGCGTGCATGTGGTGGTCGACCGCGCCTTTCTGCCGGGAACCCACGCGATGCTGGTGCCGAAGACCGCCGATGGTCGCGTGCTGTTCGCGGTGCCATGGCTCGGCAAGACCATTCTTGGCACCACCGACACGCCGCGGCCCGACGTGGTGCGCGAACCCACCGCCTTCGCGGAAGAACTGTCATTCATTCTGGGTGAAGCTGCACGCTACCTGTCGAAGCCCCCGCAGCGCGGCGATGTGCGATCGATCTGGGTTGGTCTGCGCCCGCTGGTCAAACCCGTTCGCGACGCCGCTGCGTCAACCAAAACCCTGTCGCGCGAACACACCGTGGTGGTGGCTCAATCGGGCCTGGTGACCGTCACCGGCGGAAAGTGGACCACCTACCGTGCGATGGCCGAAGACGTGCTGGACCGCTGCATGCGTGCCGGCTTGCTGCCGCAGCGCGCCGGTGGCGTCACGGCACGTCTGCCACTGATCGGCTCGGCCCCGGGCCGGCCGCTGTCGGAACCGCCGGGCGAACATCTGTACGGCAGCGAAGCCGCGGCATTGCGCGCTTTGCCGGGCGCCGAACATTGGCTGTGGCGCGACGCCGAAACCGGCAAAGGCGCCCTCAGCGAAGCGATGGTGCGCTTCGCCGTGCGCCATGAGATGGCGCGCACGGTGGAAGACATGCTGGCGAGGCGCAGCCGGGTGCTGTTCGTCGATGCGGCCGAAGCGGCACGTCTGGCTGTGCCGGTGGCCGCCATCATGGCCGACGAGTTGCAGCACGAGGTGCCCACTACCGAATTCGAGGCCTTGGCAGCGGCGTACCAGCGGCTGCCCTAATCGATGCCAGAGAACACGCCAGCCGCCGCAATACAACGAAGCGAAGCGCAGCGAACCGACCAAGAAGAGCCGCGGAACCGGCCGCGCCGGGCCGCAGGCGAACGCCCCCTCGGAGGGCAGCGACCGTCAGAGAGCGTGGGGGGCGACTCAGCCCGCGCCGTACTTGACTGAACAGCCATAGGGCCGCGATGTGGCCGTGCTGATCGGCTTGCCGGCCGTGGTTTCCGCCAGCGCCACTTTCACATAGTTGGTGGCACCGGCAATGTCGGCCGGGTTGGCGGTGGCCTTGCTGTCGATGCCGCCGGCATAGACCAGCTTGCCGGCGGCGTCGACGATGTACATGTGGGGCGTGGTGCGGGCGCCATAGGTTTTGCCCACGGTGCCATCGGCGTCCATCAACGTGTCGGTGGCTGCAGCCTTGTGGCCTTGCATCCACTTGGCCATCTCGGCCGGGCTGCGGTAGTCGACATGGCCCTTGTCGGTCGAATTGATGGCCAGCCACACCACCTGCTTGGCAGCCGCGTCGCGCTGGGTGCCCTGCATGTTGCCGCTGTCGTAGTGCTTCTGCACGAACGGGCAGCCGGGGTTGACCCACTCCAGCACCACCTGCTTGCCCTTGTAGTCGGACAGCTTGATGGTCTTGCCGTTGACATCGACCGCGCTGAAGTCGGGCGCGGGCTGGCCGACCACGGCTGCCGCTTGGGCGGCGCCGGCTGCAGCCAGCGACAGGGTCAGCCCGAGCAGGCAGGTGTTGGACGCGTGGCGAAGGATCGTCATGGCTGTGGTCCCGGGTTGGATGATTTGAAAGCGGAGTTAAATAGAAACGGCGCGGGCAACGGGCGCCGTGAGATCAAGGCACCGGCAAGTTGTCGAGCGCATTGCGAACTTCGTCGACGCTCAGGATCTCGCTCATCAAAGTCGGCACGGTGGCACCCGGGGCATAGAGCGCATAGACGGGAACGCCGCTGCGGCCCAGGCGGTTGATCTCGGCGCCGATGGCCGGGTCGCGTCGGGTCCAGTCGGCGCGCAGCAGCAGCACCTGCCGGTCTTCGAACGCACGGTGCACATCGGGGTCGGCCAGCGTGGCGCGCTTGTTGAACTGGCAGGTCACGCACCACGCGGCAGTGAAATCGACGAACACCGGCTGGCCTGCGGCCGTGGCCTGCGCCACGCGCTCGGCCGACCACGGTTGCCAGCGATCACTGCTCTGCATGGCGGCCGATGTCGAGGGCCCCGGAGCCGGTACGCGCAGCGCCGGCGCCGCCCAGACCAGCGTGGCGGCCAACAGCACCAGCGCTGCAGCGCCGAAGCCACCGCGCGCGACGCGGCCGAGCGAAGCCGAGCCCAGCGCCCAGGCTGCGAACGCCAATGCCAGCAACACCAGCAGCAAGGCAGCCACCCCGTCGATGCCCACCTGCAGCCCCAGCACCCACACCAGCCAGACCACGGTGGCGAACATCGGAAAGGCCATCAAGGTTCTGAAATGCGCCATCCAGGCACCCGGCCGGGGCAGCGCCCGCACCAGGGCCGGCCAGGCGCTGGCCGCCAGGTAAGGCAACGCCATGCCCAGGCCCAGTGCGGCGAACACCGTCAGGGCCTGCACGGCCGGCAGGGTCACCGCCAACCCCAGCGAAGCGCCCATGAACGGCGCCGTGCAAGGAGAAGCCACGGTCACCGCCAGCACACCCGTCAAGGCCGAATCGACCACCGGATGGCGCGAACGCGCTGCAGCCCAGGACGATGGCAACACCGAGCCGAACTCGAACAGCCCCGCCAGGTTCAAGCCGATCAAGGTGAACAGCGCAGCCAGCAACGCCACCACCGCGGGCGACTGCAGCTGAAAGCCCCATCCCAGCTGTTCACCTCCGGCGCGCAACGCCAGCAGCAAGCCCGCCAGCGCCACGAACGACAGCACCACACCCGCCGTGTAGGCGAGGCCACCCGCAAGCAGATGGCGCCGCGCGTCGGGTTTGCCGGCCTGGGACGCGAAGCCCATCACCTTCAGCGACAGCACCGGGAACACGCAGGGCATCAGGTTCAGCAACGCGCCGCCCAACAGCGCCAGCATCAGGGCCCAGCCCAGCGATGTGGCAGGCGGCTGGAGCGTTGCCGCAGTCGCTGCAGGGCCCGTTGCCGGCGCGCCAGCCGAACCACCGTCGATCAGCGGCGGCAGGGCCGGGGGTGGCGGCGCCGCACTCGGCCACGGGGTCGTCACGGCGACCTGCACCTGCACCCCGGCTGGCTCGCCGGTCGTGGTCAGAACCGCCGGAACCACCGTGGGCGATGTGCTGCGTTGTGCATCGAGCGCAATGGTTGCTGTCCACGTGCCGTTCTGCCAGCGGGTCCGCGGCTCGGCGGCATGCTGGATCAACCCGGGCTCTTCCGAAAAGAACGCCAGCGGCTTGCCCTGCCATGCAGCCGGCAGGCCCGCCACGGTGACCACCAGCGCGCCGTTCTCGACCCTGGCTTGTGCGGCCACGCCGGCCGGCGTGGTGGGCAGCGCGGCGCGCGCCTTGGCAAACAGCGCGGCATCGCCGGCAGTGGCCGCCCGGGCCGGCAGGTCGAGCACGAAGTCCCCGCCTTCTGGAATGCACACGTCCTTGCAGACCAGCCAGTCGGCGCGCAACTTCACCTTCAACGTGGAACTGTCGAAGCCGGCTGGCACGGTCACTTGCACCGGCAGCAGCACGGTGCCGTCGTAGCCGTAGTTCAACAGCGGGCCTACCGGCAGCTTGCCGGGCGTGGGCCACTGGATCTCGCCGGCCACAACACCCGCGGGCAGGGACCAGTCGAAAGTGGTCGGCAGGCCGGAATCGCCGGGGTTTTTCCAGTAGGTGTGCCAATGCGGCTGGTGCTCGATCTTCAGACCCAGCCACATCGACGCGCCAGCGGCAACGCCATCCGGTGCATGGGCCACCAGCTCGGCGCGCACCTGCGGGGTGGTCACCACCGGGCCGACAGCGAAGGCTGCCGAGGACACGGCCAGCGCCATGGCGCCCAGCACAGCGGTCCAGGCGCGGGTGGACCTGCTGCGGATGGGCGTGGCGAGGACGCGAAGGTTGGCGATAGGGTCGGGCAGCGTCATGGCGGGCCTTGAAGGACTCTCATCGGATCGTGGGGTTCCGCTGCAGCGTTCATTTTGTGGGGCTGCCGCTGGGGCTCCGCGACGCCAGCGTCCGCGTTTGCCCCACCGCCATCAGGAAGAAGTCGTTGTCGGCCAGCTTCATGCGGGTGCGCGCCTTGGCCAGCGCCAATGGCGGGTCGTCCAGCGATTCGTCGGTCAGCTCGAAGGTGCCCCAATGCACTCCCAGCGACCGTTTGGCATGCAAGTCCAGATGGATGCGCACGGCTTCGTCCGGGTTCACATGCTGATCTTTCATGAACCAGCGCGGTTCGTAGGAGCCGACCGGAATCAGTGCGATGTCGAATCCGCCGCCCTGGCTCTCGGACTGGCGGTCGGCAAATCGCGCGCGGATGTCGCTGAAGTCCTTGCTGTAGCCGGTGTCGCCGGCGAAAAACAGCTGCAGATCGGGCGCGAACACCGCATAGCCACCCCACAGCGTGTCCATGCGGTCGAACAAGCCGCGCCCCGACCAGTGCTGCACGGGGGTCAGCACGAACTCGACGCCACCCACCGAGTGCGACTGCCACCAGTCCAGTTCCACCACCGCCGCACCGTCGATGCCGATGCCGGCCATCCAGGCCTTCAGCCCCAGCGGCACGATGAAGCGCGGCGGCCCGCCGGCTTGCGTCGCAAGGGTCTTCAGGCTGTCCACATCGCAATGGTCGTAGTGGTTGTGCGAGACCACCACCACATCGATGTGCGGCAGGTCCGCTAGCGCCACACCGGGTGGCTGCGCGCGCTGCGGGCCGATGAACGAGAACGGCGATGCCCGCGGCGAAAACATCGGGTCGGTCAGCAGGTTGATGCCGCCCAGTTGCGCCAGCACGGTCGCATGGCCGATCCAGGTCACAGCCGGCTGCATCGCCGCACCGGCTGCCGCATTCGAGCGGATGAAGGCCAGGTCGGGCTGGGTGGTCGGGGTCGCGGTGGCGGGCGGCGCGGGCTTGCCGTCGCGTGCCGCTTCCCAGCGCCAGCGCAGCAGTTGTATCAAGCCCTTGGGCTCGAACTGCTGGTGGTTGTTCTGGTAGGCGCCGTCGACCCGTGGCGCGCCGATGCGGGCAGGCTCAGGGGATGCGCCTGCGCCGCGACTGCCGGTGTCGCCACCGTTGCAAGCGCCGAGCAACAACAAGGCGAAGGCGGCAACCGAGCGGATCAGGGTCTGGCCAGGATGCGGTTCGATCATGTGCCGATGATCGCAGCGAAGCCGGCTTTGCCAGAACGTGCGACCGGGGTCCAGACCCCGTTGTAGGCGCGTTGAGCCCCAGCCTGTAGTCCGGGTGCGGGTTTCTTCGTATAATTCCGAGGCTTTGCTGACCTCACCCAAGACTGATGGCGACCACGCAAGCAAATAGGCAAGCGCTGCCGAATTTGCCGAATGTCCCGGAGGGCGGTCGGCAAAACACAGAACAACGCAACCCGGCTCGCAAGCACCGCGAATGGCACGACGATCCCTTCGGCACCGAACCCGGCGCAGGCGGCTTCGACAAACCCTTCAAGGCACTCACGCGGGACGAAGCGCAGGCGCTGCGAGCGCAGCAACCGTCGGTTTCACCGTGGCGGGTGCTGGCGGTGCAGGCGCTGGTCGGCATCGCGGCAGCCCTCGTTGCCGGTGTGCTGATCGGTGACAAAGGATTGGATGAGGGGATTTTCTGGTCGGTGCTGTATGGCGCCGCCACGGTGGTGATACCGGGCGCCTTGCTGGCGCGCGGCATGACCAGCCGTCTTGCACGCCATTCGCCCGCGGCCGGTGTCGCGAGCTTCATGGTCTGGGAGATGGTCAAGTTGGGTGTTTCTGCAGCCATGTTGGTGCTGGCGCCCAAGCTCGTGCCGCAACTGAACTGGCTGGCATTGCTGGCGGGTTTGTTGCTGTGCACCAAGGTGTATTGGCTGGCGCTGGCTTGGCGCGGCCGCTGAGAACCAACAACGTCAGAGGCTTGTTGGACAGGACAAAGGGAGAGGACAGACGCACATGGCAGCCGAAGGTCACACACGCACAGCGGGCGAATACATCGTCCACCACCTGCAGCATCTGCAGAACAAGACCCAGACCAGCGTGGTCGACTTCAGCGTGGTCAATCTCGACTCGGTGTTCTGGTCGGTCACCCTCGGCATCCTGGTTTCGCTGCTGTTGTGGGCTGCGGCGCGCAAGGCCACGTCGGGTGTGCCTGGGCGCTTTCAGGCGGCTGTCGAGATCCTGGTCGAGATGGTGGATTCCCAGGCCAAGGGCATCGTCCACAACGCCAACAGCCGCAAGCTGGTGGCTCCGCTGGCGCTGACCGTGTTCGTGTGGATCTTCGCGATGAACGCGATGGACCTGTTGCCGGTCGATTTGCTGCCGTGGGCCACCGAACAAATCGGCATTCCGTACCAGCGTGTGGTGCCCACCGCCGACCTGTCGATCTCGCTCGGCTTGTCGCTGTCGGTGCTCTTGATCTGCCTGTACTACAACATCAAGATCAAGGGCGCGGGCGGCTGGATCCACGAGTTGTTCACCGCGCCTTTCGGCAACAACATTTTTCTGTATCCGATCAATTTCGCGATGCAGTTGATCGAGTTCGTCGCTAAGACGGTCTCGCATGGCATGCGGCTGTTCGGCAACATGTATGCCGGTGAGCTGATCTTCATGCTGATCGCGCTGATGGGTGGTTCGTGGGCCATGAACGCGACCGGCATCTCGTTGGCGGTCGGCCATGTGATTGCCGGCACGCTGTGGGCTGTGTTCCACATCCTGATCGTGATCTTGCAGGCTTTCATCTTCATGATGCTGACCTTGATCTATGTAGGTCAAGCGCACGACGCGCATTGACCGGCGGCACCGTTCTCGTTTCGTCTGTCCCGCACTTTTTCCCTTTACCCCACTGTTCTCTGTAGGAGCTAGAAAATGGAAGTCATCAGCTTTGTCGCCATCGCCTCCGGCCTGATCATCGGACTCGGTGCCTTCGGCGCCTGCATCGGCATCGGCATCATGGGCAGCAAGTACCTCGAATCGGCCGCCCGCCAGCCTGAACTGATGGGCGAGTTGCAAACCAAGATGTTCCTGCTGGTCGGCTTGATCGACGCGGCCTTCATCATCGGTTTGGGCGTGGCGTTGTGGTTTGCCACTGCCAACCCGTTCCTGGCGCAAATCGCCAACCTGCCCAAGTAAAAGGTGCCTCCACGCTCGCTGGCGCTCTCTGCCCCGTGGTTACGACAACCCGGGGGAGCGCGTCCGCGGCCCGGCGAAGCCGGTTCCGCGTCCCTTCTCGGTAGCAGCGCGTTGCGCTGCCGCCGCCGAGCGTCGTCGCCCCTTCGCTGTCTTCTCTTGACGAGGTCACCGCAGTGAACATCAATGCCACCCTGATCATCCAGATGATCGTGTTCGCGATCCTGGTGTGGTTCTCCATGAGCTATGTCTGGCCGCCGATCTCGGCTGCGTTGGACGAGCGCATGAAGAAGATCGCCGACGGCTTGTCGGCTGCCGACAAGGCGAAGTCCGAACTCGCGGCTGCCAACCAGCGGGTCGAGCAGCAGTTGTCTGCTGCACGCGACGACGCCGCCAAGCGTCTGGCCGATGCCGAAAGGCTGGCTGGCCAGCTGATCGAAGAAGCCAAGGCCAAGGCCAACAGCGAAGGCGCCAAGATCGTGCAGCAGGCGCGCGCCGAAGCCGAGCAGGAAGCCGTCAAGGTGCGCGAAGCGCTGCGCGATCAGGTTGCCGCACTGGCGGTCAAAGGCGCCGAACAGATCCTGCGCCGCGAAATCAACCCGGCGGTGCATGCCGAGTTGCTCACCCGCCTGCAAACGGAACTCTGATGGCCGAAATCGCCACCATTGCACGCCCGTATGCCGAAGCGCTGTTCCGGACATCGCAGAACGATTCGGCGCTGCAGCAGACCTTGAAGTCGCAGCTGGCCACCTTGGCTGAGCTCAGCACCAACCCGCAGTTGCGCGCCTTTGCCGACAACCCGAGGGTTTCGTCGATGCAGGTCTTCGATGTGATCGGCGGCGTGGCCATGAACCAGGGTCTCAGCTTCGACAAGAAGATCGTCAACCTGCTGCGCACCGTGGTCGAGAATGGCCGCCTGGCCGCCCTGCCAGAGATCAGCACGCAATACCAGGTGCTGGTCAACCACAGCGGCGGCATCAGTGACGCGACCATCCACAGCGCCTACCGGATCGACGATGCGCAACTGCCGCAGGTGGTGGCGGCGCTTGAGAAACGTTTCGACCGCAAGCTCAACGCCACGGTGCACATCGACCCGAAGCTGATCGGAGGCATTCGCGTGGTGGTCGGCGACGAGGTGCTGGACACCTCGGTGCAGGCCCGCCTGGCGCAAATGAAATCCGCTTTGAGCGCCTGAATGAGCCGACATCCAACCCGCGCCGCAACGAGCTTCGTTGCCGGCTCCTGGAGACACACATGAACCTGAATTCCGCAGAAATTTCCGAACTGATCAAGAGCCGCATCGAAGGTCTCGGCGCGTCGGCCGACATCAAGAACCAGGGCACCGTGGTGGCGGTCACCGACGGCATCGTTCGCGTGCACGGCTTGTCGGAAGCGATGGCCGGCGAGATGCTCGAATTCCCGCCCACCAAGAGCGGCCAGCCCACCTACGGCCTCGCGCTGAACCTGGAGCGTGACTCGGTCGGCGCGGTGATCCTGGGTGAATACGAGCACATCAGCGAAGGCGACACCGTCAAGTGCACGGGCCGCATCCTGGAAGTGCCGGTGGGTCCCGAATTGATCGGCCGTGTGGTCAACGCACTGGGCCAGCCGATCGACGGCAAAGGTCCGATCAACGCCAAGATGACCGACGTGATCGAGAAGGTTGCACCGGGGGTCATTGCGCGCAAGAGTGTCGACCAGCCGGTGCAAACCGGTTTGAAGGCGATCGACTCGATGGTGCCGATCGGCCGTGGGCAGCGCGAGTTGATCATCGGCGACCGCCAGACTGGCAAGAGCGCGGTGGCGATCGACACGATCATCAACCAGAAGGGTCAGAACATGACCTGTGTGTATGTCGCCATCGGGCAGAAGGCATCCACCGTCAAGAACCTGGTTCGTGCGCTGGAAGCCAACGGCGCGATGGAATACACGATCGTGGTGGCGGCCACTGCAGCGGAATCGGCGGCGATGCAATACGTGTCGGCCTACTCGGGCTGCACCATGGGCGAGTACTTCCGCGACCGCGGGCAAGATGCGCTGATCGTTTATGACGACCTGTCGAAGCAGGCCGTGGCCTACCGCCAGGTCTCACTGCTGCTGCGCCGCCCGCCGGGCCGCGAAGCCTATCCGGGCGATGTGTTTTATCTCCACTCGCGCCTTCTCGAAAGAGCAGCCCGCGTGAACGCCGACTATGTGGCGGCCTTCACCAAAGGCGAGGTCACCGGCAAGACCGGTTCGCTGACCGCATTGCCGATCATCGAAACGCAAGCCGGTGACGTGTCGGCCTTCGTGCCCACCAACGTGATCTCGATCACCGACGGCCAGATCTTCCTGGAGACCTCGCTCTTCAACGCCGGCATCCGCCCGGCCATCAACGCCGGCATCTCGGTGTCGCGGGTCGGAGGTGCGGCACAAACCAAGCTCATCAAGAGCCTGTCGGGCGGCATCCGCACCGACTTGGCGCAATACCGTGAATTGGCGGCGTTTGCGCAATTCGCGTCCGATCTGGACCCGGCCACTCGCAAACAGCTCGACCGCGGCGCGCGCGTGACCGAGTTGCTGAAACAGGCCCAGTACAGCCCGCTGTCGATCAGCCTGATGGCGGCTTCGCTGTTCGCGGTCAACAAGGGCTTTCTGGACGACATCGAAGTCAGCAAGGTGCTCAGCTTCGAGCACGGCCTGCACACGCATCTGAAGGCGAGCCATGCCGATCTGCTGAAGAAACTGGAGCAGGACAAGGCGATGGACAAGGGTGCCGAAGCCGAGATGACCGAAGCTGTCACCGCGTTCAAGAAGTCCTTCGCCTGATCGCGCACCACCTGATGCCAATGCAAGGAGTTCGGTCATGGCTGTAGGCAAGGAGATACGCGGCAAGATCAAGTCGGTGGAGAACACCCGCAAGATCACCAAAGCGATGGAAATGGTCGCTGCCAGCAAGATGCGCAAGGCGCAGGAGCGCATGCGTTCGGCCCGGCCCTATGCCGACAAGATCCGCAACATCACCGCCAACCTGGCGCAGGCGAACCCGGAATACCGCTCGCCTTTCCAGCGCGTGGTGGCCGACGGCGCAGCGACGAAGGCTGTGGGCTTCATCGTCGTCACCACAGACAAGGGCTTGTGCGGCGGCCTGAACACCAACGTGCTGCGCGCGGTGACGCAGAAAATGCGCGAGGTCGAGCAAGCCGGTGGTTCGATGCAGGTCGTGGCGATCGGCAACAAGGGCTTCGGCTTCATGGGCCGCATCGGCGCCAGTGTGGTCAGCCACGCGACGCAGCTGGGTGACGCCCCGCAACTCGACAAGCTGATCGGCCCGGTGAAAGTGATGCTGGACGCTTTCGTCGCCGGCAAGCTCGACGCGGTGCACCTGTGCTACACCAAGTTCATCAACACGATGAAGCAGGAACCGACGATCGAACAGCTGCTGCCGCTGTCGGCCGAGCGTTTCACCGAAAGCGAAGGTTCCACCACCAACTACGGCTGGGACTACATCTACGAGCCCGACGCCGCTGCCGTCATCGACGACCTGATCACGCGCTACATCGAAGCCTTGGTGTTTCAGGCCGTGGCCGAAAACATGGCCAGCGAGCAGAGTGCGCGCATGGTGGCGATGAAAGCCGCCACCGACAACGCCGGCACCCTGATCAGCGAGTTGAAGCTGATCTACAACAAGGCGCGCCAGGCTTCCATCACCAAAGAATTGTCCGAGATCGTCGGCGGCGCCGCAGCCGTCTGACGAGTCCGACGGCGCCGCGCACTGGCACCGTCCCACGCATCCCGAATTGAAGAAGATCCGAAGGAACTGATATGGCACAAGAAGGCAAGATCGTCCAGTGCATCGGCGCGGTCGTCGACGTGGAATTCTCCCGCGACAACATGCCCAACATTTACGACGCTCTGAAGCTCGAAGGCACGGAGTTGACGCTGGAAGTGCAGCAGCAACTGGGTGACGGCGTCGTGCGCACGATTGCGCTGGGCTCATCGGACGGCCTGCGCCGCGGGCTGATGGTGAAGAACACCGGCGCGCCAATCATGGTGCCGGTGGGCAAGGCCACGCTCGGCCGCATCATGGATGTGCTGGGCCGCCCGATCGACGAGCGCGGTGAGGTCGACCAGTCGCTGACGGCGTCGATCCACCGCAAGGCGCCGGCCTATGACGAGCTGAGTCCGTCGCAGGAACTGCTGGAAACCGGCATCAAGGTGATCGACCTGATCTGCCCGTTCGCCAAGGGCGGCAAGGTCGGCTTGTTCGGCGGTGCCGGGGTCGGCAAGACCGTCAACATGATGGAGCTGATCAACAACATCGCCAAGGCGCACTCGGGTGTGTCGGTGTTCGCCGGTGTCGGTGAGCGCACCCGCGAAGGCAACGATTTCTATCACGAGATGGCCGACTCGGGCGTGGTCGACCTCGAGAACCTGGAGAACTCCAAGGTGGCGATGGTCTACGGCCAGATGAACGAGCCGCCGGGCAACCGGCTGCGCGTGGCGCTGACCGGTCTGACCATCGCAGAGAGCTTCCGCGACGAAGGCCGCGATGTGCTGTTCTTCGTCGACAACATCTACCGCTACACGCTGGCCGGCACGGAGGTCTCGGCACTGTTGGGCCGGATGCCGTCGGCGGTGGGCTACCAGCCGACGTTGGCCGAGGAGATGGGCCGCCTGCAGGAACGCATCACGTCCACCAAGGTGGGCTCGATCACCTCGATCCAGGCTGTTTACGTGCCGGCCGACGACTACACCGACCCATCGCCCGCCACCACCTTCGCTCACCTGGACTCGACCGTTGCACTGTCGCGCGAGATCGCATCGCTGGGCATCTACCCTGCAGTCGACCCGCTGGACAGCACCAGCCGCCAGATGGACCCGAACGTGGTCGGCGAAGAGCACTACACCACCGCCCGCGCGGTGCAGCAAACCCTGCAGCGCTACAAGGAACTGCGCGACATCATCGCCATTCTGGGCATGGACGAGTTGAGCCCCGAAGACAAGTTGGCGGTGAGCCGGGCGCGCAAGATCCAGCGTTTCCTGAGCCAGCCTTTCCATGTCGCCGAGGTCTTCACCGGCAGCCCGGGCAAGTTCGTGCCGCTGAAAGAAACCATCCGCGGCTTCAAGATGATCGTCAACGGCGAATGCGACAGCATGCCGGAGCAAGCCTTCTACATGGTCGGCACCATCGACGAAGCGATCGAGAAGTCGAAGAAGGTCAACTGAGGACGCTGCGATGGCCCACACACTGCAAGTCGACGTGGTTTCTGCCGAAGCGAGCATCTTCAGTGGTGAAGCTGCATTCGTCGCGCTGCCGGGCGAGAACGGCGAGCTCGGCATCCTGCCGCGCCACACCCCGCTGATCACGCGCATCAAGCCGGGTGCGGTGCGCATTCAGCGCGCGGGTGCCGATGGGGCCAAGGGTGAAGAAGAATTCATCTTCGTCGCCGGTGGCATTCTGGAAGTGCAGCCCGGCAGCGTCACGGTGCTGGCCGATACGGCCATCCGCGGAGCCGATCTCGACGAAGCCAAGGCCTCTGAAGCCAAGCGCGCGGCCGAGCAGGCGATGAGCAACGCCAAGAGCGACATCGACCTGGCCGCAGCGACGAGCGAGTTTGCGACGATGGCTGCACAACTGGCTGCGATTCAGAAGCTGCGGCGCAAGTAGGACGACGTCAGACGCCGCCACGCAAGGCCCGCCGGATGCTGCATCCGGCGGGCCTTGCGCTTTGTGGCAGGTGGCAATGGCGGGTCGGCTTCCTTTGTGGGCGCCACAATGACCGTTTGAATCCATTGGAGCGCAGATGGAAGTCAAGCTCGACAAGCGGTATCCACTGCCGGCCAGCACCGAG
>JBBSPW010000074.1:0-16178 GCA_038258365.1 Burkholderiales bacterium | reverse complement strand
GCAGTGCGAGCCGCTTCGTTCAGTGAGGCCGCCTGCAACAGGGCCTGAGCGCGGTCGATCAGCAGGGCGAGGTCGGCATCGTCCAGCGGTTTCAGCACATGCACCGTGGCACGCGACAGCAGGGCCGAGTTGACCTCGAACGACGGGTTCTCGGTGGTGGCGCCGATGAACGCGAACAGGCCCGACTCCACATGCGGCAGAAAAGCATCCTGCTGCGATTTGTTGAAGCGGTGCACCTCGTCGACGAACACCACCGTCGCATGGCCGGCTCGGGCTTGGGCCTGCGCTTGCTCAACCGCGTCGCGGATGTCCTTGACGCCGGCCAATACGGCCGACAACACGATGAAGTGCGAGCCGGTGGCGCCGGCGAGCAAGCGCGCCAGCGTGGTCTTGCCGACCCCCGGCGGCCCCCACAGGATCATCGACGGCAGGCGACCCGACTCGAAAGCCACGCGCAGCGGCCGGCCCCTGGCCAGCAGGTGCTGCTGGCCCACCACCTCATCGAGCGTGGCGGGTCGCAAGCGTTCGGCCAGTGGCGCATTCGAGCGCGCTGCGGCTCCGCGCTCCGGCTTTGGCTTTGGCTCGGGCTCGGGCTCGGTAAAAAGTGCGTCCTGCGTGGGCATGGTCGATTGTCGCAACGACCTGTCGCCAGCCGCCAGACAACCCCGCATCAACGGCGGGTCAGAGCGGTGTCACTGCTCGATGACATCCGCACCCTTCGGCGGCGTGAAGCCGAAGCGCGCGGGGTCGACGGCCGGGTTGGCCTCGAAGTTCGAAAAGCGCAACAGCGACTGCTGACCGAAGCTGTCGATGATCTCCACCGCCGCCAGTGTCTGACCGTCGAAACCCACCCGCATCGACTGAAACGGCCCGTCCTTCTGCTTCGGCAGCGCCAATGCCCATTGCAAGCCGTCGGCATCGGGCTGCGCCTTGAGGGTGAAGTCGCTTTCGAGCGAGCCACCGGCCAGCAGCGCCGCTGGGGTCGATCCCAGCGCTTGCGCGATGCGCCTGGAACTCGCCTGGTTCAGATCGGTGTCGTAGATCCACACCTTGACCCCGTCGGCGACGATCAACTGCTCGAAAGGCTTCACATAAGCGAAGCGAAAGCGGTTCGGTCGCATGAACTCGAACTGCCCGCTGGAGGTTTTCTTGCGTGCCTGGTCAGCCGAAGTCACGACCTGGGTGAAGGCGGCGCGGCCGCTCTTCACCTCGCGCACGAAGGTGCGCAGCGTGTCGACCGCATCGGCCTGCGCCCCGTTGCTGGCGAGCAGCGCCGCGGCCAAACAGCAGCCCACGACCCAGTGGCGGCGCTGCATCATTCGTCTCGCCTGGGCACGATGATCTCCCGGTTGCCGTTGTTGCCCATCGCCGAGACCAGGCCCGACGTTTCCATTTGCTCGAGCAGGCGCGCCGCGCGGTTGTAGCCGATGCGCAAGTGGCGCTGCACCAGGCTGATCGAAGCCCGGCGATGCTGCAGCACCACTTCCACCGCCTGGTCGTACATCGGGTCGGCTTCACCTCCACCCGAGCCGCCAGCCGCGCCATCGGCACCCGGCCCGTCGCCTCCGTCCAGCACCCCGCCTTCGAGGATGCCTTCGATGTAGTTCGGCTCGCCCTGGGTCTTCAGGTAATTGACCACGCGGTGCACCTCTTCGTCGCTGACGAAGGCGCCGTGCACCCGCACCGGCAGGCCGGTGCCCGGCGCCAGATACAACATGTCGCCCTGCCCCAGCAAGGCCTCGGCGCCCATCTGGTCGAGGATCGTGCGGCTGTCTATCTTGCTGCTGACCTGAAAGCTCAGCCGCGTGGGGATGTTGGCCTTGATCAGACCCGTGATCACATCCACGCTCGGCCGCTGCGTGGCCAGGATCAGGTGAATGCCGGCGGCTCGCGCCTTTTGCGCCAGCCTTGCGATCAACTCTTCGATCTTCTTGCCGACGACCATCATCAGGTCGGCGAGTTCGTCGATCACCACCACCACATGCGGCAAGCGGTCGAGCGGCTCAGGCGCTTCCGGGGTCAGGCTGAAAGGGTTGCCGATGTGTTCACCGCGCGCTGCCGCATCGGCGATTTTCTTGTTGTAGCCGGCCAGGTTGCGCACGCCCATCTTGCTGAGCAGTTTGTAACGCCGCTCCATCTCGGCCACGCACCAGTTGAGCGCGTTGGCCGCCTGCTTCATGTCGGTGACCACCGGGGCCAACAGGTGCGGAATGCCTTCGTAGACACTCATCTCGAGCATCTTCGGGTCGATCAGGATCAACCGCACATCGCGCGCTTCGGCCTTGTAGAGCAGCGAGAGAATCATCGCGTTGATGCCCACGCTCTTGCCCGATCCGGTGGTGCCGGCCACCAGGCAATGCGGCATCTTCGCCAGGTCGGCCACCACCGGCAGGCCGACGATGTCTTTGCCGAGCCCCATCGTCAGCATCGAAGCCGACTGGTTGTAAACCTCGCTGCCCAAAATCTCGGAAAGGCGAATCGTCTGGCGGCGCGCGTTCGGCAGCTCCAGCGCCATGTAGTTCTTGCCCGGCACCACCTCCACCACTCTGATGCTGACCAACGAGAGCGACCGCGCCAGGTCGCGCGCCAGCCCCACCACCTGCGATCCCTTGACCCCAGTGGCCGGCTCGATCTCGTAGCGGGTAATCACCGGCCCGGGCGATGCTGCCACCACCCGCACCTCGACCCCGAAGTCACCCAGCTTCTTCTCGATCAGCCTGGACGTCATCTCCAATGTCTCGGGCGTCACCGTTTCCTGGCGCAGTCCGGCGGTGTCCAGCAGGGCGACCTGCGGCAGCCGGGTGTCGAGCAGCTCGGTGAAGAGCGGCTTCTGGCGTTCTTTCTCGACCCGCTGCGAGCGCGCGATCGAGATCGGTTGCGGCTCGATCACCAGTGGCGCATGCGGCTGAACCTCGGCGCGCTGCAAGTCGACCTGCACCTCACGCTCACGCGCGGCAGCCAAGCCCAATTCGCGGTCGGCCTTGGCCTCTCGCTTGTCATGGCGCGTTTCTCGAAGGCGGTCCAGGGATTCGCCGATGCCGTCGGCGAGCCGCAGCCACGAGAAGCGCATCGCCCAGGCCGAACCCACCACCAACATCGCGATCCACAACACCCCGGAGCCGGCAAATCCCAGCCAGCGCATCGACAGCGGCCCCAGCGTGTAGCCGACGATGCCGCCGGCTGTGCCGGGCAGCAGATCCTCGAAGCGGTAAAGGCGCGTCCATTCCAGCGCGCAGCTGGCGGCCAGCAGCAACGCAAGGCCGACCCAGAACATCCATCGCGGCTGAACCGGTTGCGCGGACACGCCCGAAACCCGCAAGCGTGCCCAGGTCCGCAGCCATGCGCGCAATCCCACCGGAATCAGCCACCAAGCCGAAAAGCCGAACAGGAAGAGCACCATGTCGGAAACCCGCGCGCCGAGCAGACCCGCCGCGTTGTGCGCCTGGCCCCCCGTTCCCGAGGTGCTGAACCCGGCATCGGTGACATCGTGCGTCAGCATCGCCAACAGGAACAACAGCCCCGCCAACGCGCCCAGCAACAACATCGCCTGCAAGCGCCAGCGCGGGGTCTCGCTCGGCGCGGCAGGCGCCGGCCCATCAGGGTGGGCAGCAGTGGCGACAGCGGCAGATGCAGCACCATCGCCACGCAGGGAACCCAGGGGGAAGCTCATGCCGCGATTGTCGCCGCTCTCTCAGAAGGGCCGGGCTTGACCACGGCTTGCGCTCACCGTGGCGGTGCCGAATTCAATCGTTGGACAGACGTTCTTTGATGACGACGGAGCCGTTGTCCTGGGTCTCGATCACGCCGCGCTCTTCCAGGTCCTTCATCACCCGGCTGACCATCTCACGCGATGCGCCGACCACCTTGGCCATGTCCTGGCGGCTGACCTTGTGGCGGATGATCTTGATGCCGTCGATTTCTTCGCACATGTCGAGCAGGGTGCGCGCCACGCGGCCGTACACATCGAGCAACGCCAGCGATTCGATCTGCCGGTCGGCATTGCGCAAGCGCTTGACCAGCCCGCGAAGGATGCCGTAGCTCAAGGTCGAGTTCTCAGGCAGACAGCGCACGAAATCGTTGCGCGCCAACACCAGCATGTCGGTCTGGATCTCGGCCCGGACGGTGGCCGAGTGAGGCTCGTTGTCGATCAGGCTCATCTCGCCCACATAGTCGCCCGACTCCAGCACCGCCAAGATCACTTCGCGCCCGCGCGTGTCCGATGTCAACACCCGGGCACGACCGTTCAGCAGAATGAAAAGTGCGTTGCTCTTGCGCCCCTGCTCGACCACGATCTCGCCGCGGCGAAAGCGCCGCTTGACCACGCTGTCGGCAATCGCCTGGGCTTGTTCGGCGGTCAACATCGAAAACAGCGGCACCCGGCGGATCAGGTCCAGATTCGTCAGCATCGACATGCGCAGGCTCCTCTTTGTGGTTCTGGTGTTCTGGTGTTGTTGTCGTTCTCGCTTTCGGTTGCCGCGGCGAGTCCCCTTCCAGGAACCCCTGCCCGACCCGTCTGCAAGAATCGCGGCATTGTGACGACAACCGCCCCCTGAACCAGGGGGCAGTCCCCGATGCAGCGCTCAAGCGTCTGATCGGCGCGACGCTCCAACCCTGCAAGCCACCATGACGACTCTCTCCACGCCATCCACCCACGCCCGCGTTTTGATCCTCGGCTCGGGCCCTGCGGGATATTCCGCGGCCATCTATGCCGCTCGCGCCAACCTCGACCCGGTGCTGGTCACAGGCATCGCTCAGGGCGGGCAGTTGATGACCACCACCGATGTCGACAACTGGCCCGCCGATGTCGACGGTGTGCAGGGGCCGGAGCTGATGCAACGCTTTCTGGCGCATGCCGAGCGCTTCAAGACCAGGATCATCAACGACCACATCAACCAGGTCGACTTCAGCCAGCGCCCGTTCACCCTCACCGGCGACTCGGGCACCTACACCTGCGACGCGCTGGTGATCGCCACCGGCGCCAGTGCCAAGTACCTGGGCCTGGACAGCGAGCAAGCCTTCATGGGCCGCGGTGTCAGCGGCTGCGCCACCTGCGACGGTTTTTTCTACCGCGGCGACACGGTGTGCGTGGTGGGCGGCGGCAACACTGCGGTCGAGGAAGCGCTGTACCTTTCGAACATCGCGGCCAAGGTGCACCTGATTCACCGCCGCGACAAGTTCCGCGCCGAGGCCATCCTGGTGGACAAACTGATGGGCAAGGTCGAAGCGGGCAAGATGGAGTTGCACCTGTTCCAGACGCTCGATGAGGTGCTGGGCGATGCCAGCGGTGTGACCGGGGTGCGCATCCGCGGCACGAAAGACGATGTCACCCGCGAAATCGCGCTCAAAGGCTGCTTCATCGCCATCGGCCACCAGCCCAACACCGACATCTTCAAGAGCCATCTGGAGATGAAGGACGGCTACCTCATCACCAAGAGCGGTTTGCAAGGCATGGCGACGATGACCAGCGTGCCGGGTGTGTTTGCAGCCGGCGATGTGCAGGACCATGTCTACCGCCAAGCCATCACCAGTGCGGGCACCGGCTGCATGGCAGCGCTCGACGCGCAGCGGTTTCTCGAACAGACCTGAGCTTTCGCACGACGGCACCACCGCGAGACCCCCGCCCGCACGCCCTCCGCCCGCAACCGCCGATTCGGCCGCGCTATACTCAGCGGCTTTGCTGGAAGCGCATTGTCCATTTGGGGCTCGGCGCGACATTCAGCGGCAATTTTGGAGTGAGCGTCATGGCACGCGTCTGTCAAGTCACCGGCAAGGGCCCCATGACGGGGAATCGCGTTTCGCACGCCAACAACAAGACCAAGCGCCGGTTTCTGCCGAACCTGCAGTACCGCCGTTTCTGGCTCGAAAACGAAAACCGTTGGGTTCGTTTGCGCATCAGCAATGCCGCTTTGCGCTTGATCGACAAGGTCGGCATCGAGCAGGTCGTCACCGACCTGCGCGCGCGCGGCGAAATCTAGACTCGAAGGAGACCTCACCATGGCAGCCAAAGGCGGACGCGAGAAGATCAAGCTGGAATCCACTGCGGGTACCGGCCATTTCTACACCACCAGCAAGAACAAGAAGACAACGCCCGAGAAGCTCGAGTTTCTGAAATTCGACCCGAAGGCGCGCAAGCATGTGCTGTACAAAGAAATCAAGCTGAAGTGAACGCACTTCGGCTTTGAACCAAGGCCCGCCGCGTGCGGGCTTTTTCTTGACCGCGATCGGCTTCTACCTCGGTGGGTCGATCAAAAAAAACGGGGCTCCAGATGAGCCCCGTTTGCATTGCTTCACGCCGGACGTGCCCGCCGCGCGCGAAGCAGACTCAGCGCACCACGGCGAGTTGCTCGCGGTTGCCGCCCTTGTAGGTGTAGAGGGTCAGCGCGCCGTTCTTGATGTCACCCTTGGCGTCGAAGCCGATAGTGCCGGTGACGCCCTTGTAGCCATCGGTCTTGGCCAGCACCGGCAAGTAGACCTTCGGATCGGCCGAGCCGGCTTTCTGCATCGCGGCAGCCATCACCATCACTGCGTCGTAGACATAGGGCGCGTAGATCTTGACATCGGTGTCGTACTTCTTCTTGTAGGCAACCTTGAAGTCTTCCAGGCCCTTCTTGTAGCTGTCATCGACACCGCCGGCCTCGGCGCACACCACCTGGCCGTCGGCCATGGTGCCGGCTGCCAGTTTCGGCAACTCCGTGGTGCAGATGCCGTCGCCACCCATCAGCTTGGCGTCGATGCCCAGCTGCTTCATCTGGCGCAGCATCGGGCCGGCCACTGCGTCCATGCCGCCGAAGAAGACGATGTCGGGCTTCTTGGCCTTCAGGTTGGTCAGGATGGCGGTGAAGTCGGTGGCTTTGTCGGTGGTGAACTCGCGACCCACCGGCTTGCCTCCGGCTGCCTCCACACCCTTCATGAACTCTTCGGCCACGCCTTGCCCGTAAGCGGTGCGGTCGTCGATCACCGCGATGCTCTTGCCCTTCAGGTCCTTGACCGCATAGCGGCCCAGGGTGCCGCCCAGGTGCACATCGTCAGCCACCACGCGAAACGCGGTGTTGTACTTCTGGCGGGTGTACTTCGGGTTGGTGGCCGACGGGCTGATCTGCGGAATGCCGGCGTCGAAGTAAATTTTCGATGCCGGAATCGTGGTGCCCGAATTCAGGTGACCGATGACGCCGTTGACCTTGCTGTCGACCAGCTTCTGGGCTGCTGCAGTGCCTTGCTTCGGATCGGCCGCGTCGTCTTCGGCGAGCAACTCGAATTTGGCCTTCTTGCCGCCAATCATCACGCCCTTGGCGTTGAGTTCCTCGATGGCCATCCGGGCGCCGTTCTCGTTGTCCTTGCCCAGGTGGGCGATCGAACCGCTGGTGGGGCCCACATGGCCGATCTTGACGATCAGGTCCTGCGCAACCGCTGTGCCGCCGATCAGCATGGCCGCCGCACCGGCGATAAGGGTGAAATTGATTTGCATTCGATAACCTCCTGAAGAGAGCCTGTAATGAGAAGCCATGGGTGAATATCCATGGTGCCCGAATCGATCGGTCCACCTGACGTCCACCCATTCTTGGCGTCGGTCACGATACCCGAAAAGCCCCGACGCTCCGCCGCAGGAAGCGCGTATCGGCAGGGCTGGCGCCGCTTGTTCTAACGTGAAGGCGGGGCGTCGGGCTGACAGGGAATGCCGCCTGCCTCGGAAACATCGCGCGGTCGGCCCGCACCCGGATTCGCGACCGAGTCCCCAACCGCCGCCTGAAGAGACCGGGCCACCGCCTCTTCGACCAACTGGCGCAACGACGCCCCCAGCGCCTGCCGGCTGTCCACCAGCAGCCCACCCACCGCGCGCGCCACCGCGGGCGCCAGCGCTCCCCGCAAACGAGCCTCGAACAGCGCGTCGATGCGCGGCGTGAGCTCGGCCAGCACCTGCTGCACCAGCGCTGCGGCGTCGACTGCGGCCGGGGCAGGATGGACCACCCTCAGCTCGACCACTTCGGTCAAGGTCGGCACGCGGTCTGCGCTTGGCGCCCGGTGGGCAGCGGACTCAAGCATCGGCGGCAGCCATCGGGTGGTGCTGCACCTGCAGACCCAGCTCGCGCCAAGCGCGCCAGCGGTCGCGCCCGCGGGCGGCGGCTGCAGCTTCGGCAGCCACGATCTCGATCACCCGCTGCCAACCGGTGGCGTCGGGTGGCGCTTCCGCTCCGAGATTGACCAGAAGGCTTCTTTCGTCGGTTGCGATTGCGTGTTCGGCCAGCCAGATCGGGGTTCGTTGGCGCAGCGCCTCGTGCTCGGGGCCCGCAGCGGCGCGCCCGTTCGGGGCGTCGATCCGCAGGTGCGGCACGAACGAGAGCGGATCAAAGCTCCACAGCGCTGCGTCCAGCCGACCCAGGGTCTGCGGATCTGCGGTGACCCAGGCCTTGTGACCCTGGCGCTGCGCTTTTCGCAGCAGCCGGCAGACGAAAGCGACCGGGTCGGCAATACCGGTGTGGAACTCGACCCCGGTCAACACGCAGCGGCGCCCTAAAACCCGCTCAGCCGGCTCGCGACAGCACGAAGTGGGTCAGCAACGGCACCGGCCGGCCGGTGGCGCCCTTGGAGGCTCCCGACTTCCAGGCCGTGCCGGCAATGTCCAGATGCGCCCACGGGTACTTGGCGGTGTAGCGCTTCAGGAACATCGCTGCAGTGACAGCGCCACCGGCGCGCGAGCCCACATTGGCCATGTCGGCATAGCTGCTCTTCAGCGCTTCGTCGTACTCCTCGTCCAGCGGCATGCGCCAGGCCGGGTCCAGCGCTGCCTCGCCGGCAGCCAGCAACTCGGCGGCCAGCGCGTCGTCGGCGCTGAAGAGACCCGAGCGAATGTGGCCGAGCGCCATCACGCACGAGCCGGTCAGCGTGGCGATGTCGACCACCACCGCGGGCTTGAAGCGTTCGACATAGGTCAGCGCGTCGCACAACACCAGCCGGCCTTCGGCATCGGTGTTGAGGATCTCGATGGTCTGGCCCGACAGGCTCTTGACCACATCACCGGGCTTGACGGCACGCCCGCTGGGCATGTTCTCGCAAGCCGGGATCACGCCGATCACGTTGGCCTTGACCTTCAGCTCAGCCACCGCACGCAAGGTGCCCAGCACGCTGGCCGCGCCACCCATGTCGTACTTCATCTCGTCCATCTCGCCAGACGGCTTGATCGAAATGCCGCCGCTGTCGAAGGTGATGCCCTTGCCCACCAGCACGATCGGCGCGGCGTTCTTGGCGCCGCCGTTGTAGCGCGCGATGATGAACTTCAACGGCTCGTCCGAGCCCTGCGCCACCGCCAGAAACGAGCCCATGCCGAGCTTCTCGCAATCCTTGCGTTCCAGCACCTCGACCTTCAAGCCGTGGTCTTTGCCCAACTTCTGGGCTTGTTCGGCCAGAAAGGTCGGCGTGCAATGGTTGGCTGGCCGGTTGGCGCACTCACGCGCCAGCGTGCAGCCGGCTGCGATCGCCGCACCGCGCTGCAGCGCGCGGTTCAGCGCATTGGCCTGACCTTTGCTGCACACCAGCGACACGGTGCTGAGCTTGGATGCCGCAGCAGCACTGGGTTTGGTGTGACGGTAGAGATAGACCGCATCGTGCGCCGCTGCGGCCACGGTTTCGGCTTGCGCTTCGGTGGGGTCGGCGGCGCCGGCCACGGCCACCGCCAGGTTCTTGGCGCCGCCGGACTTCAAAAGGCCCAAGCCGGCCGCGAGCGCCTTGCGAAAGGCTTTGGCGCTGACATCGGCCGCACATACGAACGCCACGCGGTGGGCCTTGACGCCTTCGACCCGGTGGGCATACAGCACCGGTCCGGCTTTGAATTCGAAGTCGCCATCCTTGACGGCTGCGCGCAGAAGCTCGGCCAGCGCCGGGTCCAGGTCGGCAGGCACCGTCGTCTGCGCGCCGTTGCCGATCACCACCACCAGCAGCGCATCGGTGGCCAATGCAGCGAGTCCGTTTGCAGCCGCAGACGCTGTGGAGGTCTGTGTCTTGAAGTCCATAATTCCGCCTGAACAAAAGAGCCGCAGATGTTATTCGATTCGACTGTGCGCAAAGAGCTGGCAAGGGGCTTCGGGGCGACGCTGGTGGTGATCATGACCATCGTGCTGACGATGTTCTTGATCCGCACCGTGGGCCAGGCGGCCAGCGGTGCCGTGGCACCACAGGATGTGGTGCTTCTGCTGGGTTATGTGGCGCTCGGGCACCTGCCGACGATGATGGCGCTGTCGCTGTTCATCGCAGTGGTGGTGGGCATCGGGCGCATGTACCGCGACAGTGAAATGGTGATCTGGTTCGCCAGCGGAGTCGGCCTGTCGCGCTTCGTGCGGCCGGTGCTGCGCATGGCATGGCCGCTGCTGGCCGCCATCGCGGTGCTGCTGCTGGTGGTCTGGCCATGGGGCAACCGCAACAGCCTGGACCTGCGCGATCAGTACCAAAGGCGATCGGATCTGTCGCGCGTGACTCCGGGGGTGTTTCAAAAATCCAGCAACGGCGACCGCGTGTTCTTTGTCGAACGCGAAAGCGCCGATGGCGTCAATGCGCGCAACGTGTTCATCCTGACCCAGCAGCCGCGCGGCGAATCGGTGACCACCGCGCGCTCGGGCCGCATCGAAAACGTAGGCGACGACCGCTTCCTGGTGCTGGAGCGCGGGCAGCGCAACGATGTGACCGCCAAGTCCGGCGAACGCACGCTGTCCAGCTTCGAGTCCTACCGGGTGCTGTTTGCCGACGGCGCGGTCCGGTCGGACCAGATCCGGCCGCCGAAAGCCCAGCGCACGGTGGATCTGGTGCGCGAACCCAGCCTGCGCAACCAAGCCGAGTTGACCTGGCGCTACGGGCAGTTGCTGGGATCGGCCAATTTGCTGTTGCTGGGCATCGGCCTGGCGGCCACCAACCCGCGCCGCGCCAGCAACTGGAACCTGCTGTTCGCGCTGCTGACCTTTGTCATCTACTACAACCTGATCACGCTGTCGCAATCGTGGGTCGGCGACGGCCGGGTGTCGATGGGCGTGGCGCTGCTGGTGCTGCATGGTTTGGCGTTTGCCGTGGCGATGGCCTTGATCTGGTGGCGCGACCACGCCGCGGTGGTCGCCTTCGGCCGCAAGCGACGTGCTGCAGTGGGGCGCGTTGCTGGCGCAGCAGTCGGGACTGGCGAAAACGGCTTGACCCCGATTCGAGCAACCCGATGAAAACCATCCGCCGCCTGCTGTACCGCGACATCCTGGGGTCGGTGGCGTTTGTCTCGTTGGCCTTTCTCTCACTCTTCTTCTTCATCGACTTCGTCGACGAGCTGGAGGGCGTGGGCAACCGCGGGCGAACGGTCTGGCATGCCGTGCTCGCAGCGCTGCTGGAGCTGCCCGCTCATCTCTACGAACTGCTGCCGATCTCGATGCTGATCGGCACCATTTTTTCGCTGTCGCGAATGGCGCAGTCGTCCGAGTTCACGATCCTGCGCACCGGCGGCCTCGGCCCCTGGCGGGCGTTGCGCCTGCTGGGGGTGCTGGGGGTGGCTTTCGGGATCATGACGTTCCTGATTGGCGACTATGTGGCGCCGGCCAGCGAACGTCAGGCTGCATTGCTCAACGCCCGCTTCAGCGGCAGCCTGAGCCTGGGCGCGGCCGGTGCCTGGCTGAAAGAGAAGCGCGACACACCGCAGGGCGAGCGCGCCTACTCGGTCAACGTCGCGGCCGCCACCACCGGCGGCTCGCTGGCGGGCATCCGCATCTACGCATTCGATGCCGATGGGCGCTTGGTCTCGCGCACCCAGGCCCGCACCGGCCAGGTGGACGCCGATGGCACCTGGCGTTTGTCCGATGTCGATGTGGCCGACTGGCCGAGCCCGCATGCGGACGATCCTGCGATCAAGCTCTCGCATCTGGATCAGTTGCTGTGGAAGAGCACGCTGGGCGCCGGCGTGGTGGCAGCGGCGGTGCTGCCGCTCAGCACCATGACCACCGGCGACCTGCGGCGCTACAGCGCTCACTTGAGCGACCAGGCGCAGTCGGTTCAGGCCTACAGCACCCGCTTCTGGCGCAAGGCGCTGTACCCCTTTTCCTGCCTGGTGATGATGGCGCTGGCCTTGCCCTTCGCATACCTGCATGCACGCGGCGGCGGTATCAGCTACAAGGTGTTCGGCGGCATCATGCTGGGGATCGCGTTCGTGCTCTTGAACAATCTGTCGGGTCACATCGGCATGCTGCGCGGCTGGACACCTTGGGTGGCTGCGGCGATGCCCGGTCTGCTGTTCGGGCTGTTGTCGATGGCAGCCTTCACCTGGCTCGTGCGTTACCGCTGAGCCACACCAAAGGTCCCGCTGATGCAAGCCATCGTTCTCTTCGCCCACGGCGCACGCGATCCGCGCTGGGCCGATCCGTTTCAGGCGGTGGCCGCTCGCCTGCGCGAGATGCGACCCGGTGTGCCCGTGCGCCTGGCGTTTCTGGAATTCATGGAACCGGGCTTGGCTGAAGCTGGCGCCGAGCTGGCCGCGCTCGGTTGCACGCAACTGCAGGTGCTGCCGCTGTTTCTGGGTGCCGGTGGCCATGTGCGCAAGGACCTGCCCGTGCTGGTGGATGCGTTGCGCAACTCGCATCCGCAGATGGCGGTCGAATTGCATGCGGCTGCGGGTGAGGCAGCGGGCGTGATCGCCGCTCTGGCGGATGCGGCTGCCGCAACGCTCGCCACCCATGACCACCAGGCTGCGCGCCCCACATGAACCTGCACCAGTTCCGCTTTGTGCAGGAAGCCGTTCGCCGCAACCTGAACCTGACCGAAACCGCCAAGGCGCTGCACACCTCGCAACCCGGCATCAGCAAGGCGATCCTGGAGCTGGAGGAAGAGCTGGGGGTGGACATCTTCGCCCGCCACGGCAAGCGCATCAAGCGCGTCACCGAGCCCGGTTTGCTGGTGCTGAAGTCGGTGGAAGTGATCATGGGCGAGCTTGCGAATCTGCGGCGCATCGGCGACGAGTACAGCAAGCAGGACGCAGGCACGTTATCGATCGCCACCACCCATACCCAGGCGCGGTATTTCCTGCCCGGGCCGGTGGCCGCGCTGCGCAAGCGCCACCCGAAGGTGCAGGTGGTGCTGCACCAGGGTGTGCCCGACCAGGTTGCACGCATGCTGCTTGACGATGTGGCCGAGATCGGTCTGGCCACCGAAGCCCTGACCGACCACAGCGAACTCGTCACCCTGCCCTGCCACGAATGGCAGCATGTGATGGTGGTGCCCGCGGGTCATCCTATGGCTGTGGTCGAACGCCCCACGCTGACCCAACTGGCGGCGCATCCACTGGTGCTGTACCACCCGACCGTGACCGGCCGCTCACGCATCGACGAGGCCTTCGACCGCGCACGCTTGCAGCCCACCGTGGCCCTGGAAGCGATCGATTCCGATGTCGTCAAAACCTATGTGCGACTCGGCCTGGGGGTGGGTGTGGTGACCGAGCTGGCGATGGCCGGCGAACCCGCAGATGCCGACCTGGTGTCGCGCCCGCTCGGCCACCTGTTCGGCAGCAACCTGACCCGCGTGGCCTTCAAGCGCGGCGCCTACCTGCGCCAGTTCGTGCTCGCTTTCACCGAGATGCTGGCACCGCGTTTGACCCCGGCCGTGGTGCAAGCGGCAATGAGCGGGCGCGGCTCCGACTACCAACTCTGAACATGACCGATGGCTGATACCTCCGCCGCGATTCCCGGCCGCACGCCCGCGATCCAGAGCCGCTTGCCGCGCGTCGGCACCACCATCTTCACCACCATGTCGTTGCTGGCGCAGCAGCATGGCGCGGTCAATCTGGGCCAGGGCTTTCCCGACTTCGATTGCGACCCGAAACTGCTGGATGCGGTGGATGCCGCGATGCGTGCGGGCTTCAACCAATATCCGCCGATGGCCGGCGTGCCCGGGTTGCGCCAGGCGGTGGCTGACAAGATCGCGCGCCTTTATCAACACACTTACGACCCCACAACCGAGATCACCATCACCGCCGGTGCCACACAGGCGATCCTGACCGCGGTGCTGTGCTGCGTGCAGCCGGGTGACGAGGTGGTGGTGCTGGAGCCCTGCTTCGACAGCTATGCGCCCAACATCGAGTTGGCGGGCGGCACGATGGTGCGGGTGCCGCTGACCCCAGGCAGCTTCAGACCCGACTTCGACAGGATCGCAGCCGCCATCACAGCGCGCACCCGGCTCGTGATGCTCAACAGCCCTCACAACCCGAGCGCCACCGTCTGGACTGCTGCCGAGATGCAGCAGTTGGCCGAGTTACTGGCGCCCACCGATGCGTTGCTGCTATCGGACGAGGTCTACGAACACATGGTCTACGACGGCCAGCCGCATGTCAGTGCATCGATGGTGCCCGGGCTGGCCGAGCGGGCTTTCGTGGTTTCCAGCTTCGGCAAGACCTACCACGTCACCGGCTGGAAAGTGGGCCATGTGGCCGCACCCGCACCGTTGTCGAACGAGTTTCGCAAGGTGCACCAGTTCAATGTCTTCACGGTCAACACACCGATGCAGCATGCACTGGCGCAGTACATGGCCGACCCGCAACCGCAACAAGCGTTGGCAGGGTTCTACCAGCGCAAGCGCGACCTGTTCGCGGGCGGGCTGGCGTCGACCCGGCTGCGGCCGCTGCAGACCCAGGGCAGCTACTTTCAGGTGGTCGACTACAGCGCCGTCAGCGACCTGTCGGAGGCTGCGTTCTGCGAATGGCTGACAGCCGAGATCGGTGTCGCCGCGATCCCGGTGTCGGCCTTCTACAGCGAAGGCTTCGAGCAACGCCTGGTGCGCTTGTGCTTCGCGAAACGCGACGAAACCTTGCAGACTGCGCTGCAGCGGTTGCAACGCCTGTAGCGGGTCTACGCCCAGACACTCAGCGCCGCTCGGGCGGCGGTGGCCTTTTCAGCGTGTCATGCAGCGCGTCGAAGATGCTGGCGGGCCGGGTCTGCTCGTTGCTCAGGTCCAGGTCGACCGGCAAGGTCGCGACATCGTCGAAGTTGATGTCGTCGTCGCTGTCACCGTCTGTGCGCACCAGCTCCAGATACGGTGCCGGCTCGGTGTTGCCGAAACTGCTGCCATCGGAAATCGGCAGCAGCAGATCGACAGTGCCGGTGTCGGCCGCCTCGCGGTCCAGCAGGTCGCGCGCCAAGCCGTACAGAAACAGCACCTCGCGGTAGGCAGGCAGGTCGAAAAGCTCGCCGCGCGACTTGCGAAACAGCAACGCTTCCAGCTCGGCCATCGCATCCAGCGGACGGCTCCAGACCTGCTGCAGCCGCGGCACCACACCGGCGTAATCGTCCAGCGAGCGCCCGCTGTTCAGGCCCACGTCCCAGTCCGGCGCAAAGGCGTTGAAGCGCTGGTTGAAGCGCGACCGGGTGCGCTCGTATTCCTCGCGGTCTTCGCGGCGGTGGTAGATCTCGAGCAGCTTCAAGTACGGCAGCGGGCTGCCTCCGCCGGTTTGACGCAAGTGGTCAACCAGCAGGTCGACAGCGGCTTCGTCCTGCCCCAGCACCACAAAGAACTCGGCCTGCTGCTCCAGGTCGATCAACTCTTCGATCGACACATCGCGCGGTGCCGAATCGTCGCTGGACCACGGCGGCACATACGGCTGGGTGCGTTCCATTGCGGCTTCTGCAGCAGGCACGGATCCAACGCCGGACGCACGGCCAGCCCAGCCGTCGACCGCAGGCGGCGCAGCACCGTCTGCGATGTCCAGGTGCATGCCGGCGGCCAGCGCCGGAGCAAACAGTGGCGGCTTCGGGTTGTGCAGCGACACCGTGTCGCGCTCGACTTCATCCGGCGGCAGCGTGTCGAGCGCAGCGGCCGGCGGCCACGCCGGTGTGCCGCGTGCACGCGACCCGCTGTGCGCGGCTCCGATCACAAACGGCATCGGTGCCGACAAGGCGCCGGCTGCGGCCTCGTCGGACTTCATCTGTGCAGCCACGTCCTGCCATGGCACCTGACGCTGGCGTTGCGACACCGACAACCGCCACGACAGCCACGAGGCCAACGCCGCCAGCACCAGCGTCAACAGAATCAGCGGCCACAGCCAGCGGCTGGAAGCTTCAGCATCTGCCAGGCGCGATTGCCAACCCGATGCCGCCTTCTGGCTGGCGCGTGCTTCGGCGCGCAGGCGTTCGACATCGCGCTCCAGTGCCGTGATGCGAGCCGCCGCTGCCGACGCGGCG
>JBBSPW010000073.1:0-16355 GCA_038258365.1 Burkholderiales bacterium | reverse complement strand
GGCGCCTGCCCCAAATGCAAGGGTCGCGTGTTCGAGTTCGGCAGCAACTACCTCTGCGAGCACAGCGTCGGCGCAAAGGTCACCTGCGACTTCAAAACCGGCAAGATCATCTTGCAACAACCGGTGCCCTCCGAAGAAGCGACCAAGCTGCTGGCCACCGGCAAGACCAGCTTGCTGGAGAACTTCGTCAGCAACAAGACCCGGCGCAAGTTCAAGGCCTATCTGGCGTGGGATGCGAAGGAAGGCAAGGTGGGCTTCGAGTTCGAGCCCCGGCCTGCGAAGCCCGCAGGCAAGACAGCGGGCAAGACAGCCGCAAAGAAGACCACCGCCACCGCTGTGAAGAATGCGGTCGCAAAGAAGGCCGCATCCTGAGTGCATTGAGGCCGGGCGAGGCCGGCCGTCCCGCGCAGGGATCGAGGAACACGGCACAGCCAGGCTTTACTGCGAAACGGTCAAGCCGGCTGCGGTGACAGTCGCCGTCTTCTACAAGCTGCTGGCGATCTTCCTGACGGTCGGCATCGGCTATGGCGCCGGGCGCGCGGGCTGGCTCGGCCCGCGCAGCGATGGCGGCAAGTCGGCGCGGCTGCTGTCGGACGTGGCCTTCTATGTCTTCGTGCCCGCGCTCTTGTTTCGCACGGTGGTGCGGCTGGACTTCGAGACCCTGCCCTGGCGCACCCTGCTGGCGTTCTTCGGACCCGCAGTGGTTTACGTGCTGCTGGTGCATGCCTGGCAGTCGCGTCGATCAAGACAACGTCATGACCCGCCCGCCGCACCGGCTGTGCGCGCGATCTCCGCAAGCTTCGGCAACAGCGTGCAGCTGGGCATTCCGCTGGCCACCGCGCTGTTCGGCGAAGCCGGGCTGGCGCTGCACATCCCGCTCGTGAGTCTGCATGCGCTGGTGCTGCTGACCCTGCCGACCGTGCTGGTGGAGGTCGACCTGGCTCGCGCCGACCACGACAGCACCCCGCTGTCGACCCTGCGCAGCACGGTGCGCCATGCCTTGATCCACCCCGTGACGCTGCCGGTGGTGCTGGGCGGTTTGTGGAACGGGACCGGCATCGGCCTGCACCCGGTGGCCGACGAAGCGTTGGCGGGCCTGGGTCAGGCGGTGGTGCCGGTGTGCTTGGTGCTGATCGGGCTGACGCTGGCAGCCCACGGCTTGCGCGGCAACCTGAAGCCGGCCCTGCAGACCAGCGCGCTGAAATTGCTGCTGCTGCCGGCGCTGGTGCTGGCCGTGGCGCATGGGGGTCTGGGGCTGCACGGCATGCCGCTGGCGGTGGTGGTGATGATGGCCGCGCTGCCCACCGGCACCAATGCGCTGATCTTCGCGCAGCGCTACGACACGCTGGCGGCCGAAGCCAACACCACGATCGTGCTGTCGACGATGGTCTTTGTCGCCACCGCGTCGCTCTGGTTGCTGGTGCTGGCGGCGGTGTGAATTGGCTTCGAAGCCGCGGGCTGCGCCTCGAAAACCGGCCGTGTCCAGATCAAACGGGGCCGGCACAATCGACGCCCGCTCACTGACTGCAGCCGAGGACCTCTTGATGTCGAACCACCCTTTCCTGCACGCCGCTGTCCTGGGCGTGGCCCTGGCTGCCTCAGCGTCCCTTGCGGGCGCGCAGACCTTGTCACCCGCCCCCAAGCTCGGCTTGTGGGAAACGCAGGCCAGCGTGTTCGTCAACGGCAAGGATGTGATGGCGGGCGTGCGCAAGATGCAGGAAGAGATGCTGAAGCAGCTGCCGCCGGCACAGCGCCAGCAGATGGCCGCGATGATGGGCTCGCAAGCCGGCGCGATGGCCGGCGGCAAGACCCAGCAATGCGTGGTGGCGGCCGATGCGGCGCGCTTCACCCGCCCCGACCAGGCGATGGCCGAGATGCAGCGAAACGCCCCCAAGTGCCGGTTCGAGCAACCGGTGGTCAAGGGCTCCAACCTCGACTTCAAGGGCCGCTGCACCGACGCTGAGGGCTTCACCGGCGACATGGTGGGCAGCTTCACGATGGACAGCCCGACCGCCTGGCATGGCGTTCTCAACGGCAAGGGTCGCGTGCCGAATGCCGAAGCGATTCCCGGTCTGAAAGCCGGTCCAGACGGCTTGTTCGACATGAGGATCGAAACCCAGTCGAAGTGGGTCTCGGCCGACTGCGGCTCGGTCAAGTCGCTCAGCACAACCCGCTGACGCAATGCAGGCCACATAGCTTTACGCGGCCGACACGCACCTGGAGCCGCCGGCGGCTACAACGGGCATTTTCGACCGGAGGCTGCCATGCACGACATCCCGAGCGCGACCTGCTGTGCTTCTGCGCAGCCACGGCCGTCTTCAGGGCAGCGGCTGCTTGGCGCAAGTTTGCTGGGAGTTCTCATGGGCTGCGGCGGCGGTGGTGGAGGCGATGCAGCAGCGGCGGCGCCCACGCCACCGCTCCCGGTTGGCCCCAGCGACAGCCAGCGCACCGCCGCAGCGACCTTGGTGGCCACGACGCATCCCGACTGCCGTGCGATCGCGCCGTTCTACTGGGAAATCGGCGACCGCAGCGGGGCCAGAGCCAATGCCTCGGTGGATGTGGTCGGCCAGCCCGGCTGGCGCGCCGACAGCCCGATGGGTGTGGCATCCGCATCGAAGTGGCTGTACGCCGCCCAGGTGGTTGAACGCCGTGCCGGCCAACCGACCGCAGACGACATCCGCATGCTGACCTTCCGCAGCGGCTGGACGAACGTGCAAACCTGCCGACCCGACCAGACCGTCGATGGCTGCCTGGCCACCGCGGCCAGCCTGCCATTCGCCAACGGCAGCTTCGATCCTCGCGTCGAGGGCCTGTATGCGTACCACAACGGACACATGCAGCAACACGCCAGCCAGAACGGTCTGGGCGCAATGGGCGTTGCCGCTCTGGCCGTGGAGCTGAAGTCTCAACTCGGCACCGAACTGCCGCTGGCCTATGACTTTCCACAGCCGGCCGGCGGTGTGCGCACCACGCCGCAGGCTTACGCCGCCTTCCTGCGCAAGCTGCTGGACGGCCGCCTGCAACTGGGCCGCCTGTTGGGAACCGATGCCGTCTGCACCAACCCTCGCACCTGTGCTCAGGCGGTCTACACGCCGATCCCGGTTGCCGAAAGCTGGCACTACTCGCTGGGCCATTGGGTCGAGGACGACCCGGTGCTGGGCGACGGCGCCTTCAGCAGCGCCGGCGCATTCGGCTTCTACCCCTGGATCGACGCCAGTCGCAGCTGGTACGGAGTGGTGGCGCGGCGCGTCGAAGCGGCGGGCGACGGCAGCGGCGCGATCGCATCGGTCAACTGTGGGCGGCGCATCCGCAAGGCATGGATTGGTTAGCCCCCACGCTCCCTGACGGTCGCTGCTGAAATTCAGCCCCCACGCTCCCTGACGGTCGCTGCCCCCCGTGGGGGCGCTCGCCTGCGGCCCGGCAAAGCCGGTTCCGCGGCTCTTCTTGGTGGGTTCCCTGCGCTTCGCTCGCGCCCGCTTGGCACGGCTGGTTCTGAAGGCGCGTTCGCTCGCCGACAATCTGCGCGATGAATCCGAACGATCTGCCTGCCTACATGGCCCATGTCGGTGCTGCGGCGCGCAGCGCTTCGGCGCTGTTGGCGGCTTCTCCGACAGCGGCTCGCAACCATGCGCTGACCGCGCTGGCGGCTCGTTTGCGCAGCGGTGTCGCTGATCTGCAGCGTGCCAACGCGCTGGACATCGGTGCTGCCCAACAAGCCGGCTTGGCCGGTCCCATGGTCGACCGGCTGCGGTTGACCGCGGCGGTGATCGAGACCGTGGCCACCGGCTGCGAACAGCTCGCCGCGATGGCCGATCCGGTGGGCGAAATCACCGGCCTGCAGCGCAGACCCAGCGGCATTTCGGTGGGCCGAATGCGGGTGCCGCTGGGGGTCTTCGGCATGGTCTACGAAAGCCGTCCCAACGTCACGATCGAAGCCGCGTCGCTGGCGATCAAGAGCGCCAACGCGGCGATCCTGCGCGGCGGCTCTGAAGCGCTGCAGTCGAATCTGGCGCTGTGGCGGCTGGTGCAGGCCGCGCTGGCCGACGCCGGTTTGCCGGCCGAAGCCGTGCAGTTGGTCGAGACCACCGACCGCGCTGCGGTCGGGCTGCTGGTGACGATGACCGACTCGGTGGATGTGATCATCCCGCGAGGCGGCAAGGGGCTGATCGCGCGCATCGCTGCCGAATCGAAGGTGCCGGTCATCAAGCACCTGGATGGCAACTGCCATGTCTATGTCGACGCGACCATCGACCTGGAGCAGGCGCTGGCTGTCACCGACAACTCCAAGACACAGAAGACCAGTCCCTGCAACGCGGCCGAGTCGATGCTGGTGCATGCGGCGCAGGCCGCTGCCTTTCTGCCGCGCATCGGCGCGGTGTTTGCAGCCAAGGGCGTCGAGATGCGGGCCTGCCCGCGCAGCCTGCCGCTGCTGGCCGACATCCCGGGCGCACGGCTGGTGCCGGCCACCGATGCCGACTGGGGCACCGAATACCTCGACTCGATCATCAGCATCCAGGTGGTCGATTCGCTCGCCGATGCCATCGCCCACATCAACCGCCATGGCTCACACCACACCGATGCGATCTTGACCACCGACCATGCAAGCGCCATGCGCTTCCTGCGCGAGGTCGACTCGGCCAGCGTCATGGTCAATGCCAGCACCCGCTTTGCCGATGGCTTCGAATACGGCCTGGGCGCCGAGATCGGCATCAGCACCGACAAGCTGCATGCCCGCGGTCCGGTCGGGCTCGAAGGGCTGACATCGCAGAAATGGGTGGTGCTGGGGCAGGGCGAAGTGCGTCGATGAGCAGCGCATGGCTGGTGGCCGGCATCGTCGGCGCGGTGCTGGTGTTCTGGATGCTGGGTGCCTACAACCGGCTCGTGGCGCTGCGCAACCAGATCGGTGCCGCCTGGGCCAAGGTCGACGAAGTGCGCCAGCAACGTGCAGCGGGCTTGGCGCCGCTGCTGCAGGCGCTGGACGAGCCGCTGGTGGCGCGCCACAGCGCACTGGATGACATGGCGGTAGCGCATGCGCAGACCGAGAGCGCTGCGACAGCGATGAGCACGAAACCCGTGTCGACGGACCATGCGCGCGCATGGACGCGCGCCGAATCCGATCTGGCGGCCACCGCCAGTCGGGTGTTTGCGCTGGTCGAAGTCGACGCAGTGCTGCAGCAGTCAGATGCGGTGTCGCAGGGTAGCGCGGCCTGGCGTGACTCCGGCACGCGGCTCGCGTTTGCGCGCCAGACCTACAACGAAGCCGCAGGTCTTTACGATGAAGCGATTGCGGTCTGGCCGACGCGGCTTTTGGTGCGCAGCTTCGGCTTTACGCCGGCCGGTCGTCTCTAGCTCAGCGCCGACCGTTCGGCAGGGGTGCGTCGATCACCCCGGTGGCGATCTGCGTGCACACCGCGCGGCACAGTGCGGCAGCGGGCTCGCTGCCGATGCGGTAGTAGATCTGCGTGGCGTCGCGCCGACGCGTCACCACTCCGGCGCGGTAAAGCGTGGCCAGGTGCTGGCTCATGTTGGGCTGGGTGGTGTCGATCTCGGCCAACAACTGCGAGACGTTCTTCTCGTGACCGCACAAGGCGCTGATGATCTTCAGCCGGATCGGCGTGGCCAACAAGCCGAACAATTCAGCGGCCGAGGCAAAGACGCGGTCGGTGTCTTCGGTGTCGGAGTGGGTGTCGAAGTTGGTGTAGGTATCGGTCGGCAAGCTCGACCCGGTTGTGGCCACCGGGGCCTCCGCGACATCGACTGCCGGTTTCATGTCCGGCCGATCGGGGTTGTGGACAACGACAGCAATTCCATCGTGTCGTCTTCGGCCATCTCGCCGGCCAGGGTGCGCAACAAGCGGCCGCTGCGGTCGACCGTGGCGGTCAGCGGCACGACATGGCGGTTGGTCAACAACGCCGCCAGGGCTTGGTGGTCCGCGGTGACGGCAAAGCTGTAACCCATCGTCTGCACATGGCGCCGCACCCGATCCGGGTCGCGCTCACGCGCAACCGCCAGCACCGTCAGCGGGCGCCCGGCGGCAGCCAGATGCAGCTTCTGCACATGCGCGAGGTGACGGCGGCAGAACGGGCAACTGGTGGTGAAGAAGACCACCACCACCGCTTGTCCAGCCAACTGCTCGGGACCCAGTCGGCTGCCGTCCAGCAGCGCCACTTGCGGCCAGCTCACGCGGTCGCCGGGCTCCAGCGCCGCGGCCGCAGCCCGGCTCGCGGTCAGAAGCGAGAACGGCAACGGCAAGGCCAGAGCCCCCAAACTTCCCAACCGCCCCAGCGGCAGGCACAGCAGGCTTCGGCGCTTCACTTGACGGTCTGCTCCATCAGCAAGTAAGTGTTGTAGGCATTGATGCGGTTGGCGGCCTTGAAGAGTGGCAGGTGCTCGAAGCGAGACCAGTCGGTGCTGGCATAGGCTTCATCGAAAGGCGCCAGGTTGCGGGCGGCCTCGGTCATCGATTTTCGCAGATAGGACAAGTAGTCGCGAGTCAATTGCAGGTCGGCAGGGGCATCGGTCGACACCGCGCCATGGCCCGGCACGATGATCCGCGGGCCGGCGGCCAGTAAGCGGTCCAGCGCTTCGATCCAGCTGCCGCTGTCGGCCTGCCCCACATACGGCAGCCGGTTGCGGAACACGATGTCGCCGGCCAGCAGCACCTGCTGCTTCGGCAGCCACACCACCAAGTCTTCCGGCGTGTGCGCCGGGCCAGCGGGCTGGATCACGATCGCCGTGCTGCCCATCTGCAGTGTCAGCGGTGCGTCGATCCAACGGTCGGCTGCCACCAAGCGCGTGTCGGCGTCGATCCAGGGTGCCAGCTCCTCGCGGCTGGCCTGCAAGCGCAGCGCCGCGGTTTGCGAGTTCAGGTACTCGCGCCCGAGCTGGTGCGCAATGACGGTGACGCCCGCCGCCTTGAAAGCCTGCAAGCCGTAGATATGGTCGGCGTGGTAGTGGGTCACAACCAGATAGCGCAACGGCTGAGACGTGATGCGGCCGATCGCCTCGATCAACGCCCGCCCCAGCGCCGGTGAGCCGAGCGCATCGACCACCAGCACGCCATCGTCGGTGACGACGAACGCGGCATTGGAGATGAAATTGCGGTTGGCGGGCGAGCCCAACGCCGACTCGCCTTGCACCATCCAGACGCCGGGAGCGACCGCCACGGGCGCCAATACCGGCGCGGTCTCGATCGCCGCAGCCGGCCGCGCCATCAGCATCAGCAGGAGTGGCAACAGCAAGGCCGCCAGCAGGCCGGGCGCAGGGCGCAGCCGCCCCGTCAGGCGCCCAAGCCCACGCTTGCGACCACCGACTGCCGCACCGCGCCATGGCGCTCCATCAATTCCAAATATTCGCATGCACCGATGTTAGTAGGCGATGGGTGGTTGCGTGTCAAGCGCGAACCCCCGCATACCACCCAAGCCTTGGCGGGGCTATGGTCGATCGCGTCTGGCAAGCCCCGGCGCCCGCGGGCGACCCCGGAAATCCAGCGACCCAGCATCACAGCCGCCGCCCGAGATCCCACACCCGGAGCATCGCCATGAAGATCGCAAGTCGTCTGCCTCTGCTGTTGACCCGAACCGGCATCGGTTTGCTGCTGGCACCTGCGGCGGGTTTGGCATGGGCAGCCGATGCCGGTACAGCGGCCGCGAATGTGACGGCGCGCCATGCGCGCAGCCTGTCGGCCACCTGCACGGGCTGCCATGGCGGCGCGGTCGAAAACAGCCCGATGGTGGCACTGGAGGGCCTGCCGGCGGCGCAAATCGAGGCCCGCATGGCGGTCTACCGCAACAACAGCGGCGCGCCGACGGTGATGCACCAGATCGCTCGCGGCTACACCGAAGCTCAGGTGCGTTTGATCGCGGAGTACCTGTCGGCGCTGCCGGCTGCACCTGGCGCCGCTGCCGCCAGGATCTCCCGATGAACATCAACGATCTTTCACCCGGTTTCCCCGGTTCAGCCGTCTCACCCGGTTCGCCCGGTGGCATCGACCGTCGTCGCCTGCTCACCGCCGCGGCTGGCCTTGGCCTCGGCATCGGCAGTCTCGGGCTTGCCGGCTGCGCCACATCGCGCGCCGATCCGGGACCCTCGATCGGCCGCGTGGTGGTCGTCGGCGCCGGCTTCGGTGGCAGCACCGCAGCGCGCTATCTGCGGCTGTGGGGCGGCAATGTCGAGGTCACGGTGGTCGAACGCCTGCCGCAGTTCATCTCTTGTCCGTTGAGCAATCTGGTGATCGGCGGCCAGCTCGGCATCGAGCGCATCACCCGCGGCTACGACGGTTTGCGCGCGGCTGGCGTGCGGGTAGTGCAGGGCGAGGTGAGCACCATCGACGCCGCCGCACGCACCGTGCGCTTGGCCGATGGCAGCACCCTGCCCTGGGACCGGCTGCTGCTGTCACCCGGCATCGACTTCATGACCGCGGGCATCGACGGGCTCGAGGCTGCGCTCGCCAGCGGTCGCGTCGCCCATGCCTGGAAGGCCGGCCCGCAAACCCTGATGCTGCGTGCCCAGCTGCAAGCCCTGCCCGAAGGCGGCGTGGTGGCGATGACGGTTCCGCGCACACCGTACCGATGCCCCCCGGGCCCTTACGAACGAGCCTGTCTGATCGCCAGTTGGCTGCGTGCCAACAAGCCGCGCGCCAAGCTGCTGGTGCTGGATGCCAACCCGGAAATCAGCAGCAAGAAGAGCCTGTTCGAAGCCGCGTTCCGCGACCGGCACGCCGGCGTTCTGGAATACCGCGCCAACACCGAGTTGCGGCAGGTCCTCGAACGCGGCAGCCGCACCGTGGCGCGAACCGATTTCGACGACGTGGCGGCCGATGTGCTCAATGTGATTCCGCCCCAGCGCGGCGCCGATCTGGCGCGCAGCGCGGGGCTCTTGAACCTCAACGGCCGCTGGGCGGGGGTCGACTGGCTGAGCCTGGAGTCGACCGCCCTGCCGCGGGTGCATGTGCTGGGCGACACCACCTTCTCGGCACCCGCGATGCCGAAGTCAGGGCACATGGCCAACCAGCACGGCAAGGTAGCGGCAGCAGCGATCATCCAGATGATGAAGGGCGAGCCGGTCGACCCGGCGCCGATGGTGTCCAACACCTGCTACAGCTATGTCGACCCCAACGAAGCGGTGCATGTGGCTTCGGTGCATGCCTACAACGCAGCGGAACGCACCTTCAAGACCGTGACCGGGTCCGGTGGCGTTTCGGACAAGGCCGGTTTGGTCGAGGGCCAGCATGCGTGGTCCTGGGGGCAGAACATCTGGGCCGACATGCTGGGCGCCGGCGCTTGAAAGGGCGCTTGAACTGACGCTTGAACTGGCGCCTCAACCGGCATCCGATCCGGCGCCGCGGCACGGCACCGATCAGGGCTTGATATACGCCGCGCCCTGCTTCTGCAGCTTGGCCAAACGCACCACACCCGACGGCGTGAACTCCGCGTCCAGAATGAACTGCGACTTCTTCAGGTTGCGGTTCTGCAAGGTGATCTCGCAAACCTCGAACTTCACGCCGCGCGCTTTCAGAGCCGCGATCGGGCCGGCGTATTCGCTGCCGTTCTTGTCCTTGGCGCCTTCCATCAGCATGTCCACGCCGTTGGCATGCGTGACCACGGTGATCTTGGCCGACGGGTCCACGTCGAGGTGGTTGCGGATGTTGCGCAGGCCCTTCAAGCCCTGGGTCGCAGCATCATCGATGTGATAGACGACGAGGTCGTTGGCCGCAGTTTGGGCTTGCGCCATGCCAGGCATTGCAGCCGTCGAAACCGCCAGCAAGGACGCGGCGGAAAAGGCAACGGCAATCAGCAGCCGGCGAAGGGGGGTGGCAAATGGCATGGCATTTCTCCAGTGGCAAAAGGATCGGGTCGCGGAATCAGCTTGAAGCCAGCCCCGGGTTTCCGTCGACGCCGATCAGCTTCGGCGTGTTGATCTCGCGCGGGCGCACCCGGCCTCCTTCGCGCGACTTGAACCAGGTCTCGACCACATCCCACACCGGCGGGTTGCCCGCTGTGCGGGCTTCTTCGGCCACCGGTGCCCAGCCGGCAACCTTGTAGGTCTTGTCGGCCTCGATCGCCTTGCCGCCGAGCCGCATGTCGCCGATGCGCGAGCCCATCGCCGCCTTCGGCGCGATGCTGTACTGCAAGCCACCGACCCGCACCATGTCGCCGCCCTGCTGGTAGTACGGGTCGGGGTTGAAGAGGTTGTCGGCCACATCCTCCAGCACCGTCTTGAGGGTCGCGCCGGTCATCGTGTTGACCGTGGCATAGGGGTAGGTGATGGCGAGCTGGTCCATCATCAATTCGCGGGTGATCGGCTGGCCCGGCAGCAACGAGGTGCCCCAGCGGAAGCCCGGGCTGAAGGCGATCTCGGCGCTCTGCACGTCCATCAGCGCGTCGCACAGCAACTGGTCCCAGCTGCCGTTGAAGTTGCCGCGGCGGTAGAGCAGGCCGTCGGTGGTGGCCAGCACCTGCGACAGCTTGGCCTCAAACGGCGCCCGCACCTTGGTGATCAACGCGTCCATGTCCGGGTCGGCCTTCAGCAGGTCGCTGAACACCGGCAGCAGCCGGTAGCGGTGCTGCGCCAGCTTTCCGTCCTTGATCTGGAAGTCCATCACCCCGAGGAACTTGCCATTGCTGCCGGCATTGGTGACCAGCGTGGTGCCGCCCGGATTCTTCACCGGCACCGCCATCGGCACCCCGTCGTGGGTGTGGCCGCCGAAGATGGCGTCGATGCCGCGCACGCGGCTGGCCATCTTCAGGTCCACATCCATGCCGTTGTGCGACAGCAGCACCACCAGCTTGGCGCCCTTGGCGCGGGCTTCGTCGACCACCTCCTGCATGCGCTCGTCCTGGATGCCGAATGTCCAGTCGGCCACCAGGTAACGCGGGTTGGCGATCGGGGTGTAGGGAAAGGCCTGGCCGACGATCGCAACCGAGACGCCGTTGATTTCTTTCAGCACATAGGGCTTGAACACCGGGTCGCCGAAGTCGGCGGTCTTGATGTTCTGCGCCACGAAGTCGATGCGGCCCTTGAAGTCGCCTTCGACGATCGCCTTGACACGGTCCATGCCGTAGGTGAATTCCCAGTGGCCGGTCATCACATCCACGCCCAGCAGCTTGGCAGCGTCGACCATGTCTTGCGCATTCGTCCACAGCGAGGTGGCGCTGCCCTGCCAGGTGTCGCCACCGTCCAGCAGCAGCGCACCGGGCCGATCGGCCCGCAGGCGCTTGACCAGAGTCGACAAGTGCGCAAAGCCGCCGACACGGCCATAACGCTTGGCGGCGCGCTCGAAGTCGATGTAGGTGAAAGCATGCGCCGATGGCGTGCCGCGCGGGATGCCGACCTTCTTCAGCAAGGCTTCGCCCACCAGGTGCGGCAGTTGCCCGCGCATGTCGTCGATGCCCAGGTTGACGCTGGGCTCGCGAAAGTACACCGGCTTCAACTGCGCATGGCAGTCGGTCATGTGCAGCAGGCTGACAAAACCCGTGCCCCGCCCCAGCGGCGGCAGGTCATAGAGCGCCGCTTCAGCCGTGGCCGCATCGGCTTCGGCATGCCGCGCCAGGCCCATGCCGGCCACTGAAGCGGCGGCAATGACTTGCAGAAAGTCGCGCTTGGACAGCGTCATGAACGCATCGCCTTTACTGGGTGTTCACTGGGGACTTCGGGTCCAGCAACAGCGCCATCAGGTCCTTCATCTGCGATTCGTTCAGCAGGTGTTTGGCTCCGAAGCGCGGCATGTTGGAGCAGGCGTTGTAGCTCTTGCTGTTGTAGAGCTTGGCCCAGGTGTACTCGACGATCGCTCGCGAATCGGGCGACTTCAGATCGGTCACGCCGCGGGTCTTGCCGTATTGGTACAAGCTCGGGCCGATGGTGCCGTAGCTGATCTCCGCCTTGCTGATCTGGTGGCAGTTGTAGCAATTGCCGCCATTCGCCTCGGGCGCAGCGGACTTGTCGTTCCAGGTCATGCCACGGCCGTTCTGGGCCAGCTTCTCGCCGGCCTTCCAGTCGCCGAAATACTGTCCGCCGGCGGGCTGCTTGATGCTGGCACGGGCTTCGGCCATGACCTTCTGCGCCACCGCATCGGAAGGCGGTTCGGCCGACGAGCAAGCCGACTGGCCCAGGTCCTGATTCAGCCGGGCCACCGTGGCGATGCCCTTGTCGGTGAACGAGTCCTTCATGACCTGCTGGGTCAGCTGGTCGAGCTTCGGGGATGAGGGCTGCGAGGAGCAGGCGGAGATCAAGGTGCAGGCTGCAACGGCAGCCCAAACGACCAGTCGATTCATGCGAAGACCTTTCTAAGAATGCGTCCGATGGAGGGCATGGTTCAGCGCTTCAATGCCGGCGCCACCGACTCGGCGCCCTTGGCGTTGACACCCATGTAGGTGGCCAGCGCGATGGTCACGTCCGACGCATAGCCGGGATACGGAAAGCGCTGTTGGCGGAAGCAGTCGTTCAAACGCCGCTGCATGCCCCACAGGTTGCCGCTGGAGACTCGATAGGCCGGCCAGGCTGCGAAGCCGACCCCGTCACCGGGGTTCTTGGTCAAATTGGGCAGGTCCTGCAAGCGAATGCGCTGATCGTCGACCCCGTGGCACGACGCGCAAGAAAAGTCGTGCGTGCCGCCGCGGAAGTAGAAGGCGCGCTTGCCCACCTCGTACATCGTGCGTTCCTGTTGGTGCGACTGCGGCAGATTCATCTTCATGCCGCGCGACGCGCCTGAGATGTAGGCCACCAACCCCTCGATCTTTTCCTGCTCGCCCTTGTCGAACGGCGTCGCCGCAATTTCCTTGGCGTTGAAGCCCTGCAGCGTTTCCATGCAGGTCAAGAGACGCGACTCCAGGTCTTGCACCCGGTCGGTGTCGGCGAAGTAACGCGGCAAAGACACGAACGCGCCTTTGACCACGCCGGGCCCCTGGCCCAGGTCGCAACCCAGCAGCGATGCCATCTTCGGACCGCGCTTGGTTTTCCAGAGTTCTTCGCCCTTGGCTTCGTACAACTCGGCAGGGTTGCCATCGGCCAGCATCGCCCGGTATTCGGCAATCCCGTCCGCCGTGCTCTTGTCTTGCGCCCAGGCCAGAGTCGCCACGCCTGCCGCGGCGGCGGCAATTGCAATGGCGCCGATACGGATGGTTTTTCTCATTGCTTGTCTCCCAATCGTTGTTCGAATGGCCGTGCGTCGATCGCCCGAACCTTCAGGACACCGTCGCTTCGTCCGTGCGGCTCTCGCCCCGGTTGTCGACCCAGGCGATCGTGATCTTGTCGCCCGCCTTGGCGCCCTTGACGTTGAACTGCAGGAACGGGTTCTTCGCCACCGATGGACCCCACTGCGCGGTCAACACGGGTTTGCCGTTCAGGCTGGCGGTGACTTCCTGGATGAACCAGGCCGGGATCACCTTTCCTGCCGAGTCCTTGCGCTGGCCGCTTTCCATTTCGTGACTCATCAACACCCGCACGGTGGCTTTGCCATCGGCGGTCTGGGCGCGAATGCGCATCGGATCTGCCATGTCATTTCTCCTTTGAATTCAGTGCTGCAGCAATGGCGTCAACCACCACAGCCGCCCAGCGTGACCTTGATCTCCTTGGCCGCATACAGCACCTTGCCATCGGCCATCATCGCTACCGCGTAGACATTGGACGACTGGCCCATCTTTACGCGGGTGCTGATGTTGGGCTCGATCGCGTCGGTGAGGTCGAACACCGCGGCCAGCACGCTGGGGTTCTTCTCCACCAGGAGCAGCATCCGCTTGACCCCCGGCAGCGTGGTGGCTGCGCCCACCGGAACCACCGCGCCGTTCTCGGCGATGTCCGGGCCGGTCATCGTCAGATCCTTGCTTTCGACCGGTGTGCCGCCGCCCAGCGCCTTGATGGCCTCGGCCCAGCCGGCCGAGCCGAATGCCGCCTTGTTCCATTCGGCATGGGCCGCCGCGGGCAACAGCCCGACTGTCGCCAACAGGGCCGCCACGGTGGCGCTGGTGCCCAGCATTTCTCTACGGTTGTGCATCGTGTGCTCCTTCATCGACTGAACATCATGGCTTCCCGGCGCCAGCGGCTGCGAGCCATCCTGCCAGGGTCTCTGCATCGTCGGCGCTGATCGGCTGCGCCGGCATCGGGATCGGCCCCCATACACCGGCACCGCCCGCCTGGATCTTGTCCTTGAGGTACGAAATTGCGTCGGCACGGCCGGCGTACTTTCGGGCCACGTCGAGCAAGCCGGGGCCGACCACCTTGCGCTCGACCGCATGGCAGCTCAGGCACTGGTTCTGCGCTAACAACGTTTGGGGTACGGGAGCCGATGCGGACGGGGACGCGGTGCCGGAGGCTTGCGGCGCGGGGAGCGAAACAGCCACCTGCCGCGGTGCACCCGCCGGCCGTGTGGTGTCGGCGCCGACTTGCGCGCCGACCAAGCGGTTCTGTTCGGCCAGGTTGCCATGGTTGTTGCGGGCATGCGCCGGCAGGCTGGAGCGCAGCGGGCCTTCGCGTGCAGCACCGCAGTCGGTCATGCAGGCCGCGGCTTGAACATCCGGCTTGGCCGAATGACCCATGCCACGCCCGGGCCACAGCGCGTGGTCGGTGGTCATGCCGTTGCGGTTCGGCAGCCGGGCTTGCGCGTCGGCCATCGTGCGGTCCGACAGCACGAAGCTCTCCGGTACCACGTTGCCCAGGTTGAGCAGAAAGGCGGTGACCGCATAGACCTCGTCCGTTGTCAGCGACTTCGGCGCGTTCCAGGGCATGGCGCGGTTGATGTAGTCCCACAGGGTCGACACCGTGGGCGCCTTCATCAGCGTGGTGCGGCCGGGGTACGACCCGTCCAGCAGCTTGGCCACATGACCCGTTTTCACATCGTCTGCCGTGGTGCCGCCCACCAGCGGCGAGAACACCTGGTTGCTCTCGCCGAACACGCCGTGGCATGAGGCGCACTTGGCTTCCCAGATGTCCTGACCCGGCGCCACCGAGCCCGAGCCGGGCGGCAGGCCCTTGAAGTCGGGCCGCACATCGATGTCCCAGGCTTTGACCTCGGCGGTCGTGGCGGCGCGGCCGATGCCGGGGAATGCGGCCGATGGCCCAGTCGCATCCGCGCTGAACGCAGGCATGCTGAACACCCACGCAGCCGCCGCAATGCAGCCGAGCACGCGGCGCTCAGAGCTGGACATTGGCCACCTCCCCACTTTCACCGACACGCCAGGTCTGGATGCCGTTGTTGTGATAGATCGACCGCGTGCCGCGCACCTCGCGCAGTTGCGGCTTGCTCGGCTGCACATAGCCGGTGCTGTCGGTGGCGCGGCTCTGGATCAGCGCGGGCTTGCCGTCCCACACCCAAGGCAGCGAAAAACGCGTCAGGCACTTGTCCATCACCGGAGGCTGCAACCGGGCTCGGGCCCAGTTGCGCCCGCCGTCGACCGACACATCCACCGCCTTGACCGCGCCGCGACCCGACCACGCGAGCCCGTTGATACTGAAATAGCCGGTGTCCAGCAACACCTGACCGCCGCTCGGCGTGGTCACCACACTCTTGCATTCCTGTGTGCTGCTGTACTGCCGGTGCTGCCCGCCGGGCATCAGGTCGACATAGTGGATCGCTTCGTCCTTGGTGCCATACGGTTGGTCGCCGAGCTCGATGCGGCGCAGGTACTTGACCCAGCTGACACCCTGCACACCCGGCACCACCAGCCGCAGCGGATAGCCGTTCTCGGGCCGCAGCATCTCGCCGTTCTGACCATAGGCCACCAGCACCTCGCCGGACTCGATCAGCTCCACCGGAATCGTGCGCGTCATCGACGAGCCGTCAGCGCCTTCGGCCAGCACATAGCGGCCCCGCTTGAAATCGGCGCCCGCCATCTCCAGCAGCAGCTTCAGCGGCACACCGGTGAATTCGCTGCAGCTGAGCATGCCGTGGGTGTACTGGCAAGTCGGGACCGCGACATTGCCCCATTCCATGCCGGTGTTGGCACCGCATTCGATGAAGTGAAAACGACTCACCGATGGCAGCCGCATCAGCTCGTCCATCGTGAACACCAGCGGCCGTTTCAGCATGCGCTCGTCGCTGCCGTTCAACATCAGGCGGTGCTTTGTCGGGTCGATGTCCCACCACCCTTGATGGTGGCGCTCGAAGTGCAGGCCATTGGGCGTGACGATGCCGAACAGACTCTGCAGCGGTGCAAACGACACCGAAGCCTGCGGGGTTTGCGTCAGCCCCGGGCTCTGGCGGCGCTGCACGTTGGCTTCGTACTTCGACGGGTGGCCGTAGCCGTCCGTGACCACCGGCTTGCCCAGACCCTTGCTGTGCTCGGGCAGCTGCAGGATCGCCGGGTCGCCCTCGGCTGTCCTCGCCGTCTGGGCCAGGGCAGCACCGGCGCCCCCGGTGGCCG
>JBBSPW010000072.1:0-16455 GCA_038258365.1 Burkholderiales bacterium | reverse complement strand
GGGGTTTCGCTGTTCTTTCAGGGCTCCGAACATTCAGACTTTCTGCACCTGCGCGGCACCGCCAGCATCTCGCGCGACAAGCAACTGATCGATGACCTCTGGGAGCCGGTGATGAAAACCTGGTTCACCGAGGGCAAGGACGACCCGCGCATCACCGTCATCAAGGTCACCCCCACCGAGGGCTACTACTGGGACAACAAGCACGGCAACGTGGTGGCCGGCATCAAGATGATGATCGGTGCGGCGGTCGGCAAGACGATGGACGACTCGATCGAAGGGCGGGTCAAGCCCTGAGCCACCCCGACAGCACTCAGACGTAGCTGGCTGCCAAGCTGTGCAGGTGTGCCCGCGACGGCTCGTCCAGATGCGGCAAGAGCAGCGCCAGCACGTGGTAGGCGCCGCGGCCCAGTGAGGCTGCTGCGGCATCGGGTTCCAGCGCGCGCCGCGGGTCGCGCACATATTCGTAGCTGAGCCAGTAGGTCAGAACCACCACCATCGCGGTCGCCGTGGGGTCTGCGTCGGGCGCTGCGATTCGAACGGCGCCGGTGCGGGACAGACCCGCCAGCACCGCGTGCATTGCCTTGGTCTTGTTGATCAGCACGAACTGAAAGTGCTTCTCGAGCCGGCGGTTCTTGCTCAGCAGATCGTTCAGGTCGCGGTACAGGAAGCGCCAGCTCCAGATCAACTCGAAGAACATGTGAAAGAACAGCCATGCGTCTTCCACGTTCTCGACCCCGTCGGCCGCCGCCAGCAATTCGTCCAGTGCCTTTTCGTAGCGGTCGAACAGCGTGTTGATGAGCTCGTCCTTGGCCGGATAGTGGTAGTACAGGTTGCCCGGGCTGATTCCCATTTCGGCCGAGATCAACGTGGTGCTGACATTGGGCTCACCGAAGCGGTTGAACAGCCCCAGCGTCACTTCCAGGATGCGCTCGGCCGTGCGGCGCGGGCGTTTCTTCGTGGCTGCGGCCGCGGAGGCCTTTGAGGAGTGGTCGGGCATGGCCGGACGATTCTGGCATCGGTCCTCAGCAAGGGCTCTGCCTACAATCCCGCGCTCGATGCCCCTGACCCGCACCCCGCCTTCCGTTGCCCTACCCGCGATCCGCTTCGACAACGTCAGCAAGGTCTACGCCGGTGCACGCGGCCCCTTGCAAGCACTGGACAGGGTCAGCTTCGAGATCCGGCAAGGCGAATTCTTCGGCCTGCTGGGCCCGAACGGCGCCGGAAAAACAACCTTGATTTCGGTGCTGGCGGGTTTGGCCCGCGCCACCGGTGGCAGCGTGCAGGTGATGGGCCACGATGTGGTTTCGGACTTCGCCGCTGCACGCAAGGCGCTCGGCATCGTGCCGCAGGAAATCGTCTTCGATCCCTTCTTCAGTGTGCGAGAGACCTTGAAGATCCAGAGCGGCTATTTCGGGGTCAAGAACAACAGCGCCTGGATCGACGAATTGTTGTCGGCGCTCGGCTTGACCGACAAAGCCGGCTCGAACATGCGCCAGCTCTCGGGTGGCATGAAGCGCCGCGTGTTGGTGGCGCAGGCGCTGGTGCACCGCCCGCCGGTGATCGTGCTGGATGAGCCCACCGCCGGGGTCGATGTCGAATTGCGGCAGACCTTGTGGCAGTTCATCTCGCGCCTGAACCGCGAAGGCCACACGGTGCTGCTCACCACGCACTACCTGGAAGAAGCCGAAGCACTGTGCGGGCGCATCGCGATGTTGAAGCAGGGGCGGGTGGTGGCACTCGATCAGACCTCGGCCCTGCTGGCCGGCACTGCCAGCACCATGCTCAGCTTCAAAACCGACAACGCCTTGCCGGCTGCGCTGGCCGAAGGCGCGCGCATCACCGGCCGCATCGTGCAGCTGACGGCGCATGACGCGGCCGAGGTGGAGTCGATCCTCGCCAGGTTGCGGGCAGCGGATGTCAAGGTCGAGGACCTGGAGATCGGCCGCGCCGATCTCGAAGACGTGTTCATCGAGATCATGTCTGGAAATCGATCATGAGCACAGGCCGTTTCGCCGGCGCCGGCACCTTGTTCAGGAAGGAAATACTGCGTTTCTGGAGCGTCGGTTTTCAGACCGTGGCGGCGCCGATCGTCACCGCGGTGCTGTACCTGTTGATCTTCGGCCATGTGCTCAATGGCAAGGTCGAGCCGATGCCCGGCGTGGGCTACACCAGCTTTTTGGTGCCGGGCCTGGTGATGATGAGCGTGCTGCAGAACGCTTTCGCCAACAGCAGCAGCTCGCTGGTGCAAAGCAAGATCACCGGAAATCTGGTGTTTCTGCTGGTGACGCCGTTGTCGCACTGGGCCTGGTTTGCGGCCTACAGCGGGGCTTCGGTGGTGCGCGGGGTGGCGGTCGGCAGCGGGGTGATGCTGGTAACGGTGTGGCTGGCGCCGTTGCAATTGGCCGAGCCCTGGTGGATCGTGGTGTTCGCGGTGCTGGGCGCCGGCATGCTGGGGTCGATGGGGCTGATCGCTGGTTTGTGGGCCGACAAGTTCGACCAGATGGCGGCTTTCCAGAACTTCGTCATCGTGCCGATGACCTTTCTCTCGGGAGTGTTCTATTCGGTGCATTCGCTGCCGGCGGTGTGGCAGGCGGTCAGCCACCTGAACCCGTTCTTCTACATGATCGATGGCTTCAGGCGCGGCTTCTTCGGCGCCAGCGATGTCTCGCCCTGGATCAGTCTGTTGGTGGTGGGCTGCAGCTATTTGCTTGTGGCTGCGATTGCGTTGCGGCTGCTGGCCACGGGCTACAAGTTGCGGTCATGACGGGTCACGGCGGCTTGGGCGACAATCGCCGGATGGCCGATCCCACACCCGACGACGTGCGCGAATTCATCGCTGCCGGTCTGCCCTGCGAGCACATCGCGCTGGAGGGCGACGGGCGCCACTTCTTCGCCACCATCGTGTCGTCGGCCTTCGAAGGACTGTCACGCGTTCGGCGGCACCAGCGGGTTTACGGCGCTTTGGGTGAACGCATGCGCGAACAGATCCATGCGCTGTCGATGAAGACGCTGACGCCGGCCGAATTCGCCAACGAGCAGTCTGCGGCTGGCACCGCAAGCCACCACTCCCACTGAAGCCACCCGCCGTGCCGCGGGCCCGGCCCGTGTGTATGCCAGACCGCATGGCAAACAGCAGAGCGGCAGGGTTCAGCCAGTGGGCACGGCGCAACCCATCAACTCCATGATCACGCTCGCACTGTCCAAGGGCCGCATCTTCGATGACTCGTTGCCGCTGCTGCGTGCGGCCGGCATCGAGGTGCTGGAAGATCCGGAGCAGAGCCGCAAGCTGATCATCGGCACCACCCGAGCCGATGTGCGCGTGGTGCTGGTGCGCGCCAGCGACGTGCCCACGTATGTGCAGCATGGCGGCGCCGACCTGGGCGTGGCCGGGCTCGATGTGTTGCTGGAACACGGTCACGAACACGGCGCGCTGGCCGGGGGCGGCGTGGCGCTGTACCGGCCGCTGGACCTGCGCATCGCGCGCTGCCGCATGAGCGTCGCCGTGCGCGAGGACTTCGACTACGCCGCCGCCGTGCGCCAGGGATCGCGGCTGCGCGTGGCCACCAAGTACACCCACAGCGCGCGCCAGCACTTCGCGGCCAAAGGCGTGCATGTGGACCTGATCAAGCTCTACGGCTCGATGGAGCTGGCGCCGCTGACGGGCCTGGCCGATGCCATCGTCGACCTGGTGTCCACCGGCAGCACCCTGAAAGCCAACCACCTGGTGGAGGTCGAGCAGATCATGCCGATCAGCTCCAGGCTGGTGGTCAACCCGGCCGCACTGAAGTTGAAGCGTGAGCCGCTGCGGCAGTTGATCGATGCCTTCGAGCGCGCGGTCGAGGCCGGGGAGCAATCGCCATGAGCGTAACCATTGCCCGACTGAACACCACGTCTTCCGACTTCGAATCCGGCTTCGCACGGCTGCAGCAGGCGTCGGCCGACACCGATCCGGCCATCGAGTCTCGGGTGGCCGAGATCGTGGCCGATGTGCGCGAGCGGGGCGATGCCGCAGTGCTGGCCTACACCGAGCGCTTCGACGGCCTGACAGCGGACTCGGTGGCCGCCTTGCAAATTGCGCCTGACGAGTTGCGCGCTGCCTTCGAGGCCATCACCCCGGCCCAGCGCAAGGCGCTGCAGGCGGCTGCAGCGCGCATCGAGTCCTACCACCAGCGCCAGCTCGAAGCCAGCAGCCGAGGCTTCAGGTACCTCGACACCGATGGCAGCTGGCTTGGACAGAAGGTCACGCCGCTGGATCGGGTGGGCATCTATGTGCCGGGCGGCAAGGCTGCCTATCCGTCCAGCGTGTTGATGAACGCGATCCCGGCGCGGGTGGCCGGAGTGGGCGAAATCGTGATGGTGGTGCCCACCCCGCAGGGCGAGCGCAACGCGCTGGTGCTCGCCGCTGCGCATGTGGCCGGCGTGCAGCGCATCTTCACGGTCGGCGGTGCGCAGGCAGTGGCTGCGTTGGCTTATGGCACAGCCACCATCCCACGGGTCGACAAGATCACCGGCCCGGGCAACATCTGGGTCGCCACAGCCAAGCGGCGCGTGTACGGGCAGGTGGGCATCGACATGATCGCCGGCCCCAGCGAGATCCTGGTGCTGGCCGATGGCAGCACGCCGCCCGACTGGGTGGCGATGGACCTGTTCAGCCAGGCCGAGCATGACGAGATGGCGCAGAGCCTCTTGCTGTGCCCTGACGCGGCCTATCTGGATGCGGTGCAGGCAGCGATGAACCGTCTGCTGCCGCAGATGCCTCGGCAAGACGTGATCCGCGCCTCGTTGCGAGGCCGCGGCGCCTTGATCCAGGTGCGGTCGATGGAGGAAGCCTGCGAGATCAGCAACCGCATCGCGCCCGAGCACCTGGAGATCAGCGCTGCAGACCCGCAGCGCTGGGAGCCGTTGCTGCGCCATGCCGGCGCGATCTTCCTGGGCCGCTTCACCAGCGAGAGCCTGGGCGACTACTGCGCAGGCCCGAACCATGTGCTGCCGACGGCAGGCACTGCGCGCTTCAGCTCGCCGTTGGGGGTTTACGACTTCGTCAAGCGCAGCAGCCTGATCGAGGTCAGCGAAGCCGGGGCGCAGTTGCTGGGGCCGATCGCGGTCGAGCTGGCCAGCGGAGAGGGCTTGCAGGCACATGCGATGGCAGCGCACATGCGTTTGTCGCCCGCGTCCGAAACTCCGTGCGATGCATCGACAACCGCTCTCTTCAACGTGCGCGCGGTCACAGCCGACAACGTCGACGACCTGTTGCAGCTGGAGGTGGCACCGGGTCAGCGCGGGCTGGTCGGGTCGGTGCCCAAATCGCTGGCGCAGGCCGCCTACCAGCCAGCCGGCACGCCCTGGGCGCTGTATGAAGGCGACACCCCGGTGGGGCTGCTGTTGCTCTTCGACGCGCGGCTGGATTCGGAAGACCCGGCGTCGGAGTTGTATGTCTGGCGCGTGATGATCGACTCGCGGTACCAGCGCCGCGGCCTGGGTCGGCAAGCGATCCTCTGGGCGATCGAAGAAGGGCGACGCTGGTCGGTCGATGCGGTGGGCTTGTCGCACCAGCCACTGCCGGGCCATGCCGGGCCGTTCTATTTGAAGCTGGGCTTCAGCTACACCGGCGAGGTCGATGGCACCGAACGCAAGATGACCTACAGCCTGCGATGACCACGGCAACCGATACCGGCCGCGTCCTGCGGCACACCCTGCGGGGCGATCTGCCGTCGATGCACGCCTATGCGGTGCAGGACAGCACCGGGCTTCTGAAGCTCGACGCGATGGAGAACCCGTTCTCGCTGCCCACTGCACTGCAAGCCGAGTTGGGTCAGCGGCTGGGCCGCATCGCCATCAACCGCTATCCCGGCGCCGAGCTGGCCGACCTGGCGGCGCAACTGGCTCGCCATGTGATGTTGCCCACAGGCTGTGCGCTGATGCTGGGCAACGGTTCCGACGAACTGATCGACCTGCTGACCGCGGCTTGTTTCCGCCCCGGTGCGACGGTGCTGGCACCGCTGCCGGGCTTCGTGATGTATCGGGTGGCAGCGCAGGTTCGCGGTGTGTCGTTCGTGGGCGTGCCGCTGACCGCGGACTTCGAGCTCGACGAGTCCGCGATGCTGGCCGCGGTCGAGCAGCACCGCCCGGCCATCACCTGGATCGCGTATCCCAACAACCCGACCGCCAACCTGTGGGACGACGCGGTGATCGACCGCATCGTCGCAGCGGTCGGCAATCAATCCGGGGTTGTCGTTTTCGATGAAGCCTATCAACCCTTCGCCTCGCGCAGTTGGATGCAGCGGATGGCGGCGCACGACCATGTGCTGGTGCTGCGCACGCTGTCGAAGTTCGGTCTGGCGGGGGTGCGGCTCGGCTATCTGTGCGGGCCGCGCGTGCTGATCGCCGAAGTGGACAAGCTGCGCCCGCCTTACAACGTCAGTGTGTTGAATGCCGAAGCCGCGCGCTTCGCCCTGGACCATGCTGGCGAGTACGACCGCCAGGCCGCGTTGTTGCGCGCCGAACGCGAGCGGTTGCAGACAGCGCTGCGTGCGATGCCCCATGTGCGTGCTTATCCGAGCGACGCCAACATGATCCTGATTCGCGTGCCCGATGCAGCCCGCACCTTCGCCGGCATGAAGTCGCGCGGCGTGCTCATCAAGAACGTGTCTGCGATGCACCCGCTGCTCGACAACTGCCTGCGCTTGACCGTGGGTACACGAGAGCAGAACGCGCAGATGATCGACACCCTGAAAGCGAGCCTTTGATGCCATGAACCGCAGCGCCGACATCCACCGCAACACCAAGGAAACCCAGATCCGCGTCAAGTTGAACCTGGACGGCAGCGGTGCCGCCACGCTGGCCACCGGCATCGGGTTCTTCGACCACATGCTGGACCAGATCGCGCGCCACGGATTGATCGATCTCGACATTCAGGCCGATGGCGATCTGCATATCGACGGCCACCACACCGTCGAAGACGTGGGCATCACGCTCGGCCAGGCGGTGGCGAAAGCGGTGGGCGACAAGGCTGGACTGACCCGCTATGGCCATGCCTATGTGCCGCTGGACGAAGCCCTGTCGCGCGTGGTGATCGACTTCAGCGGCCGGCCGGGGTTGCACATGCAGGTCGAATTCAAGTCGGGCATGGTCGGCGGCTTCGACACCCAGCTGGTCTACGAGTTCTTCCAGGGCTTCAGCAACCATGCGCTGGCCACCGTGCACATCGACAACCTGAAGGGCGACAACGCGCACCACCAGTGCGAGACCATCTTCAAGGCCTTCGCGCGCGCGCTGCGCATGGCGCTGACACCCGACCCGCGATCGGCCGGGGTAATCCCTTCCACCAAAGGCTCTTTGTAGGGCGCGTCGGCATGCGCACCGTGGCGATCGTCGACTACGGCATGGGCAACCTGCGTTCGGTTTCGCAGGCCTTGTCGCATGTCGCGGAAAACAGCGGCGTGGCGGTGGTCGTAACCCAGGATGCCGATGTGGTGCGAGCCGCCGAGCGGGTGGTGCTGCCGGGGCAGGGTGCGATGCGCGACTGCATGCAGGCACTGGCTGCCAGTGGCTTGCGGTCGGCCGTGCTGGAAGCGGCCGCGTCGAAGCCCTTGCTGGGTGTGTGCGTGGGCATGCAGATGCTGCTGGAGCACAGCGAAGAGCAGGACACCCCGGGTCTCAGCCTGATCCCGGGCACGGTCAGGCGTTTCCGTCTGGAAGGCCGGCTGCAGCCCGACGGCAGCCGCTACAAGGTGCCGCAGATGGGTTGGAACCGGGTGATTCAGTGCGGCGAGGGCGATTCCGCGGCGAGCAGTCGGCATCCGCTGTGGTCCGGTATTGCCGACCGGAGCTGGTTCTATTTCGTCCACAGCTTCCATGCCTGCCCCGCGCATGCCGAGCACAGCGTGGGTGAAACCGAGTACGGCAGCCGCTTTACGTCGGCGGTGGCTCGCGATAATATTTTCGCGACCCAGTTCCACCCTGAGAAGAGTGCTGCGCAGGGTTTGGCGCTGTACCGCAACTTTCTGACCTGGTCGCCCTGACTCTTTGCCCTCTTGCCTGTTGAGCTAGCCATGCTGCTGATTCCTGCCATCGACCTCAAAGACGGCGCTTGCGTTCGCTTGCAGCAGGGCGACATGAATGCTTCCACCACCTTCGGCGACGACCCGGCCGCGATGGCGCAACGCTGGCTCGATGCGGGCGCCAGGCGGCTGCATCTGGTCGACTTGAACGGGGCATTTGCGGGCAAGCCGGTCAACGAAGCCGCGGTCAAAGCCATCTTGCGCGTGGTGGGCGACCGCATACCGGTGCAGTTGGGGGGCGGCATCCGCGACCTGGACACCATCGAGCGATACCTGAACGACGGCATCGGCACCATCATCATCGGCACCGCCGCGGTCAAGAACCCCGGCTTCCTGCACGAAGCCTGCACGGCTTTCGGCGGCCACATCGTCGTCGGGCTCGATGCACGTGACGGCAAGGTGGCCACCGACGGCTGGAGCAAGCTCACCGGGCACGAGGTGATCGACCTGGCGCAGAAGTTCCAGGACTACGGCATCGAAGGCGTGATCTACACCGACATCGGCCGCGACGGCATGTTGACCGGTATCAACATCGACGCCACCGTGAAGCTGGCCCAGGCCTTGAGCGTTCCGGTGTTTGCTTCGGGCGGGCTCTCCGGGCTCGAGGATGTCGAAATGCTGTGCGAGGTCGAGTCGGAGGGCATCGCAGGCGTGATTTGCGGGCGGTCGATCTACAGCGGCGCGCTGGACTTCGCGGTGGCGCAAGCCCAGGCCGATGTGTGGACCGCGGGCTCTCCCTGACAGGCTGTTTGCATCCAAGGCTGATGGACATCGCTCGATCGAGCAGGGCATTCCCGATTTCCACCCGAATGCGGGGGGTCTACACCCCCGCATCCGCGGGGCGGCGGCCGCAGACGCTGGCCAAACTGCACTAAATTCAAGCTTGTGAACAAAAAGGGAGTGCATCTCATGCGCAAGGCTTTGATCGGTTTGGCTGCAGCAGCAGCTTTTTCGGCGATGCCGGCTCACGCCGACATCAACAACTTCGTTGCCTTCATGAATGGCGCGAATGAAGTCCCCGGCCCCGGTGACACCAACGGGTTCGGCATTGGCTCGATCTCGATCGACACCGTCGCCAACACCGTGTCGTGGTCGTTCCTGTTGAACAACATCGACTTTCCGTTGACGGGCGCACACATCCATTCGGGCTCGTCGACCGTCTCCGGTCCTGTGATCGTCAACTTCAATGGTCAGCAGTCTGGTGCGAACCTGTTCAGCAGTGCGCTGGCATCGATCAACGCCAACAATGCCGCCAATTTCTACTTGAATGTTCATAACGCGGCGTTCCCGAGCGGTGCCATTCGCGGTCAACTGCAGTTCGTCGGAACCATTGCCGTCGTACCGGAACCTGGCACGTATGCGCTGATGTTCGCCGGACTGGGTGCGGTTGGACTGGTGGCCGCGCGCCGCCGCAAGTTCAGCTGAAACGAGGCAGCCTCAGCCAGCAAGGCCCCGCATCGCGGGGCTTTCGCGTTTCAGGGGCGCGGATAATCTGTCGCATGCTGGCAAAACGCGTCATCCCTTGCCTGGACGTCACCGGGGGCCGCGTCGTCAAGGGCGTCAACTTCGAGCAACTGCGAGATGCCGGTGATCCGGTCGAGATCGCAGCGCGCTACAACGAACAGGGCGCAGACGAGCTGACCTTTCTCGACATCACCGCCACCAGTGACGACCGGGACTTGATTCTGCACATCATCGAAGCGGTGGCCTCGCAGGTGTTCATCCCGCTGACCGTGGGAGGCGGGGTGCGCAGCGTCGACGATGTGCGGCGACTCCTGAACGCTGGCGCCGACAAGGTCAGCTTCAACTCGGCTGCATTGGCAAGGCCCGAACTGGTTGCCGAAGCCGCAGACCGATATGGCGCGCAATGCATCGTGGTGGCGATCGACGCCAAGCGCCGTGCGACCGGGCCAGGCCTGGCACCGGCCTGGGACGTCTACACCCACGGCGGGCGTCGCAACACCGGCATCGATGCGGTGGCATGGGCGTGCCAGGTCACGGCGCTCGGTGCCGGCGAACTGCTGGTCACAAGCATGGACCGCGACGGCACGAAGAGCGGTTTCGATCTGGAGCTGACGCGGGCGATCAGCGATGCGGTGTCGGTGCCGGTGATCGCCTCGGGCGGTGTCGGATCGCTGACGCATCTGTCCGAGGGCATCCGCATCGGTGGTGCCGATGCAGTGCTGGCCGCCAGCATCTTTCACTATGGCGAGTTCACGGTCGGCGATGCCAAGGCGCTGCTGGCGCGCGACGGCATTCCCGTGCGGCTGCTGTGAAGACCACCCGCGCTGCCAAGCCGCCACGCGCCGCTTCGCCGGTGCAGCGCAAGCAGGGGCCGAGGCCGGCTCTGAAGAACGAGGTGCGGTTGATCGGCGGCAGCCTGCGCCGCACGCGCTTGCCGGTGCTGGACCGCCCGGGCTTGCGGCCGACGCCCGACCGGGTGCGCGAAACGCTGTTCAACTGGTTGGGCCAGAACCTGAGCGGTTGGCGCGTGCTGGACGCCTTCGCAGGCAGCGGGGCGCTCGGCTTTGAGGCAGCATCGCGCGGCGCTGCCGAGGTGTTGCTGATCGAGAACGACCCGTTGCTGGTCGACAGCCTGAAGAACAGCAGCGCGCGACTGGCCACGTCCAACGTGTCGGTGCTGCGCAGCAACGCCCTGACCTGGATGGCGGCGGGGCGGCACAGCCGCTTCGATCTGGTCTTGCTCGACCCGCCCTTCGACAGCCCCCTGGCCGAGCCGGCGCTGCAGGCTGCGGCACCCCTGGTGGCCCCGTCGGGATTTCTGTATCTGGAGTCGGGTGCGCTCCGTGCGGAGCCACCCGCGGGCTTCGACACTTTCAGGCAGTTGCGTGCCGGTGCGGTGCATGCGCATCTGTACCGGCGTCAGCCGGGGTTGCAGGAACAGCCCGGGCCGCCAGCTTCCGAGCTGTTTCCCAGCCTGCACTGACCTAAACTGCGGAGGCCAGAGGAAGCATGAATGCATGCAGGAGGCCACGCCCACATGACCGCCATTCCACACCGCACCGCCATCTATCCGGGCACCTTCGACCCGATGACGCTCGGTCACGAAGACCTGATGCGCCGCGCGTCTCGCTTGTTCGACCGCTTGATCGTTGCGGTAGCGGTGGGCCATCACAAGCGCACGATGTTCACGGTCAACGAACGGCTCGAGATCGCGCGCGAAATCTGCGCGCCGTATTCCAACGTCGAAGCGGTGGCATTTCGCGGTTTGCTGAGCGAATTCGTGCTGTCTCAGCAGGGCATGGTGGTGGTGCGAGGCTTGCGCGCGGTCAGTGACTTCGAATACGAGTTCCAGATGGCCGGCATGAACCGGCAGTTGATGCCCGATGTCGAGACTGTCTTCATGACCCCTTCGGACCAGTTCCAGTTCGTCAGCGGCACCTTCGTGCGCGAGATTGCCAGCCTGGGCGGCGATGTCTCGAAGTTTGTGGCACCGTCGGTGCTTCGGCGCTTGCAGGAACGCGTCAAGCAAGCCGTGCCCACCTGAGCACACAACGAGGCACCCGACGATGGCACTGTGGATCACCGACGACTGCATCAACTGCGATGTCTGCGAACCCGAATGCCCCAACGAGGCGATCTCGATGGGCTTGGAGATCTACGAGATCGACCCGCGCAAGTGCACCGAATGCGCCGGGCATTTCGACGAGCCGCAATGCGTGCAGGTCTGCCCGGTGGCCTGCATCCCGGTCAACCCGGACTGGGTCGAGACGCCGGAGCAGTTGCTCGAAAAGTACCGTCTGCTGCAGGCTGCTTGATTTTGCGCTTCGGCGCTGGTTTGTCCTTCTTCGTGCGTGAGCCTGGTGGCGGCACCTCGCGCTGCAAGCGTTCCTGGCGCAGCGATTGTGCGAGTTTCAAATCGCGGTCAACGCGGGCAGCGGCGGCGTCCAGATCGCCAGCGGGTCGGCCCGCGATGGCAGCCAATGTCGCACCGCCGGCACACGGTTGGTCCGAGTAGCTTCTGCCATCGGCGCCGCAGCGCCACACCTGGGTCGTGGCCGCAGTCTGCGCGTGTGCTGCGCCGACCAGCAGCGACAACAAGCCCACCAGCAAGGCGTGTAGAGAAGTCTTCATGGTTCTGTCTTGTCTCTGGGGGAAGTGGGCGCTGTCTCGGGAGCCGTCACAGGCGCTGTCTCAGGAATCAGCCGCCGCGGCGGCTTGGGCCGCGGCGGCTGGGCGTGGATGATCTGCAGCGCACGGTCCATCTCGCCGGCCAGCAGCGCATCGGTGGCCTGCAGCGACTGCTCGATGGCTTTGTCGATGCCATCCCGCTGGTCGGGCGCCGGCTTTTTCAGCACATAGTTCGCCACCTCGGCCTTGTCTCCCGGATGGCCGATGCCCAGCCGCAGGCGCCAAAAGTCCTGGCTGCCCAGCAGCCCCTGAATGTCCTTCAAGCCGTTGTGCCCGGCTGCGCTGCCGCCGAACTTCAGCTTGGCTTGGCCCGGGGTCACATCGAGTTCGTCGTGCACCACCAGGATCTCTTTCGGCTCGATCTTGTAGAAGCGCGCCAGCGGCGCCACCGACGCGCCGGATCGGTTCATGAAGGTCATCGGCTGCAGCAACCAAACCGGGCCCGACGGCAGTGCCACCCGCGCCACCAAGCCCTGGTAGGTACGTTCCGGCACCAGCTGCGCGCCCAGCTTGCGTGCCAACGCGGCTGTCCACCAGAACCCCGCGTTGTGTCGCGTGGCTTCGTATTCAGAACCCGGGTTGCCGAGGCCGACGAAGAGTCGAATCATGGCGGTGATTATGAAAGCCGCGCCCAAAAAAAATGCCCCACCTCAGTGGGGCACCCCGATGGGCGTGCAGCGGAAGGCGATGTGGCACCCCGCCCGCAGCCGACCGGATCAGATGCTCACTTCTTGTTCTGGCGCTCGTCCTTCTTCGGCTTGGCGCCCTTGCCCTTTTCGGGCGCGACCAACGCGGTAGCCGGTGCCACCTCTTCTTCGATCCGCGGCAACGTCACCGAAACGATCGCCGGGTTCTGCGTGCCGTGCTTGACCGCCTTGATGCCGGGCGGCAGCTTCAGGTCGCTGACATGCAGGCTCTGGCCTTTGACCAGCTCCGACAGGTCGATCGAGATGAACTCGGGCAGTTGCGACGCCAGGCATTCGACTTCGAGTTCAGTGCGCACATGGTTGATCAGGCACTTGTCGGCCTTGACCGCGGGCGACTCTTCTTCACCCGCAAAGTGCAGCGGCACCTTCTTGCGCAGGCGGGTCTTGTCGTCGACACGTTGAAAGTCGATGTGCTGAACCTGCGGTTTCCAGGCGTGCATTTGGAAGTCGCGCAACAGCACCTTCTGGGTCTTGCCGGCCAGGTCCATCTCCAGGATGGAACTGTGGAAGGCTTCCTTCTTCAGCGCGAAGAAGAGCGCGTTGTGATCGATCTCGATCATCGACGGCTCGACGCCGCCCCCATAGACGATGCCAGGCACCTTGGCGGCGTGGCGCAGGCGGCGGCTCGCTCCGGTCCCCTGCAGCGAACGCTCGAAAGCAGTGAATTTCATAAGAACTCCATGTGGATGAGGACCCGCGACCAGGCTCCTCGGGGAAGGGGGCAAACAACGCCCCTACAAGCAACCGCGACCGGTGACCGAAGGCACCTGCCGCAGCAGATCAGAAATTGCTGTTCTGCTCGGCGAACAGCGATGTCACCGACTCGCCGTCGCTGATGCGGCGGATCGTCTCGGCAAAGAGAAAGGCCACCGAGAGCTGGCGAATCTTGGGGCATGCCCTGGCGGCATCGTGCAGCGCGATGGTATTGGCCACCACCACCTCGTCGATCTGGGATGCAGAAATGCGCTCGACCGCCGGCCCGGAGAACACCGGATGGGTGCAATAGGCATAGACGCTCTTGGCGCCGCGCTCCTTCAACACCTCGGCGGCTTTGACCAAGGTGCCCGCGGTGTCGATCATGTCGTCCATGATCACGCAGTTGCGGCCTTCGATTTCGCCGATCACATGCATGACCTCGGACACGTTGGCCGCCGGGCGGCGCTTGTCGATGATCGCCAGATCGCATCCCAGTTGCTTGGCCATCGCTCGCGCACGCACCACGCCGCCGACGTCGGGGGAGATCACCACCAGATCGGAGTAGGACTTGCTCTGCACATCGGCCAGCAGCACCGGGCTGGCGTAGATGTTGTCGACGGGAATGTCGAAAAAGCCCTGGATCTGGTCGGCATGCAGATCCATCGTCAAAAGCCGCTCGACTCCCACGGTTTCCAGCATGTTGGCGACGACCTTGGCGCTGATCGGAACCCGCATCGAACGTGGCCGACGGTCCATGCGCGCATAGCCGAAGTAGGGGATCACAGCCGTGATGCGGCGCGCGCTGGCACGCTTCAACGCATCGACCATGATCATCAGCTCCATCAGGTTCTCGTTGGTGGGCGCGCAGGTGGGCTGCACCACGAACACATCCCGCGCCCGCACGTTCTGGCGGATTTCGACCGTGACTTCCCCGTCAGAGAAGCGGCCGACATGGGCTTGCCCCAGCTCGATCCCCAGGTGCGTGGCCATTTCCTGTGCCAGCACCGGGTTGGCATTGCCGGTGAACAGGACGGTGTTGAACAGCACGGTGGATTCCTCGGGCGCGGGCCGCTGCACGCGCAGCGGCTTCAACGGTGGGTCTGGCAGGGGAGGAAGGACTCGAACCCTCGCATGTCGGAATCAAAATCCGATGCCTTGACCAACTTGGCGACTCCCCTATACAGGCCACAGCCAAACGGCTGCAGCCCTCAAACTTCTCAGTCTGCCCAACCCAGCAACGGATGCTGGGTCAGGCTGTGGCAGATCCGTCCGACCCAGCCCGGAGCGAGTGCTTCTGCCGGCAAGTCTGCGAACCCGTCCGATGTTGGCTTCAGCCTGGCAAAAACCGCACTCCCGGAACCGGTCATGCGGCTGTTGCCAAACCGATCCTTCAACCATTCCGCAACATCTGCAACCTGCGGGCATCGGTCTTCGGCCGGGGGCTGTAGATCGTTGCGGCCGAAGCTGTCAGCGTGTCCGGGGACTATCGCCCCCGAGCTTTCTACAACTTCTGCCCGCTGAGACAAGCCCGCGACTATAACAACTTCGGTGTTCCGGACCAGCGCAGGATGGTGGAACACATCCGCTGTCGACAGTGATGCTGTTGGTTTGACCACCGCGAAGCGCATGGGTGGGCAGACCAGCGGGGTCAATCGTTCGCCGATGCCTTCGACGAAGGCGTTGTGGCCACCGATGAAGAAGGGTACATCGGCACCGAGTTGCAGTCCGATGCGTGACAGCGCCGACCGAGGCCAATTCAGACCCCACAAGCGGTTCAGCGCCAACAGCACGGTGGCGGCATCGGAGCTTCCACCGCCCATGCCGGCGCCCGTCGGCAGGCGCTTGTCGAGCCCGATGTCGACTCCCTGGGCGCAGCCAGACGCCACCTGCAGCGCGCGTGCCGCGCGCACACACAGATCGTCCTCGGGCAGAGTGCGCGAGAGATCGTGCGACAGGTCGTGGCGGTGCACCCGGCGGTCAGCCCGGCGCTCGAAGTGCAAGGTGTCGGCCCAGTCGATCAGCACAAACGGTGACTGCAGCAGGTGCATGCCGTCGGCGCGGCGGCCGACGATGTGCAGGAACAAATTCAGCTTGGCAGGCGCCGGCACATCGTGAAGCGCGTTCAGGGGCATGGCATCTCGGTCGGTGGACTCGCAGGGGCGATCTGATCCAGCCACTCAGGCTGGCGAGTCGAGCCTCACGCGCACCTGCACCGCCGGCGGTGCGGCCCGCGCGAAGCTGATCGCGCCGTCTGCTCGGTCGTTGGTTTGCACCTGCCAGCCCAATTGCTCGAAACCTTCTGCGGTGGCGGTGGCCGGAGCGCCTGCAAAGGGTCGACCCAGAAGCCAGTCGCTGAGCGCCACCAGGGGCAACGATTCACCCAGCGCCGCCACCGACAACTCGTCCAGATTGGCGAAGCGCTGCTCGCCGCTGGGGGTGTGGAGCGCCGCCACCCCCGGTGACCAACGCGCGGTGGCCAGCCGCGTGCCCAGCGGCGAACTCAATCGCAGTTCGCCATTGCGGCCATCGCCTTTCAGGTCGAAGGCGGCACTGAAACTTTGAGCGATGCGTTCGGGGCTGGCCTCTACCCGCACCGCCATGCGGCCGCTGATCCAGCGCGCGTCGCCGACCGTGGGCAGTGGAGTGGCACAGGCCGAAAACAACCCAGCGCCGATTGCCGCGGACAGCCCGCCGAGCCACGCGCGGCGGCGGGTCACGATGGCCCGCCTGCAGAACGGCTCAAAGGTCGACGCGCAACCGCGCCAATGTTTCGCGCAGCACGTCGTTGGCCGCGTCGCGCACCTTGCCTTCGCTCCAGATGCGGCGCGCTTCGTCGCGCT
>JBBSPW010000071.1:0-17122 GCA_038258365.1 Burkholderiales bacterium | reverse complement strand
TCTTTTCCTTGTCGGGCTGAAACAGCCCCACCCCCAGGCGCAGCGGGCTGCCCGATGCGGTGGATTGCGCCAGCGCCGGGGTGGCGATGCTCGTGGCGACGGTCAGCGCGCCGGCCAGGGTGGCAAGCAGGGTGATCAGTTTGCGTTTGTTCACGGGGTGGACTCCTGGGGTGATCGTGAGGTGAGCGGGTGGCAATCGGCGACGTCATCGAGCCAGCCCGGCGGCAGCCGCGCCAGATCGGCCGGGATGTCGATGTCGGCCACGGGCGGCAATTCGGCATGCCGCCAGTGGCCGTTGCTGAGTCGCTTGCGCGTGCAGGTCATGACATCGGCATGGCTCCAGCGCATCTGGCTGAACAGGTCGGCCAGCAACGCCGGTGCGGCATGGGCCAGTCCGACCAGGGCATAGCCGCCGTCCAGCGCGGGCACGAACACCGCGTCGTGGGTCACGAGTTCGGCTGCGGCAGCCCGCAGCATCGCGGCGTCCAGGGCGGGGGCGTCGGTGCCGGTCAGCAACACGGGTAGCTTGTGTTGCAGCGGCTCGGTGTCCGCATCGAACGCAGACTCGAAAACCGCCGCCATCCGCAGCCCCAGATCGCCTGCGGGTTGCAGCAGAAGTCGCGCACCGTGGCGCTGCTGCGCGCGGGCGAAAGCGGGGTGGGCGGCATCGGGTGAGACCCACAAGCTCAGCGACGCAGGCAGCGCCGCTGCCGCCTGCGCCAGCGCATGCGCCAGCAGGCGCTCGGCCAGTGCCGCCGCACCCGCGTCGCCCAATGCGGGCGCCAACCGGGTTTTCGCAAAGCCCGGGACCGGCGCTTTGGCCATCAACGCGATTCGAAATTTGTCTAGCGCCATCGGCTCACCGTGTGCTGCTCACCGCGTTCTGCCAAACGGATGCTGCTCATCGGTACTCACGCGCCAGCACTTCCGGCGCCGTCCCGCGCCAGTAGCGCCAGCGCAGCGTCCACATCAGCCAGATCGTTCGCCACACCCCCCGGGCTTCCCACCGGCGACCAGATGTGAGCACTTGCTCTCTCAGACAAGCCGGCGAAGATTCTGCCTTCAGGCGGCGCGACAACTCCACGTCTTCCATCAACGGCTGCAGCGGGAAACCGCCCAGTCGCCTGAACAGCGCCGCCTGGACAAACACCGCCTGGTCGCCGGTGGCAATGCCACTGAGGCGCGAGCGCAGGTTCATCAGCGCGCCCACCACCCGGAGCGATCGCGACCGGCCGACGATTTGCACATCGAAGCGCCCCCACCGCGCACCTTGCTGCAGGGCGCGGGCGATCGCGCGGGCGGCATCGGGCGGCAGGGTGGTGTCGGCATGCAGAAACAAAAGCGTCTGGCCGCGGGCCAGCGCAGCGCCGGTGTTCATCTGCAACGCCCGGCCCCGCGCCGATGCCGCCACCGCGTCGGCCAGCGGGGCCGCCAGCGCCGGGCTGCCATCTTGGCTGCCACCGTCGACCACGATCACCTCGTGCCCCATCGCGCGCAATGGTTGCAGAGCTCGCAGCATGGCGACGATGCCGGCCGCCTCGTCGAGCATCGGCACCACGATCGACAGCATCAGCCACCGACCCGGCTGCGTTCGCAGCACATGCTTTTCAGACGATCTGGCGGTGGCGAACGGGGGCGCTGGCTCAGGCGGCCTTCGCCACCGGCTCGGGCGAATCGAGCGCGCCCCCGCAGCTGCTGCCCTGGCCGGCGGTGCAGCCATAGCAGTGGTCGGCCACGCGGATGGCGTCGCCGGAGCCGCCGGCGGTCAGCAGCTCGCGCAGATGCGGGCGCGAGCTGCTGCGTCCCGTCGTGGAGCCTGCAGCACCCCCGATGCGCGCCGGCAAGCCCAGCATCTGGTTGAAGTCGCAGTCGTACAGGTCGCCCTGGTAATCGACGCTGACCATGTCGCGGCACATCACGGTGGCCAGGTTGTGGGCTTGGTAGGCGCCCTTCAGCAGGTCCATGTAGCCGCGGAAGGTGCCCTTGCTGACAAGGGTGCTGCCGAAGCGCTGGATCGGCATGTTGGTCAGCGCGAACAACTCGTTGAAGACGATGCCGAAGTGCTTGAACAGCTCGCGCTCGTAATCGGCTTGCAGCGGGGCTTGCGGCGGTGGCAGCGATGCCCCCTGCGGGTTGTAGACCAGGTTCAGCACCAGCCCGCTGCCGGGCTTGCCGTAGCCCAGCGCATTGAGCTGCTGCAACCCGGTGATGCTGAGGTCGAAGACCCCTTCGCCGCGCTGGCGGTCGACGTTTTCGGGTGAGTAGCAGGGCATCGACGCCACCACCTCGCAGCCTTCAGCAGCCAGGAATTCGGCCAGATCGTCCTGTCCGGGTTCGGACAGGATCGTCAGGTTGCAGCGGTCGATCACCCGCACGCCGAGCGCGCGCGCGCCGCTGACCAGGCGGCGAAAGTGCGGGCTCAGTTCGGGTGCGCCACCGGTCAGGTCCAGCACCTCGACCAAGCGAACCCGCAGCACCTCCAGCACCAGGTCGGCGGTGGCCGCGTCCATCATCTCGGTGCGGTTGGGGCCGGCATTGACATGGCAGTGCAGGCAGCTCTGGTTGCACTTGTAGCCCAGGTTGACCTGCAGGGTCTGCAAGCTGCGGCGGCGCAGCGCGGGGAAATCGGTGGCGGCCAGCAGCGGCAGGGTGGCATGCATCGAGGGGGACTCCAGGAACGGCTTGTCTTGAGGGCGACCGCACGAGGCAAGTCGGTTGCCAGGGCGGGGGCGCGGCTGCGCCGTCGGTTTTGGTCGGTGCGCGGGTGCGGGCATTACAAACGGGTCTTACAAACACGGCGCAGATGCGGCCGAGGCGATCCCGAACCACCGAGCTTTGTATCCTAGCGACACCATGAACCGCGCGTTGCAGCCGCCTACAAGTTCCAGCCCCGTGCCCGAACGCTGGTCGGCCGAGGCTGGCGACGGCCCCAGTGCCACGCTGGTGATTCCGGCCGACGCGCGCATCGAACGCCACTTCGAGATCGCCTGCGCAGCCACCGTGGTGCTGGGCGCCGGCTTGGAAGACGGCAGCGGCTGGCACCAGATGACGGTGCTGGCCGGCGGCAGCCAGCAATGGCGCCGCCGGGTGGCCACCCACAATCCGGGCCAGTTCGACGGCCTGGACTACCGCTTCAGATGCAGCGTGCCGGTGGGGCAGAGCCTGCGGCTGGTGGTCAGCATCGCGACCGGCAGCGGGGTGCGTCGGCGCAGCTTGAGCATCGAAGCCGAAGCGGTCTGATCCGGGCCGTTCGGTCGCACCGGGTTGCCAGGAACGCGCCGGGTTCTGACCCTTGGCGCGATCGTTCCCGCGCGCTCCAAACCCCGCTGTGACCCCCGCGTTCGGGGGGCCGATGTTCACGCCGCCGTGAAGTCGGGGTGAAGCTCCTGTGAGCCTGCGTTCCTAGGATCGGTTGGGACGCGTGGCCCCGGATCTCCCGTGATGCCCGCGCGGGACGCCCGTCGTCTTCTACCCCCACCACAACCCCAATGGAGTTTGCCCATGCAACCCGATCCGATTCGATCTGCCTTCCGCTCGCCGCTGACCCGTGCCGCGGTCGCCGTGGCCACCTTGTGTGCCGCCGGCGCTGCCAGCGCGGTGCCGGTCAACGTTACCGTCACGATCCAGAACCTGGCACCCACCAACAGCGTCAGCTTTGCGCCGCTGCGCCTGGGTTTCAACAACGGCAGCTTCGACGCCTTCAACATCGGCGGCGTGGCCACCGCGCCGATCGTCTCGGTGGCCGAAGGCGGCAGTGGCAGCGACTGGCTGCCGGCTTTTGCGGCTGCCGACCCCACCGCCACGATCGGCTCCATCGACGGCCCACTGCTGCCAGGACAGAACCGCAGCGCGGTTTTCACCGTCGACCCGAGCGTGAACGCGTTCTTCACCTTCGGTGCGATGGTGGTGCCCAGCAACGACCTGTTCATCGGCAATGATTCGCCGACCGCCTACCGGCTTTTCGACGCCTCGGGCAACCTGGTGTTGAGCAGCATCACGCAGCAGGCCAACGACATCTGGGACGCGGGTTCGGAGTCCTTCGACCCGCTGGCTGCGGCTTTCCTGCAGATCGGCAACAACAGCCTTCGCACACCGCAGAACTCGGTGGTGGCCTTCAACTTCGCCGAGACCTATGGCTTCAACGGCTTGGTCACCGCACCCGGCTACACCTTCAACAGCCAGCTGACGGGCACCACCGACATCTACCGCATCAGCTTCGCCGTGACCCCGGTGCCGGAACCCGCCACCTATGCGCTGCTGGCCGGTGGCCTGCTGGCAGTGGGCTTCGTGGCGCGCCGCCGCAGCGCCCGCCGTGACAAGGGCTGAACGAGCGCTGGCTCGCCAGCACGAAGCAGGCGCGATCTCTTGCCTGAAATCTGATTGAATCGCGCTCGCGGCGCGGTGGCGGGTGCCGCCGCGCCGCACTTGCTTGGGCGCTGCCCGACGCCCGAGGCTCGATTGCCGGATCACCCTCCCCGATGCACGAACACCTGCTGCTGGTCGAAGACGACGACGCCATCGCCGCTGCATTGCGCCTGCACCTGGAAGAAGCAGGGTATCGGCTGCACCGCGAGAGCGACGGCCGCCTGGCGATGGGCGCCATCGACCGTCAGCGCTGGGACCTGGTGCTGCTGGACCTGATGCTGCCCGGCGCCGACGGGCTCGATGTCTGCCGTCACCTGCGCCAGCGACACCCGGACGTGCCGGTGATCATGCTCAGCGCGCGCAGCGCCGAAGCGCACCGCGTGCTGGGGCTGGAAATGGGCGCCGACGACTACATCGCCAAGCCGTTCTCGATGCTGGAGCTGGTGGCGCGGGTGCGGGCGCTGCTGCGCCGCGTCGAGCAACTGCGCACCCAGCGTCCAGCCGCCCCGCCGTTGGCCACCCGACTGGCATTCGACGATTTCAGCCTCGACACCGACACCCGCGAACTGCGCCGCGCCGACGCACTGGTGGCATTGACGCTTCGCGAGTTCGACCTGCTGCACTTCCTGCTTCGCCACCCCGACCGCCCGTTCAGCCGCAGCGAGTTGCTGCAGCGGGTCTGGGGCGCCGGCTTCGACGGTTACGAGCACACGGTCAATTCGCACATCAACCGGCTGCGCGCCAAGATCGAGGACGACCCGCGCGAGCCGCGCCGCATCGTCACCGTCTGGGGCGTGGGCTATCGTTTTCATGGCGCGGTGCGGCCCCTGCAGACTGCCGCGGCGGCGGTGGCCCGAGGCTGACTCTCCGGCCGACGCCCCAGACCATGCGCCGCCGCTCTTTCACCACCCGGCTGACCCTGGCGCTGGCCTTGCTGCTGCTGAGCTACGGCGCGATGGTCGGCTTGCTGGGCCGGCATGTGGCCGATCAGCATGCCGAAGAGTCGTTGCAGCGGCTGTCGCATGGGCTCGCGCGCAACATCGTCGAGCACTGGCCGGAGATCGCGCCGCCGGGCGCGCGCCGGCCGGCTTCGAGCCCCGACCGCACTGCCGCCCTCACTTCCACCGGGCCCCCCACAGTCGATGCCGACGACCCGGCGGCCCGCGCGGCCCTGCTGTCGATGCTGATGACGGTCAACCCCGGCGTGCAGGTCTATGTGCTGGACGCCCAAGGGCGGGTCGACGCCTACATCGGCGAGCCCGGCATGGTGCGGCAGCCGCAGGTCGACCTGGATGCAGTGCGCGCCTTCCTGGGCGGGGCCGCATTGCCGCTGCGCGGCACCGACCCGACCGCTGCGCCTGCACCCGCGTCTGCAACCGCAACCGCAACCGCAACCGCAACCGCAACCGCAACCGCAACCGCAGGCGGCGAGGCTGGCGGCCTGCGCATCTTCAGCGCTGCGATGTTCCCGCCACGGCCTGGCGATTTGCGCCCGCCGGGCTACCTGTATGTGGTGCTGGACAGCCCGGCCCGCGCCCGCGCCGCGGGCAGCTGGAACATCGAACGCGTCTGGATCGGCGCTGCGGTGGCAGCGATGCTGGGATTGCTGGTGACGCTGCTGCTGGGCGGCTTCGCGTTCAGGCGCCTGACGCAGCCGCTGCACCGGTTGGCGGCGCGCATCGGCCGCTACGGCGGACCGGGCGCAGCGCCCCACAGCGCCGATGACGTGCAACGCGCCGATGGCCCGTCGACACCCATCGGCGCGCACCGCCGGCGCACGGGAGAAGGCGACGAAGTCGAGGCGATCGGCGCCGCCTTCGATGCGATGACCTTGCGCCTGGAGGCGCAGGCCGAACGCGTAGACGAGCAGGCTCGCGCACACCGCGAAACCCTGGCTGGCGTGGCGCACGATCTGCGCACCCCGCTGACGGCGTTGCACGGCCATCTGGAAGCGCTGTCGGGACCGGCCGGGCAAGCTGATGAGCGGCGCGAACGCACATTGTCGGCAGCGCTTGCGCAAAGCGACAAGGTGCGGCGGCTGTCGCAGCAGCTGTTCGAGCTGGCGGCGTTGCAGAGCAGTGACCACCAGGTGCTGCAGCGCGAACGATTCAGCCTGGATGAACTGGTCACCGACGCGGTGCGCAAGTTCGAGTTGCTGAGCCCGGCGCCGCCGGTCACGTTGGCGGGCGAGGCCCCGGGCCGGATCGAGCTCGACGGCGACCTGCACCTGATCGAACGCGCGTTGACCAACTTGATCGACAACGCATTGCGCCATGCGGGTGGGCCGGTCAAGGTCAGCCTGCGGCGCGAGAACGGGCAAGCGCAGGTCTGGGTCGAAGACGCCGGGCCGGGCTTGCCGGCCGAACTGGTGCAGCGGCTGCAGCGCGGGCAGTCGCTGCGCGATCCGCCGCTGCGGCGGGTGGGGGCCGCTGCGCCGGCGCCGGGCGGCGTCGGAGGCACCGGGGGCACTGGTGGAATTGGGGGTCTGGGTCTGGCGATCGCGCAGCGAGTCGCCGCGCTGCACGGTGGCAGCCTGCTGCCGCTGCCGGTGCCGAATGGCGGCACGCGCCTGTGCCTGGCGCTGCCGCTGGCTTGACAAGCTTGGTTGCCCAAAACCGAACCGTTATCAGCCGATCGCTCGGTTCAGGGCTCGGCTGAACCTGCCAGCCGGTGTGGCCTGCCAGGTTTCGGTGTCACCGACGTCCAGCAACCCGGCCCGGGCACCGCCCGGCGAGCGTGGATCAATCCAGCGGCCAGGGCAGCGCTTTCGGCCAGCTGAGCGGGTCGGTATCTGGTGCGGGGGGCGCGACCTCGTCGGGGGCGCCCGCACCCGCACCCGCCGACCGTGCCGCGGCATCGCGCTGGCGCTCGCAATCCACTGTCCGCCACCACGGGGTCACGCTGTCCACCTGCCCAGGCTCCAGCGCTTCGCCCAGCTTCGGCATCAGCAGGTGGGTGCCCAGCCCCGGCGCCAGCTCCAGCAGCCGTTCGGCTGGCTGGTCCCAGGGGTGCATCGCCAGGCAGAAGCTGCCCCAGTGCACCGGCAGAAAGGCGCCGCCGCCCAGCAGGTCCAGCGCTTTCAGTGCGTTGTCCGGTCCCAGGTGCACATCGCCCCAGGCGGGGTGAAAAGCGCCGACTTCCAGCAGCACCAGATCGAAAGGACCCAGCCGCTCGCGGATCTGCCGGTACTCGGTGGTCAGTCCCGTGTCGCCGCTGAAGAACACGCGGTGGTTGTGCGATGCGACCACCATCGACGACCACAGCGTGGCATTGCGATCCTTCAGCCCGCAGCCGGAAAAATGTTGCGAAGGCGCTGCCGTGATCTCGATGCCGGTGCCCGGCACGCGGTGGCGTTGCCACCAGTCCAGTTCGGTGATGCGCTCGGGCGGCACGCCAAAGGCCTGCAGGTGGGCGCCGACGCCCAGCGAGGTCACGAAAGGCACAGGGCTGTCGCGCGCCAGCTTGCGGATCGTCGGCCAGCACAGATGGTCGTAGTGGTCGTGCGAGACCACCACCGCGTCCAGTGGCGGCAGGTCGCGCAGGGCCACCGCCGGAGCTTGAAAACGTTTGGGTCCGGCCAACTGCGTCGGTGAAGCGCGCTGGCCCCAGACCGGGTCGGTCAGCACGCGGTGGCCATCCAGCTCCAGCAGCACGCTGGAATGACCGAGCCAGGTGGCGCGCAGGCCGGTCGATGGCGGCTTCAGCCACACCGCCCGCGGGTCGGCCACCGGCAGCGGCCCAGACGGCACGCGGCGGTTGTCGCCGCACAGGAAATCGGTCAGCGACGGCATCTTCGCCCCCGGGTCTCGCAAGCCGGGCAGCTTCGGATGCTGGTTCTGAAACCTGTCACCGGTCCACATCGGCGAGGCCTGCATGCGAGCCCAGCGCTCGCCTTGAACGAGGTCGCTGCGGCGGGCGCCCAGCGACCTCATGGCGCCCCGCTCATCGTCTCAGCCCATTTAAACGGACCACTGCTGCACCACCTCGGTCAGCACCGCCAGCGGCACCGAGCCGGTTTTCAGCACCACGTCGTGGAAGCCTTTCAGTGTGTAGCGCTCGCCCAGGCGCTGCTGGGCGGCGGCTCGCAACTGCAGGATGTGCAGCATGCCGACCATGTAAGCGGTGGCCTGGCCGGGGTTGGCGACATAGCGCTCCACCTCCTGCGCGCCGATGCCGTAGTCGATGGCTTGCTGGCGCGTCCAGCGCTTGGCATGCACGCCGGTGTCGACCACCAGCCGGCGGGCTCTGAACAACTGCGAGCTCAACGCACCCAGCAAGGCTTGCGGGTCGTCGGCATACCAGCCTTCGTCGATCGCCAGACGCTCGGCATACAGCGCCCAGCCTTCGCTGTGGGCACTGCCACCGCCGAAGATGCGGCGCTGACGCCAGCGCGGCAGGTCGGTTTGCTCCTGCTGCAGCGCAATCTGGAAGTGGTGCCCCGGCACCGCTTCGTGCACCGCCAGGCTGCGCATCGCGGGGATGTTGAACTGCGGCCCCGGAAGCGGCACCCAGAACGTGCCGGGGCGGCTGCCGTCGGGCGCCGGGGCGTTGTAATGGGCGGCCGCCGTGCGCTCGGTGAGCGGCGGTTCGCGCTCGACCACCACCGGAGCCGCAGGCTGCAGGTTGAACAACGCTTGAGCCCGTTGCTGGGCGTCGGCCACGTATTGCCGGTGCAGCGCCAGCAGACCCGGTCGGGGATCGGGCTCTGCAGGGGGCTGCAGTTGCTTGCGCAGCGCTTCCATTCGGGTCTCGACGCTGCCATCGGCTCGGCCCAAGGTCTTCAGCACCGCGTCCATCTCGGATTCGATGCGCGCCACTTCGCGCAGGCCGATGGCGTGGATCGTTTCGGCATCGAGCGTGGTGGTGGTGTACTGCGCCAACGCACGGGCATAGGCGGCCTGGCCATAGGGCAGCCGCCACAAGCCGGCGCGGTCGTCGGTGCGCGGGTGCAACTCGGCCAGCAAGGCTTCGACCCGGCGCCAGGCCGGCAGCAGCCGGTCTTGCACCGTTTGGGTGGCGCGGGTCACCGCAGCCTGTTGATCGGCGGCCGACAGGCCTTCGATCAACGCACTGCGACGTGCCAGTGCGGCCACCAGCACGTTGTCGGCAACGGCGGGTTGCAGGAAATTTTCCACCTGGGTTTGCGCGCGCTCCAGGATGAACCTGGGTGGCAGCAGGCCCTTGGCAGCCGCCACCCGGGCCCGCACGATGGCTTCGTCCAGCCGCAGTGGCACCTGTTCCAGCCGGGCCTGGAAGGCGGCTGCATCGGCTGCATTGCGCATCGGGTGCGTCTGGCTCAGAAACGACACCAGCGAGACCTGCGGGCCATTGAGCTGGTTGAAGACGAAGTTGTGGTCTTCGAACGGCGCCCCCGCCACGCTTTGCTGCAGCGACCAGCGCAGGGTGGCCAGGTCGACGCGTTCGGCCGGTGTCAACTGACGGATGTCGAAGCGCGCCAGCCGGGCCAGCCCGCGCCGCGCCAATGTTCGTTGCGCATTGCGCTGGGCGCTGGTCCGCGGGGTCAGGCGCCGCTCGAGCGCGGCTTGCTCGGCGCCTTCGAAGTACTGGCTGTAGGTGGCGCGTTCGGGTGACGGGCGCACCCAGTCGGCTGCGAAGGCATCGGCCCAGGTGTTGAAGGTCGCTGTCTCAACCGCGGCCGAGCCGGACGCAGCCGGGGCCGAGGCCGCGGTCTCTGTGGCCCAGACTGCCGGTGCGGCACACAGGATCAGTGGCAGCGCCAGCAGCTGGCGCCGGCGGGTGTCGGCTTCGGGAGGGATCGAAGGGCTGGATCGGGACGGGTGACGGGGTCGGTTCATGCGGTCAGTCTAAGACCGCCGCACGGGGGTCGCTGCGGGTTCGGGGTGGGTTCAGCCGCCGCGTCAGCACTCACCCAGGGCCACCAACACGCCGCTTTGCGTGCTGACCTCGAAGCGGTCGTCCAGCCGCGCCAGCAGCAGGGTCTGGCCGACCTGCACGGGGTTCTTGAAGGTGATCGTCAACCGGTCCAACGCGCAGCCCCAGGCGGCCAATTCGCGCACCACGCGGTTGCGCAGATACATCCCCTGCACCACCGGAGTCCCGGCGCCCATCACCCAGCCCAGGAGCCCGCCACCGCGCACCGGGTTCAGGTCGCCGGCGACCCGTCCATAGCGCTGGGCGGCATCGGGCGCGATCGGGATGTGGGCATGCATCGCCCCCGGTGCTTCGGGGTCGATGGCGCAGCCGCGGCGGCGCCCGGTCAACACGCTGCGCATGGCGGTGCGGTCGGCCTCGGCCGCTGCCACATCGTGGGTCGGCACACAACGCACCAGGAAGCCGTCTTCGGCCACCGCCACGCAGCGCCCGGCGGTCTCGTCGCCGACCCGCGTCTGCACCACCAGCAGCACGCTGTCAACGCCCATCCGAACGCAGTGCAGCAGCCGGCAGCTCAGCAGCAGCCGGGTCGCTGCCAGCGCTGGCGCGGTGCCGAGCGGGTGCGAGATGGCATGGCTCAGGTGCAGCACATGGCGCAGGTTGACCCCCAGATCGGCGAACAGCCGCGCCACCAGCAGGGTGCCCACGCTCTGACTGACCAGCAGGGGACAGCCTTTGGGCACTGCACCGCGCCCGTCGGCGAACAGGTCGTGCCAGCGCTGCAGCAGCGCGCTGCTCAGGTGCAGTCGGGTGCGGTAGCGCTGTGCGTTGCCAGGCTGCACCCGGTGGCCGCCGCACAGGCTGCGCAGGGTGGCGGACCAGTATGCGAGTGCATAGCGCAAGCCCTGCTCGGTGCTGGGCAGACGCAAGGGGGGCGCGCGCCGCGATTCGCGGCCGGACCGCCGGATGTCGCTGGGCCTGAACAGCGGCTGCGGCAGGATGGGGGCGTCGGTCATGGAAGGCTCCTCGAACTTTTTTCGGTTCGGCTGGGTTGCAAAGACTGTCTGTCAGCCCGCGCTGTGCCGCGAGGCACGGTGGCGCAGCGCGGGTGTGACGGATTCACAGTCGGCCGCCCCGCCGCCGCCGACTCCCGCTGCGGACACCGCGGGAGCGGGCCGCCAGCACAGGATCGGCCGAGGGCTTACCCTTCGCACCCCTCCCCGGCCCACGCGCACCGCCCCATGAGCTTTTCAGATCGCCTGCAAGGCCTGTCCGCCGACCGCTTGCGGGGCATCCGCCGCGGCATCGAACAGGAAAGCCTGCGTGCCCGCCCGGGCGGCGCGCTGGCGCTGACCCCGCACCCGCAGCCGTTGGGATCGCCGCTGACGCACCCGCACATCACCACCGACTACAGCGAAAGCCTGGTGGAGCTGATCACCGGGGTGCATGCAGGGGTCGACGACTGCCTGACCGAGCTGACCCACATCCACCAGTTCGTCTACCGCACGCTGGCCGCTGCGGGCGACGAACGCCTGTGGGTCGGCAGCATGCCCTGCGGGTTACCGACCGACGAGACCATTCCGCTGGCGCGCTATGGATCGAGCAATGTCGGCCGCGCCAAAAGCGTCTACCGCATGGGTCTGGGCCTGCGCTACGGGCGCCGCATGCAGACCATCGCCGGCATCCACTACAACTGGTCGCTGCCGGAGCTGTCGAACGCAGACCACTTCGCACTGATCCGCAACTTCAGGCGCCGCTCGTTTCTGCTGCTGTTCCTGTTCGGCGCGTCGCCGGCGGTGTGCCAGACTTTTGTAGCCGGGCGCGACCACGGGCTCGACACGCTTTCGCCCGGCACGCACTACCTGCCTCATGCCACCTCGCTGCGCATGGGCCGGCTCGGCTACCAGAGCGACGCGCAGTCGACGCTGGCGGTCAGCTACAACGGGCTCGAAAGCTATGCCGCTTCTTTGCAGGAAGCATTGACCCGCCCCTATCCGGCCTATGAACGCCTGGGGGTGCAGAGCCCCGGCGGCGACTACATCCAACTCGCCACCAGCCTGCTGCAGATCGAGAACGAGTTCTACGGCGCGATCCGCCCCAAGCGCGTGATCCAGGCCGGCGAGCGCCCGCTGCATGCGCTGCGCACCCGGGGTGTGGAGTACATCGAGGTGCGCTGCATGGACCTGGACCCGTTCGAGCCGGTGGGCATCGCGCCGCAAACCCTGCGCTTCCTGGATGTGTTCCTTCTACAGTGCTTGCTGGCCGACAGCCCGCCCGACAGCCCCGACGAGATCGCCGCACTCGGCCGCAACCAGCACCAGACCGCTGCGCACGGGCGCCGGCCGGGCCTGCAGCTGGAACGCGACGGCGAGGCCATCGCCCTGACCGACTGGGCCGCCGAGTTGCTGACCGAAGCGGCGCCTGTCGCTGCCGCACTCGACGCCGCCCACGGGCAGGCGGCGGGCGACGGCAGCTACAGCGCTGCGGTGGCGGCGGCCTGGCATGCCTTGAAGGCACCCGAGACCTTGCCGGCCGCGCGCGTGCTGGCGTCGATGGCCAGCGATTTTGACAACGTCTACACCGGCTTCATGAATGCGCAAGCCGAGCAGATCCGCCGCACGCTGCTGGCCCTGCCCTGGGACGACGCGATGCAGCGCTGCTTCGCCAAGCTCACGGAACGCTCCAACCGCGCCCGCGAAACCATCGAGGCGGGCGATTCGGTCGACTTCGAGAGCTACCGGCGAGACTATGTGGACGAGACCCGGTTGCAAAGTTAGTTCGCAGGCCTGTCAAGCAGCACCACAGACTCCGGCAGCGCGCTTAGGGCCCGTTGCCTTTCGGGCCGACGGGCAGCGGCCCACGCCCATGCGGGCCGTAGCGCGCGATGCCGTCGATCAGCGCGTCCAGTGCCGAACGGGCACGCGCAGCATTGGCGTGGTTGACCATCACGGCGACTGCCCATGGCCGTCCTTGCGGGTCGACGACGATGCCGGCCAATGCGGTGACGTTTTTCAACGTGCCGCTCTTGAGCCGTGCCACGCCAGCTGCCGGGCTGTCTTTCAGGCGCCGCCGCATGGTGCCGTCGACACCGGCCACCGGCAGGCTCGCGAGCAGGTCCGGGGCTTGCCGGTCGCTGAAGGCCACGCGCAGCATCGACGCCAGTTGCAGGGGCGAGATGCGTTCGCTGCGCGACAGGCCCGAGCCGTTGTCCAGCACCAAACCGGAGGCGTCGATGCGGTGGTCCTGCAGCCAGCGCCGCACTTCGGCTTGCGCGGCCAGCAAGGTCGACGGGTTCTCCGAGCCCCTGCGCTCGGCGGGCGCGCTGGCCACCGCACCCAGCTCAAGGAACAGCAGCCGCGTGATGGCGTTGTCGGACTGTTTGTTCATCGCCCGCAGCACCTCGCCCCAGGGGCGCGCTTCGTGGCGTGCCAGCACCCGGCCGGGCGCGGCCACCGCGGGAACGGCAGATGAGGCAGATGAGGCAGCAGCCTCGCGCGCCTGACCGGTCCAACGCCCGCCCACCGCGCGCCACAGGCTGCGGAACAGCCTCTCGGTGAGTTCCTGGCGGTCGATCAGTTGCAGCGCCATGCGTTGCGTGCAGTTTCGGGGGTAGGCACCATTCAGCTCGATCCGGGTGAACGCGGCGCGAGCCGCCGGCATCGGGTCCAGCATGGGCACTGCAGCGCCATCGTTCGCATCGACCGGTGCAACCGAAGTCACCCGCGCCGGCAGCCAGTCTTCATCCCAGTCGTTGCAGGGCTTGTCGCTGGCAACCATTCGGCTGTCGAACACCACACCGTCCAGCGGCGGCACGGTCGCTGCCTGCACGGCTCCGCTGGCATCGCTGCGCAGCACCATCGGCAGCAGGTTGCCGGCCAGCAGCAAGGCGTCCGGTATCACGTTGTAGGGGAATTCGGGCGCGTCGTCGAAAGGCAGCAGGTTCTGGTCGATTCGAGTCGGGCGGAAACGCGTGCGGTCCACCACCAGATCGCCCGCGACGGTGTCGATGCCGCTGGCGCGCAGGCTCAGCAGCAGGTCCCAGAAGGCCGGCACCGTCAGATCGGGGTCGGCCAGGCCCACCAGTTGCAGATCGCCTTGCAGCACGCCGCCCACCAGCGGCGCGCTGCTGCGAAACTCGGTAGCGCCGCGGTGCGTGGCGCGCAGCCGGTCGAGCGCGACGATGCTGGTGACCAGCTTCATCGTCGATGCCGGTTGCATCGCGCGGCCGGCGTTGACGGACCAGGTACGGCCGCGGTGGCCGAGCGGCAGCGCGATGCCGGCCAGCGCATCGTATGGCACACCAGCGGCTTGCAGGGCGGTGAAGACAGCCGGTGGCAGCGCATCGTCGGCTCGCGCCGGCAGGGGCGCGGCCAGCCACCAGCTCAGTGACAGCGCCAGGGTGGTCGACAGCGTGCGCAGCATCGCCGCGATTGTGGCGGCGAGAATCCCGTCTTTCCGACTGCCCCACCTGCTCATGCACCCCATTTCCGACGACCTCTCGACCCTGAGCGGCCTGCGTCGCGCGCTTGGCCTGTTGGCTGCTGCCGCCGCGCTCTTGCTGGCCGGCTGTGCCACCACCACCGAAGGCGGTGTACCGATCAACACCGAGCACACCGCCAAAGGGCAGGACAGCCGCGTGCTGTTCCTGATCCTGCATTACACGGTCGCCGACTTCCCCACCTCGATGAAGATCCTGACGCAGCAGGAGGTGTCGTCGCACTACCTGCTCAGCGACGAATCTCCGCCGGTGATCTACCGCCTGGTCGACGAGAACCGCCGCGCCTGGCATTCGGGCGCCAGTGCCTGGGGCGAGAACGCAAGGCTCAACTCCAGCTCGATCGGGATCGAGATCGTGCACCCCGGCTTCAAGCCCGGCACCGAGGCCAGCCGGGAGTACGTTCCATTCCCGAAGGCGCAGATCGATGCGCTGATTCCACTGGTCAAGGACATCGTGGCGCGCCACCAGATCCGGCCCGAGCGCATCCTGGGTCATGGCGAGGTGTCGGCGCAATACAAGGAAGACCCCGGCCCGACATTTCCGTGGAAGTTGCTGGCCGATCTGGGCATCGCCCCGCCCTGGCCCGATGCACTGCGGGTGACAGCGCAGCGCGCGCTTTACGAAGGCGCAGTGCCCGACGCTGCCTGGTTCCAGGCTGCGCTGGCCACCCACGGATATGCCCTCGAGAAAACCGGCATCTGGGACGCGCAAAGCCGCCGCGTGCTGATGAACTTCCAGTTTCGCTACCGGCCCAGCGACTACAGCGGCGAGCCCGATGCCGAAAGCGCTGCCATCCTGTGGGTGCTGACCACGCCGGCGCTGCCACCGATGGCAGCCGCAGTCCCACTGCCTTGATGCCGCAGTTGCAAGGCTACGATTCAGCCATGAAGCGACCGATCAACTCTGCGCCGTGAGGCGCCGTGCCTTCACGGCAGCCGCACTGCCGTGGCTGGCGGGTTGCGCCACCGACCCTTCGGTCTGGGAGCCCCTGCCAGGGGAAGCGGGGGGCTCGGGTCGGGCAGGCGGTGCCGGAGGCAGCCAGACGGGCGTCGCGGCCCCCGGTCCTGCAGCGGTCGGCATCAAGGCCGATCCTGGGCTCGAGAGCGCGAAGGCGGCGCTGGGTCGCGCAGCAGCCGCCGACGCAAGCCCACCGCCGGTGCCACGCGAGTTCCGCGGCGCCTGGGTCGCCAGTGTCGCCAACATCGATTGGCCGAGCCGCCCCGGCCTGCCGCCCGCCACCCAGCGCGCCGAAGCCATCGCGCTGCTGGAGCAGGCGCGCAGCCTGAACCTGAATGCGCTGATCCTGCAGGTGCGGCCAGCCGGTGATGCGCTGTACCCGTCGGCACTCGAACCCTGGAGCGAGTACTTGACCGGTCAACAGGGCCGCGCCCCGGCGCCGTTCTATGACCCGCTGGCGTTCTGGATCGAGCAAGCGCACCTGCGGGGACTGGAGCTGCATGCCTGGTTCAACCCCTACCGTGCCCGGCATCCGTCAGCCAAGACTCCACTGGCGCCGCCGCATCTGGCGGTGCGGCAGCCGTCGGTGGCGCGTCGCTATGGCGACTTGTGGTGGCTGGACCCCGGCGAACCGGCGGCGATGCAACAAACCCTGGCGGTGGTGGCCGATGTGGTGCGCCGCTACGACATCGACGGCGTGCACATCGACGACTACTTCTACCCCTACCCGATCAAATCCGGCGAAGGCGAGATCCCGTTTCCAGACGACGCGAGCCACAAGCGCTGGCCGCGCTATGGGGCGGACGGCGCCCTGCTCGCCCGCGCCGACTGGCGCCGCGCCAATGTCGACGCACTGGTGAATGCGCTGTACCGCACCGTGCACCAGATCAAGCCCTGGGTGCAGGTGGGCATCAGCCCGTTCGGCATCGGCCGGCCCGACCGTCGTCCTTCCGGCATCAGCGGCTTCAGCCAATACGACAAGCTCTATGCCGATGTCGAACGCTGGCTGGCGCAAGGCTGGCTCGACTACCTGGCGCCGCAGCTGTACTGGCCGATCGAGCGCGAAGGCCAGCAGTTCCCGGTGCTGCTGAACGGTTGGGTGGCCGAGAACCAGCGCGCCCGCCACCTGTGGCCGGGGCTCTACACGAGCCAGGTGCAGAAGGTGGGAGAAGCGGTTTCGCAGAACGCATGGCCCGCGCAGGAGCTGCTGGACCAAGTGGCGCTGCTGCGCTCCCGCAGCGCGGCCGTCGGTGGCCACATCCACTTCAGCATGGTGGCGCTGATGCAGGACCGCGGCGGCTTGGCCACGCGCCTCAAGGCCGGGCTTTATGCCCAGCCGGCATTGGTGCCCGCCACACCCTGGCTGGCTGGCCCCCCGCCGCCCGCGCCGCGGCTGCGGCCGGCCGCAGCCGCGGCCGCGCTCGAGCCCCGTGCCGCAGCGGCCGGCGC
>JBBSPW010000070.1:0-17298 GCA_038258365.1 Burkholderiales bacterium | reverse complement strand
CCCGCACGCAGATCGAATCGATCGGGATCGGCGCTGGTGCGTCTTTTCCGAACCCCGGTCCGCGGCCGAGAATCTTGTTGACTTCGGCGCCCCCTTTCCATTCTTCGAGGCTGGTGCCGTCGCCGCGATCGGCGTCGATCCACGGGATCAGGCTGCCAGCCAGCGGCGCCATGAAGTGCTGCACCGCTTCGGGCGGCAGGCCGCGCTGGGTGGCGGCCACCTGCCGATCGATGTCGAGAATGGCGCTGGCCGGGTCGTCCAGCAGCGGTCGCACCGCTTGGTTCAGGGTGCCGAACTGGGTCAGCAGCTCGCGCATGTGCTGGGCACCGCCGCCGCTGGCGGCCTGGTAGGTGGTGGCGGCCATCCACTCGACCAGGTCGGCTTTGAAGAGCGCACCGACGCCCATCAACATGCAGCTGACCGTGCAATTGCCACCGATGTAGTCCTTGACGCCGCGCGCCAGCGCCGCATCGATCACGCCGCGGTTGACCGGGTCCAGGATGATCACGGCGTCGTCGTTCATGCGCAGCGTCTTGGCAGCATCGATCCAGATGCCCGCCCACCCCGCTGCGCGCAGCTTCGGGTGCACGGTCTGGGTGTACTCGCCGCCCTGGGCGCTGATGACGATGCTGCAGCCCTGCAAAGCCCCCAGGTCGTTGCCGTCCTGAAGCGTGGCACCGCTGGCGGCCAGATCGGCGATCGCGGCCGGCAACGTGCCACCGGCTTTGCTGGTGCTGAAGAACACCGGCTCGATGTGGCCGAAGTCGCCTTCGGCGCGCATGCGGTCGATCAGCACCGAGCCGACCATGCCGCGCCAGCCGACCAGACCCACGCGGGGTTTCGTGGTGTTCGCCATGTGCTGTCCTATCGCAATGCGGCCACGACCGCATCGCCCATCTCGACGGTCCCGACCTTTCTCGTGCCTTCACTGTGGATGTCGGCGGTGCGCAACCCGCTCGCGAGCACCGAGCTGACAGCGGCTTCGACCCGGTCGGCCGCTTCGCCGTGCTTCAGCGTGTAGCGGAGCATCATCGCCGCCGACAAGATCGTCGCCAGCGGATTCGCAACCCCTTTGCCCGCGATGTCGGGTGCGCTGCCATGGCTGGGCTCGTACAGGCCCTTGCCGTTGGCGTCCAGGCTGGCCGAGGGCAACATGCCGATCGAGCCGGTCAGCATGGCGGCTTCATCGGACAAGATGTCGCCGAACATATTGCCGGTCACCAGAACGTCGAAGGACTTCGGCGCCTTGACGAGTTGCATGGCGGCGTTGTCGACGTACATGTGGTCCAGGGACACGTCAGGGTAGTCGGCATGCACCTCGGTGACGACATCGCGCCAGAACTGAAAGGTTTCCAGCACATTGGCCTTGTCGACGCTGGTGACCTTGGCCTGCCTGCCGGGTTTGGCTGCCGCCCGCTGCCTCGCCGCCTTGAAAGCCACATGGGCGATGCGCTCGATCTCCGGGCGGCTGTAGCGCATCGTGTCGAAGGCTTCGTCGGCGCCTTCGAAGGCGCCATCGGGCGCCTGGCGGCGCCCGCGCGGCTGGCCGAAATAGATGTCGCCGGTGAGCTCACGGATGATCAGGATGTCGAGCCCCGCCACCAGTTCGGGCTTCAGGCTGCTGGCCAGGGTCAGCTGTTCATGGCACAGCGCCGGGCGCAGGTTGGCGAACAGCTGCAGGTGCTTGCGCAGTCCGAGAATCGCTTGCTCCGGTCGCAGCGCGCGCTCCAGCTTGTCGTACTTCCAGTCACCGACCGCGCCGAACAGCACGGCATCGGCAGCTTGTGCCAGCTTCAACGTGGCGTCCGGCAGCGGGTGGCCCGAGGCTTCGTAGGCCGCGCCGCCGACCGCGGCGGTGTCCAGCTCAAGCGGCAGGTCGAGCGCGTTCAGCACGCGCACGGCTTGCGTGACGATCTCTGGGCCGATGCCGTCACCGGGCAGGATGGCGATCTTCATGGAAGCTCCTGGGTTGAGTCGGTCGCGATCGCGCCAATCAAGCCGGCTCGCTGCGCTTCAATACATTCGCCAGCCATGGCATGCGGGCCAGCCGCTCGGCCTCGAAGCTGCGGATCTTGTCGGCGTGCCGCAGCGTCAGCCCGATGTCGTCGAGACCATTGACCAGGCAGTGCTTGCGAAACACCTCGACCTCGAAAGGCAGCTCGCTGCCATCGGGCTTGACCACCACCTGCCGCGGCAAATCCACCGCGAGTTCGTAGCCGACGAAGGCCTGCACCTCGTCGAACAACCGTCCGACGGTGGCTTCGGGCAACACGATCGGCAGAACGCCGTTCTTGAAGCAGTTGTTGAAGAAGATGTCGGCATAGCTGGGGGCGATCAAAGCCCTGAAGCCGTACTGCTCCAGCGCCCAAGGCGCATGTTCGCGACTCGAGCCGCAGCCGAAGTTTTGCCGCGCCAGCAGCACCGAAGCACCTTGGTACCGCGGCTGATTCAGCACGAAATCGGGATTGGGCTTGCGGACTGCCGGATCCTGCCCCGGCTCGCCGGGGTCCAGATAGCGCCAGGCGTCGAACAGATTCGGGCCGAAACCCGAGCGCTTGATCGACTTCAGAAACTGCTTCGGGATGATGGCGTCGGTGTCCACGTTGTCGCGGTCCATCGGCGCCACCAGCCCGCGGTGGACGGTGAAAGGGGTCATTGCTGCAACTCGATCATCTGAGACGACGGCTACGACGCGTGATCAAAAAAGCGCACGGCCGTCCGAAGCTTTTTTGTTCCCCCTCGGGGGGGGCGACAGCGCAGCTGTCTTGGGAGACTATTTCTTCTTGGCGGCGTCCTCGATCTTTTCGCCGGCCTTCTGCACGTCCTGGCCGGCACCGGCCATGGTGTTGCAGGCGGACAGCAGAACGGTGGCGAAAGCAGCAGACAAAGCCAGGGCAAGGATGCGTTTCATGGTGGGTTTCTCAAGTTGAAAGAATCAATCACGCCAAGCGGCGCACATCGACGAAATGCCCGTGAAGGGCCGCGGCTGCGGCCATCGCGGGACTCACGAGATGGGTTCGGCCGCCGGCACCCTGGCGGCCTTCGAAATTGCGGTTGCTGGTGCTGGCACAGCGTTCACCCGGCTCGAGCCGGTCGGCGTTCATCGCCAAGCACATGCTGCAGCCGGGTTCGCGCCATTCAAAGCCTGCCGCGCGGAACAGGGTGTGCAGCCCTTCGGCTTCGGCTTGCGCCTTCACGAGCCCCGAGCCGGGCACCACCATGGCCACCTTGACATTGGCGGCGACTTTCAAGCCTCCGCTGCGCTTGACCACCGCAGCCGCCTCGCGCAAGTCTTCGATCCGGCTGTTGGTGCAAGACCCGATGAAGACCTTGTCGATGCGGATGTCGGTGATCGGCTTGTCGGGTTGCAGGCCCATGTAAGCCAGCGCCCGTTCGATGGCGCCGCGTTTGGTGGGGTCGCGCTCCTTCTCCGGGTCGGGCACACGGCCATCCACCGGCACCACCATTTCGGGGCTGGTGCCCCAGGTGACCTGGGGGGTGATGGCACTGGCGTCCAACTCGACCACGCGGTCGAAATGCGCGCCGGGGTCGGACACCAGGGTGCGCCAATGCGCCACCGCGGCGTCCCATTCCGGGCCACCGTCGAAACAGCCGGTCTTGGCATCGGTGCCCGGCGCGAACGGGCGCCCCTTCACATAGGCGATGGTCTTGTCGTCGACCGCCACCATGCCAGCGCGCGCACCGGCTTCGATCGCCATGTTGCAGACCGTCATGCGGCCCTCCATCGACAGCGAACGGATCGCCGAGCCCGCGAATTCGATCGTGCTGCCATTGCCGCCGGCGGTGCCGATGCGGCCGATGATCGCCAGCACCACATCCTTGGCGGTGACACCGACGCCCAGCTTGCCCTCGACCTTCACCAGCAGGTTTTTGGCCTTCTTGGCCAAAAGCGTCTGCGTGGCCAGCACATGCTCGACCTCGCTGGTGCCGATGCCATGCGCCAGGGCACCGAAAGCCCCATGGGTGCTGGTGTGGCTGTCTCCGCACACCACCGTCATGCCGGGCAAGGTGGCGCCGTTCTCGGGTCCGATCACATGGACGATGCCCTGGCGCTTGTGCAGAAACGGAAAGTAAGCCGCCGCACCGACAGACTTGATGTTGGCGTCGAGCGTGCTCACCTGCAGCCGGCTGATCGGGTCGCGGATGCCGTCGTAGCCGTCTTCCCAGCCGGTGGTCGGCGTGTTGTGGTCGGCGGTGGCGACGATGCTGCTGGTGCGCCACACCGGCCGGCCGGCCAGACGCAGGCCCTCGAAAGCCTGTGGGCTGGTGACTTCATGCACCAGATGGCGGTCGATGTAGAGCAGCGCGGTGCCGTCGTCCTCGGTGCGGACTACATGCTCGTCCCACAGCTTGTCGTAGAGGGTTCTGGCGGTCATGGCTGGTCGGGGATCAGGAGCTTCAATTGTGAAGGATGCAGACGCAGCCGGTCGCAGCGCCGGCCAAGGCATCACGCCAACCGCTGCGTTCTCGTTGCCCGGCTCAAGAATCCCATCAGCGAATCAACCGAGCACTCAGGGTGCCCCGAGCTGGTAGCTGATGCCCGTCAGCACACTCACATCGTTTTGCTTCTTGCCCACCGCGGGCTTGCTGTTGTAGGTGTCGACCAAGCCCACCGTCAGTGCCAGCGCGCGGGTCATGTTCACGCTCAGACCGGCGGTGAACTTGGCCAGCTGCGCCTTGTCGCCCGAAATGCCGGGCGAGTATTCCAGCCGCTGCTTGAAGCGGGTGGTGTCGCTCAGCTGGTGGGACGACTCCTCGCCGATCAGCAGGCTGGTGCGCGAAAACGTGGTGCCGGTGCGGCCGTTGATGGTTTGCAGGCTGTCGTAGCGGTCGCGTGAGTAACCCACGCCACCGAACACATTGAGCGAGTTCTGGTCGGTGTCGATCAGCTTGTAGCCGGCGCCTGCCGCCAGCGATGCGCGCCAATTCAGATCGATCAGGTTGTCGCCTTCACCGCCGAGCTGCCCGAACACATAGGTGCGCTGCGTCAGGTTGTAGTCGTACTGGCTTTGCAGCGTCCACTTGTCGGCTGTTGTGGTGCGCACGTTGTTGGCGCGGCTGCGAGCGTAGTTGTAGCTGCCGCCGAGCGAGATCTTGTCGATCGTGCTCGCCTTGGCAAAGTCGCTGGTCAGCGCCAGCGAACTGGTGTCCGAGTTGCCCGAGGTGTAGGCGGCCGCCAAGCCGGCGGTGCCGCGCCAGAGGTTGTCGGTCTTGACCTGGGCATGCGCCGACGTGAGGACGACCGAGCCGAAGCACGCAACAACCAGGCGGGTAGGGAAAGCAAACTTCAAAACGGGCTCCTTTTGATGGCTAAACCCACCATCTTAGGGAAATCCCGCGGTCTCGGCCAGGCTCGCGCCTGTGCAGAGGGTCGGCGGGTCGGTCAGCCGAGCGCGGCCCGAACCTCGGGCGGTGCCTGGACCAGCTCGATCAAAACACCTTCGCCCGAGACTGGAAACTGCTCGTTGCCCTTCGGGTGCACGAAGCAGATGTCATGGCCCGCGGCGCCCTTTCGGATGCCGCCGGGAGCAAACCGCAGACCGCGCGCGCTGAGCCACTCGACCGCAAGCGGCAGGTCGTCCACCCACAGACCCACGTGGTTCAGTGGCGTGGTGTGCACCGCCGGCTTGCGGTCGGCATCCAGCGGTTGCATCAGATCGACTTCCACCGCATGCGGGCCTTGGCCGATCGAGCAGATGTCTTCGTCGACGTTCTCGCGTTCGCTCTTGAAGTTGCGCTCGACCTGCAGACCCAGCAGGTCGACCCACAGGGTCTTCAGACGGCTTTTGTCGACACCGCCGATGGCGATCTGCTGGATGCCCAGGATGCGGAAGGGGCGGGACGTGTCTGGCTTCATGGCTGGGTCGATGGCTACTGGAAACTCAGGATCGGCTGGTCCACCGACAGGCTCTGGCCTTGTTCGGCCAGCACCTCGGCCACCGTGCCGTCATTGATGGCGGTCAGGATGTTCTCCATCTTCATCGCCTCGATCACCGCCAGGCGCTCGCCGGCGCGCACCGGCTGCCCTGCCTTGACCAGCAATTGCGCCAGCAACCCCGGCATCGGCGACAGCAGCAACTTGCTGAGGTCGGGCGGCGCCTTGTGCGGCATCAGTTTCAGCAACTCGGCCGCGCGCGGCAACAGCACCAGCGTGTCGATGCGAGCGCCGTTGTGGCTGATGCGGATCGCCAGGGGGTTGCGGCGCTGTTTCGTGGGATCACTGCGTTCGATCTGCGCTGCAAACGCGCGCCCGTTGCAGAAGCCTTCGATCAGCACCCCACCCAGCCGGCTCTTGCTGTCGATGACATAGCGACGGCTGCCGATGCGCAGGTCGGCTTGCCCCAGATCGGCATCGAAGCTCTGCACATGCACCCCGTGGTGCACTTGCCGGCCCTGCAGCGGGTCCAGCACCACCACCACCAGATCCGGCAGCGCCACCACACCGTGTCCCGGCAGCTGACCGCTGATACCGGCCGATCGCTCCCGCGCCTTGCGGCGCACGAAAGCCGCCAGCGCCACCAGGAACAGCGGGTCTTCGTGCGGCACGCCATCGGCAGGCAACCCGTCGGCGAAATGCTCGCCGATGAAGCCGGTGTCGAAGTCGCCCGCCAGCACTTTCGGGTGCGCCAGCAGCGCGGCCTGCAGCGGGATGTTGCTGCTGATGCCGCGGATGACAAAAGCATTGAGCGCATCGCGCATGCGGATCAGCGCATCTTGCCGGTCGCGCCCATGCACGATCAGCTTGGCGATCATCGAGTCGTACTGCATAGGGATCTCGCCACCTTCTTCGACCCCGGTGTCGACCCGCACCCCGTAGGCTTCGCGCGGCATCGGCTCGGCGGCGTGCAGTGTGGTGGGTGGCGGCTCGAAGCGCACCAGCCGGCCGGTCGATGGCAAGAAGCCGCGGAACGGGTCTTCGGCGTTGATGCGGCATTCGATCGCCCAGCCATCGCGCCGCACCTGGGCCTGCGACAAGGGCAGCGATTCACCAGCCGCCACCCGGATCATCAGCTCCACCAGGTCGAGCCCGGTGATGCACTCCGTGACCGGATGCTCGACCTGCAGCCGCGTGTTCATCTCCAGAAAGTAGAAGCTCTGGTCCTTGCCGACCACGAACTCGACCGTGCCGGCGCTCTGGTAGTTGACAGCGCGCGCCAGCTGCACCGCCTGCGCGCCCATGCGCTGGCGCGTGTCGTCACTGATGAAGGGCGACGGCGCTTCTTCGATCACTTTCTGGTGGCGACGCTGGATGCTGCATTCGCGCTCGTTCAGAAAGATCAGGTTGCCCTGGCTGTCGCCCAGCACCTGGATTTCGATGTGGCGCGGCTGTTCGACGAACTTCTCGATGAACACCCGGTCGTCGCCGAAGCTGTTGCGGGCTTCGCTGCGGCAGGACTCGAAACCCTCTGCGGCCTGCCGGTCGTCGCAGGCCACCCGCAGACCCTTGCCACCGCCGCCGGCGCTGGCCTTGACCATCACCGGGTAGCCGATGTCCCTGGCGATCTGCACCGCCTGTGCGGCATCGGCGATGGCTTCGTTGACGCCGGGGATGACGTTGACACCCGCTTGCTGCGCCAGTTTCTTCGAGGCGATCTTGTCGCCCATGGCGGCAATGGCTTCGTGTTTGGGGCCGATGAAGACGATGCCGGCCGCTTCGGCCTTGCGCGCGAACTCGGCGTTTTCGCTCAGGAAGCCGTAGCCTGGATGCACCGCTTCGGCACCGGTGGCCTTGCAGGCCGCGATCACTGCATCGCCGAGCAGATAGCTTTCGCGCGATGGTGGGGGGCCGAGCCGCACGGCTTCGTCGGCCAGCGCCACATGGCGGGCGTTGCGGTCGGCGTCGGAGTACACCGCCACCGTCGCGATGCCCATCTTGCGGGCGGTCTTGATCACGCGGCAGGCGATCTCGCCGCGGTTGGCGATCAGGATCTTCTTGAACATGGTCACAGCGGCATGTTGCCGTGCTTGCGCCACGGGTTCTTCAGTTGCTTGTCGGCCAGCATCGCCAGGCTGCGGCAGATGCGTTTGCGCGTTTCGTGTGGCTGGATCACATCGTCGATGTAGCCGCGCGCACCGGCCACGAACGGGTTGGCGAAGCGGTTCTTGTATTCGGCTTCGCGCGCAGCCAGCTTGACCGGGTCGCTCTTGTCTTCGCGGAAGATGATCTCGACCGCTCCCTTCGCACCCATGACCGCGATCTCGGCATGCGGCCATGCGAAGTTGACATCGCCACGAAGGTGCTTGCTGCTCATCACGTCGTAGGCACCGCCGTAGGCCTTGCGGGTGATCACCGTCACTTTCGGCACCGTGCATTCGGCATAGGCATACAGAAGCTTGGCGCCGTGTTTGATGATGCCGCCGTACTCTTGGCTCGTGCCGGGCATGAAGCCCGGCACATCGACGAAGGTGATGACCGGAATGTTGAAAGCATCGCAGAAACGCACGAAGCGCGCCGCCTTGATGCTGCTCTTGATGTCCAGGCAACCGGCCAGCACCAGCGGGTTGTTGGCCACGATGCCCACCGTGCGCCCCGCCATCCGCGCCATGCCGATGACGATGTTCTGCGCATAGTCGGGCTGCAACGGATAGAAGTCACCATCGTCGACCACCTTCAGGATCAGTTCGGTGATGTCGTAAGGTGTGTTCGGGTTCTCGGGAACCAGCGAATCCAGCGAGGGGTCGATTCGCTCCGGCGGGTCGCCGCTTTCGCGCACGGGCACCCCGCTGGTGTTGTTCAGCGGCAGGTAGTTGAAGAAGCGCCGCACCATCAGAAGCGCTTCGACATCGTTGTCGAAGGCACCGTCGGCAACGCCGCTCTTGACGGTGTGGGTGGTGGCGCCGCCGAGCTCCTCGGGGCTGACTTCTTCGTGCGTGACGGTTCTGACAACGTCTGGGCCGGTGACGAACATGTAGCTGCTGTCGCGAACCATGAAGATGAAGTCGGTCATGGCCGGCGAGTACACCGCGCCACCGGCGCAAGGCCCCATGATCAAGCTGATCTGCGGCACCACGCCGCTGGCCAGCACGTTGCGCTGGAAGACCTCGGCATATCCGCCCAGTGAGGCCACACCTTCCTGGATGCGCGCGCCGCCGCTGTCGTTCAAACCGATGACCGGTGCGCCCACCTTCATCGCCTGGTCCATCACCTTGCAGATCTTCTCGGCATGCGCTTCAGACAGCGCACCGCCGAAGACCGTGAAGTCCTGGCTGAAGACGAACACCAGACGGCCGTTGATCATGCCGTAGCCGGTGACCACGCCATCCCCGGGAATCTTGTGGTCCTGCATGCCGAAGTCGGCGCTGCGGTGCTCGACGAACATGTCCCATTCTTCGAAGCTGCCTTCGTCCAGCAGCAGGTCGAGCCGCTCGCGCGCGGTCAGCTTGCCCTTGGCATGCTGGGCGGCGATGCGTTTCTCGCCGCCGCCCAGCCGTGCGGCGGCACGCTTGTCTTCAAGTTGTCTGGAAATGTCGAGCATGGGCAAGGGTTCCTCGTTCAATTCAATCCATCAGGTCGAGCAGCCTCCGGGCCGCCACCGATGCAGTCAGCTGCCCGCTCAGCACCTCGGCGGTGAGGCCAGGCAACGCCGCGCGCACCGCCGGGTGCCCATCGAATCGTTCACGCAGGCCGGCTTCGATGCGTTCCCGCATCCAGCCACGGTCCTGCATGCGGCGATGCTTCTGCAAGGCTCCGGATGCCGATTGTTGGTCACGGAACCGATGCACGACTTGCCAGAAGTCGGACACTCCGGTGCCGCGCAACGCGCTCAGCTCCAGCACCGGTGTCGCTCCCCGGTCGCGGTCCCGGTCGCGGCCCAGGGGTGACATTTCGTGCATGGCGCCGCTGATGTGTGCTTTGGCCCGCATCGCAGCAGCCGGGTCCAGGTCGGCCTTGTTGATCAGCACCAGATCGGCGATCTCCATCACGCCTTTCTTGATCGCCTGCAGGTCGTCGCCAGCATTCGGCAATTGCATCAACACATAGAAATCGGTCATCCCTGCAACCGCGATCTCGCTCTGTCCGACGCCCACGGTTTCGACGATCACCAGCGTGTAACCCGCCGCTTCGCACAAGCGCACGCTCTCGCGCGTTTGCGCGGCCACGCCACCCAGCGTGCCGCGGGTCGGGCTGGGGCGGATGAAGGCCTGCTCGTGCACCGACAGCCGCTCCATGCGTGTCTTGTCGCCCAGGATCGACCCCCCGCCGACGCTGGACGATGGGTCCACCGCCAGCACCGCGACCCGCTCACCATCGGCCACCCGCAGCAGGCCGAGCGCTTCGATGAAGGTGCTCTTGCCGACCCCCGGCACACCGCTGATGCCGAGCCTGAAACTGCGCGCGTCGGCGGGCGGCAACATCGACAGCAGGTCGTCGGCGATGCGGCGGTGGTCGGGACGCGTCGATTCCAGCAGCGTGATGGCCTTGGCCAGTGCGCGCCGCTGCTGCGGGCCCGGATTGCCCTGCAGAGCCTGTGACAGCGCCTGTGCGGTTGGCTGGGCGATCGGCTCTGCAGTCGGCTCTGCAGTCGCCAGTGCGACTGCCTGTGGAGCCGGCTGCGCGTGTGGCTGTGACCGCATGCCTGAACTAGGCAGCTGCTTGCTGCGCAGCGCGGATCTGCTCCAGCACATCCTTGGCGCTGGCCGGGATCGGCGTGCCGGGGCCATAGATGCCCTTGACACCGGCGGCATACAAAAAGTCGTAGTCCTGCTGCGGAATCACACCGCCGACGAACACGATGATGTCGCCTGCACCTTGCGCTTTCAACGACTCGACGATCGCCGGCACGAGTGTCTTATGTCCCGCCGCGAGCGTGCTGACCCCCACCGCGTGGACATCGTTTTCGATCGCCTGGCGCGCGCATTCCTCTGGCGTCTGAAACAGCGGACCGATGTCGACATCGAATCCCAGATCGGCAAATGCCGTGGCGACAACCTTGGCGCCGCGGTCGTGCCCGTCTTGCCCCAGCTTGGCGATCATCACGCGTGGCCGCCTGCCGTGGTCGTCACCGAAGGCCGCGATCTCGGCCTTCAGCTTGTCCCACCCTTCGGCGCTGTCGTAGGCCTCGGCATAGGCCGATGCATAAACGCCGCTGACCTTCTGAATGTCGGCGCGGTGGCGGCCGTAAACCTGCTCCAGTGCGTCGCTGACTTCGCCCACCGTGGCGCGCAGCCGCATCGCTGCGATGGTCAGCGCCAACAGGTTGCTGGCTTCACCACCTTCGGATGAACCCGCTGCGGCGGTCAGCGCGGCCAACGCCGCCTTCACCCCCGCCTCGTCGCGCTCAGCCCGCAACCGCTGCAATCTGGCGATCTGCGCATCGCGCACCTTGGCGTTGTCGATGTCGCGCGCTTCGACCTGGTCCTGCTTGTCGCGACGGTACTTGTTGACGCCGACGATCACATCCTGTCCGGCATCGATTCGCGCCTGCTTTTGCGCCGCAGCCGCTTCGATCTTCAACTTGGCCCAGCCCGAGTCGACCGCCTTCGTCATCCCGCCCTGCGCGTCGACCTCATCCAGGATCTGCTGCGCTGCGTCAGCCATCTGCTGCGTCAGTGTTTCCATCATGTAGCTGCCGGCCCAGGGGTCGACCACGCTGCCGATGTGCGTTTCTTCCTGCAGGATCAATTGCGTGTTGCGGGCGATGCGGGCGCTGGTTTCGGTCGGCAGCGCGATGGCTTCGTCGAAGCTGTTGGTGTGCAGGCTCTGCGTGCCACCGAACACCGCCGCCATCGCTTCGACCGTGGTGCGAACGATGTTGTTGTACGGGTCTTGTTCCGCCAGGCTCCAGCCGCTGGTCTGGCAGTGGGTGCGCAGCATCAGGCTCTTGGGCTTTTGCGCGCCGAAGCCTTTCATGATCCGGCACCACAAGAGGCGCGCCGCGCGCATCTTGGCGATCTCCAGATAGAAGTTCATGCCGATCGCCCAGAAAAAACTCAGGCGCCCGGCGAATGCGTCCACATCGAGTCCGCGCGCGATCGCGGTCTTCACATACTCCTTGCCGTCGGCGAGCGTCAAAGCCAGCTCCAACGCCTGGTTCGCCCCGGCTTCCTGCATGTGATAGCCGCTGATGCTGATCGAATTGAACTTCGGCATGTGGCGCGCCGTGTATTCGATGATGTCGGCCACGATGCGCATGCTGGGCGCCGGCGGGTAGATGTAGGTGTTGCGAACCATGAACTCCTTCAGGATGTCGTTCTGGATCGTTCCGCTCAATTGGGCTTGCGCCACGCCTTGCTCTTCGGCCGCCACGATGTAGCCGGCCAGCACCGGCAGCACCGCGCCGTTCATCGTCATGCTGACGCTGACCGTGTCCAGCGGAATGCCGTCGAAGAGGACCTTCATGTCCTCGACGCTGTCGATCGCCACCCCGGCCTTGCCGACATCGCCGGTGACGCGCGGATGGTCGCTGTCGTAGCCACGGTGGGTGGCCAGATCGAAAGCCACGCTGACCCCTTGTGCACCCGCGGCCAGCGCCTCGCGGTAGAAGGCATTGCTGTCTTCGGCGGTGGAAAAGCCCGCGTACTGTCGGATCGTCCACGGTCGCACCGCATACATCGTGGCTTGGGGGCCGCGCAGGTAGGGCTCGAAGCCGGGCAGTGTGTCGACCAGCTTCGGGTCGGGCAACGCCGATGTGTCGGCTGCGGTGTAGAGCGGTTTGACGACCAGGCCGTCCGGGGTGTGCCAGGCCAATGCCGACAAGTCGCCACCCGGCGCCGACCGCTTGGCAGCCGCCTGCCAGCTTTCTAAATCGGCCGGCGTGAATTCGGGCTTGTTCATGGGGCGCGGGGTTCCGGTTCGGGCCGCGCCCTCGGCAGCGGGGCGGCTGACTGTTCAGGGCATTATGGTGGGCTCGACCGATCGACCGGCCGCGCAGCGAGTTGGCGAAGCCCGACGCAAAAAAGCCGCCCGAAGGCGGCTTTTCTGCTGGACCTCAGCGCCCGAAGGCGCAGAGACTTACTTGGTCATCGAGCTGGCAGCGTCCTTGGCGGCGCCGACAGCATCACCTGCAGCAGCGCCGGCTGAAGCCGCGCTGTCAGCAGCCATGCTGGCGGAGGCATCCGCAGACGAGGCAGCGTTGGCGGCGGCATCGGTCATCGGAGCCGGGGTGACGACGATCGCGGCCGGCGGCGGCGAGACAACGACCGGCTCTTCCTTCTTGCCGCAGGCGGCCAGGGCGAAAGCGGCAACCAGCGAAGCGGTGATCAGCGACTTGTTCATGTGTTTCCTCAGAATCGTTTGTAGGGGAGATTGACGGGAGACTGTCGGCAAAGACAGGCAGACTACTGATTTGGGAACCCCCTCTTCGACAGCCTGTCGGCGGCAGATGGCAGATGGCAGATCCCCGGTCACTCGGACATTGCAGCAAACGTTAACCAGCCTGCTACTTCGTGATTTCGTGACTCCACGATGTCTCGTCTTTACCGAAGCAGCCGCCGGACAATGCCCGCCGTGTCCAACCCAGGATTCTAGCCCGCCCTAAGGGCTATCCCTATAGGCCCAGCGGCCGACTGACCCAAGCCGGGCTGCAGTGTTGCAAAAGCGCATCAAGCCGGGTCATGTGCTGGTGGGCGCAACGGGCATCTACGGCTGCTCGCCCGCGCCAATGCGCCTCGTCCAGGCGTTCGACACTGATGCCACCATCGTTGCACAGCAGGCTGGGCAGCCCGTCTCGCTGCCGCGCCGGAGGCTGCCAGCCTTCGACCCCATGGACCCAATCGCGACGCCAGTCGCTGAAGCGCGGATGTTGGTGCGGCATGGCGTCGAAGTCGGCGGACACCAACAGCAGGCGGCGCTGAGGCAAGCGCAGCCATGCCGTCAACGACGACAAGAGCGTCGGGTCGTCCAGTGGCCAGGCACTGAAGTCGCTGCTGCAGCAGACGACCCGCCGCGCGGCCGCCGAGAACGCAGCGTCCAAGCCCCATCGCAAGGCCGCGACGAATTCTGCCCGGCTGTCAATCACCGCAGGTGGGGCTGGAAACGCCAACCGAGTGGGCGGGGGGTTGGTCATGGCGCATCGAGCTCCAACCAACCGTCGGCCAGCCAGTCGTCGACCAGCGCCGACGCCGGCGCGCTGAGCCGTTTGCGGTCGGTGGCCGACAAACAGCGGGTGTCGGCCAGCAGGTGCATCAATCTGGCATCGCGGCCCGCGGCTGCGAATGCGGCGCCGTTGATGAACACATGCCGGGCGTCATAGAGCATGCGGGTGCCGGCGGCCAGGCGCAAAGCGCCGGTTCCGATCGCGGCAGGCGGTGCGTTGAACCAGACCTGCGGTTTGGGCTCACTCAGCACCTCGCCCAGCGCTCGAGTCACCGCCTGCGGGTCCGCGAGCGCTCGCGCCAGCGCGTCGCGGGCAAAGGCGGCCAGCGCATCCGGCACCTGGCCCGGCTGCGCAGTGGCGTGTTGGCGCGGATCGCGATAGCGCTGCGCAAGTTGCGCTGCCACGCGGCTTGCGCGATCGGCACGCAGCGACCCATCGGCGTCGTTGGCATCCGCGACCGCGTCGGCAACGCCATCGGCCAGCCGCAGCAACAGCTCATGCGCCAACTCACCCGCCGTGGGCGCGCGGAAACCGATCGAGCAGGTCATGCAGTCGCCCCCCACAGCGGTGCCTTCGTGGCCCCAGCCCGGCGGCAGGTAGAGCAGGTCGCCGGGTTCCAGCACCTGCTGCTGGGTGGGCTCGAAATGCTGCAGCAGCTTCAGTGGCGCGCCCGGCACCCAAACCGGCTTGGACACCGGGCCGATGCGCCAGCGGCGCTGTCCCTGCACCTGCAGCAGGAACACGTCGTAGGAATCGAGGTGCGCGCCGACACCGCCATCGGGGCTGGCCCAGGACAGCATCAGATCGTCGAGCCGGGCTTGCGGCACGAAGGCAAAACGTTCCAGCATCGCCGCAGCTGCCTTCGCATGGCGATCGAGCCCTTGCACCAGCAAGCTCCAGCCGGGCCGCGACAACGGTGGCAGCGACCGCCGCGCCAGCGGCCCTTGGCGCACTCGCCAGCGGCTGCGATCGTCGAGCCAGACGCAGCGCGACTCGACCCCCTCGCTGGCCGCCAACCCGAACATCTCGCCCCGGGTGACGGGGGGCTGCACGTTGGGCCAGGCTTGCTGCACCCACAGGGGCTGCTTCTGCCAATGGCGTTGCATGAAGCGCTCGGGGGTCAAGCCCCCCAGAAGGGGCAGCGGCAGGCGCGTGTCCATCGGCGGATTCTGGCCCACTGTCGGCGCGTCGGAGGGCCTGCAGCGCGCAGGTACGGACATTCTCGACAACGCGCGGCCGCAGCCCTGTGCGATCATTTGTAGATGGTGATCAGCCCCCCTTGCGTGGTCAGTCTGACCTGGAAACTGAACGACGGATCGAATCGCCCGATCGACGAACTGACAGCGCCTGTCGAGTTCTTCTACGGTGGCGACGACCTGCTGCCGAAGGTCGAAGAAGGCCTGGCCGGGTACGCCGCCGGCGACGAGGTTCAACTGCATCTGGAGCCCGAACACGCGTTCGGCGACTACCGGGCCGAGTGGGTTTGCTTCGAGGACCGCAAGCTGTTCCCGGATCAGTTGGAAGTCGGCATGGCTTTCGAAGGCTTGCCCGCAGGCCATGCCACGCCCGACATGCCGGCCGACCAGATCTATGTCGTGACCGAGATCTACCCTTCGCATGTGGTGCTGGACGCCAACCACCCGCTGGCCGGCATGGCGCTGCGTCTGGAGGTCAGGGTGCAGGCGGTGCGCAAAGCCACCGAAGCCGAAACCGAAGCCGGCAGTGTCGGCGGCGAGCCGGTGATGCTGGCGGGCTCCAGTCCCCGCCCGGTCGGCCCGGGCGGGTCCGCGCTGCACTGATCGGCGGCTCTGGCTCTCAGCGGCGACCGGTCGAACCAAACCCGCTGCCGCCGCGCGCGCTGGCTTCGAAGCCTTCGACGCGCCTGAAGCTGGCGCGAACGACCGGCACGATCACCATCTGCGCGATGCGCTCCAGCGGCTCCACCGTGTAGGGGCTGCTGCTGCGGTTCCAGCAGCTGACCATCAACGGTCCCTGGTAGTCGCTGTCGATCAGCCCGACCAGGTTGCCGAGCACGATGCCCTGCTTGTGGCCGAGCCCGGAACGCGGCAGCAACATCGCGGCCATCGCTGGATCGGCGATGTGGATCGCCAGACCGGTGGGAATCAACACCGCGGCGCCGGGCTCCAGCAGCAGCGGCGCATCGATGCAAGCCCGCAGGTCAAGCCCCGCGGCACCGGCGGTGGCGTACTGCGGCAGATGCGGCGCCATGCGCTCGTCCAGCACCTGCACATCGACGACATGCCCGCCGGCAGGTGGGTCGGCAGCAGCGTTCATGGCGACATCCTGCGCGCGATCTCGGCCACCAGCTGCCGCGCAAGGCTCAGCTTGTCGGCGGTCGGCCACGCATGCTCGCCGTGTTCGTCGACCAACAGCAAGGTGTTGTGGTCCGAGCCGAAGGTGGCCGGACCCAGGTTGCCGACCAGCAGCGGCACATTCTTGCGGATGCGCTTGTCGCGGGCATGCGCTGCCAGGTCGTGGCTTTCGGCTGCGAATCCGACGCAGTAAGGTCGCTGACCTTCGGGCAGACCCGCGACGCGAGCCAGGATGTCGACGGTTTCCGTCAGCACCAGATCGGGCACGCGCCCAGCGCCGTCCGAAGCTGCATCCTTCTTGAACTTCTGCACGCCGACCTGCGCCGGCCGCCAGTCGGCGACCGCGGCGGTGGCAACGAAGGCATCGTGCGACGGCGCTTCGGCCATCACGGCGTCCAGCATCTGCGCGGCGCTCTGCACATCGATCCGAAGCACCCCGCGCGGGGTCGGCAAGTGCACCGGTCCGGCAATCAAGGTGACGCGGGCACCGGATTCGGCGGCGGCACGCGCCACCGCAAAACCCATCTTGCCGCTGGAATGGTTGGTGATGCCCCGCACCGGATCGATGGCCTCGAAGGTCGGCCCCGCATTCACGAGCAGGCTGCGGCCGCGCCAGTGCTTGGGCTGGAAGTGGGCGATCAACTCGAGCACCAATTCTTCGGCTTCGAGCATGCGGCCGTCGCCGACTTCACCGCAGGCCTGGTCGCCGGCTGCCGGGCCCAGCAGCGTGGCGCCATCGGCCTGCACCTGGGCGATGTTGCGCTGGGTGGCCGGATGCGCCCACATCTCGCGGTTCATCGCCGGGGCCAGCAGCAGCGGGCAGCGCTGCAGCGGGCGCGCCAGGCACAGCAGGCTGAGCAGTTCGTCGGCGCGGCCCTGCACCAGCCTGGCAATGAAGTCGGCACTGG
>JBBSPW010000069.1:0-17329 GCA_038258365.1 Burkholderiales bacterium | reverse complement strand
GCTCGCGTCCCCGCCCGGCCATTCGATGGACAACTCGCCGCCGCGGGTCTGCACCTGCACGCGGCCAGCCAGCCAGCCGAGGCGGATGCCGGCCACCACCGCAGCGCAAGCGCCGGTGCCGCACGCCAGGGTTTCGCCGGCTCCGCGCTCGTGCACGCGCAGTCGCACGGCGTTGCGCGACAGCACCTGCATGAAGCCGACATTGACGCGGTTCGGAAAGTGCGGGTCGCATTCGATCCGCGGGCCGAGCGTGGCCACCGGCGCCGTGTCCACATCGGCGACCCGCGTGACCGCATGCGGGTTGCCCATCGACAGCAGCGCGAAATCGGCGCCGTCGGTTTGAGCATCGGTACCCAGGCGCCACAACGGAAAGTCGCCCGCATGGCGCGGGTGCAGGCTGCCGGGATCGAACGGGATGCCTTGGTTCGCGAACACCGGCCGGCCCATGTCGACCGTGACCTGCCCGTCGTCGGCCAGCTGCAACTCCAGCACGCGGTTGGTGGTCTGCACCCGCACCGTGCGCCGGGTCGTGAAGCCGCGGTCATGCACATAACGCGCGAAGCACCGCGCGCCGTTGCCGCAGTGCTCGACCTCTTCGCCACTGCTGTTGTAGATGCGGTAGTTGAAGTCGATGCCCGGCGCGGTGGCTGGCTCCACCAGCAGGATCTGGTCGGCACCGACACCGAAACGGCGATCGGCCAGGTGCCGCACCTGCTCGGCACTCAGCCTGAGCGGGGCATGCAGCGCGCTGAGCACGACGAAGTCGTTGCCCGCGCCTTGCATCTTGGTGAAGGGCAGCCGCATCGGCAGCGATTATCGGCTGGCTGATCTCAGCGGCTGCCGTGCAACTTCAGTACACAGGGGGCGCCCCCGGCGGCCGGGTCTTGAAGCGCCGGTGGACCCACAGGTACTGCGCCGGCAACTGGCGGATCTGCCCTTCGATCCAGGCATTCATGCGCGCCGCGTCCGCAACCGGGTCGTCGGTGGGCCAGTCGTCCCACGCCGGCATGAAGCGCACCCGCCAACCCTGTCCACCCGGCAGGATCTCGGTCAGCACCGGCTGCACCACCATGTTCAGCGACTTCGCCAGTTTGCTGGGTGCCAGCAGCGTGGCCGCCGGCTCACCGAAGAACGGCACGAAGGCCGCGTCGCGCAAGCCGAAGTCCATGTCCGACGGGTTGAAGAACGCCGCGCCGCGCTTGATGGCGCGCACCATGCCGATGGCGCTTTGCTGGCGCGTGAACATTTGCACCAGACCGAAGCGCTGGCGCCCGCGCCGCAACGCGCGGTCGACCACCGGGTTGCTCTGCGGGGTGTAGATGTTGCAGCCCACATGGCTCTGGAACAGCTGGGCCGCGGTGCCCGCCACATCCACCGCCAGAAAGTGCGGCACCAGCCACATCACCGGTCGCGGGCTGCGTTCGGCCAGGTGCACATCGCCTTCGACATGGATCAAGCGCAGCAACCGTTCACGGCTCGCATACCAGAGCATCGACCGCTCCAGCAGGCTGCGGCCCAGCCACTGAAAGTGCTCACGCGCCAGGTCTTCGCGTTCGGACTGGCTGAGCTCGGGCATGCAGATCTGCAAGTTGGCCAACGCCACCCGGCGCCGCGAGCGCCCGAAGCGGTACAGCAGCCGCCCGAGCCCGCGGCCGATCGCCGCCTGCCCGCCCAGCGGCAACAGGTGCAGCAACCACGCCAAACCCAGGCCGAAGTGGGCCAGCCCCCGTTCCATCATGGCGATTTGACTCCCGCGGGCAGCGCATCGACCGGGCGCGGCTGCTTGTAGCGGTTGTAGCCCCACAGGTACTGCGCGGGCCTCTGCAGGATCACCTGCTCCATCGCGCGGTTGATGGCGATGGCCGCAGCCGCTTCGCCTGCGCTCTTCGCGGGCAACGGCTGCGATAGCGGCTGTGCACGCACCACATAGCCGCTGCCGCCCGGGAGCCGCTCGGTCCACAGCACCGCCACCGCCGCACCGGTTTGCTGCACCAGCCGCGCCGCCAGCGTCATCGTGTAGGCCGGCTGGCCGAAGAACGGCACCCACACGCCCATGCCCTCGGGGGGCACCTGATCGGGCAGAAGGCCGACGGTCTCACCGCGTTTCAGGGCGCGCAGCAGCAGACGGACCCCCGCCAGCGTGGCCGGCGCTGTGGCCAGTGCCGGGCGGCCGCGCGCGGTTTCCTCCAGTTCTCGCAGCCAGGCTTGTCGCGCCGGGCGGTACAGCACCGTGATCGGCTGGATGTGGCCGAAACGCTCGGCATAGGCTTGAGCCGAGACCTCGAAGCTACCCATGTGCGGGGTCAGCAACACCAAGCCCCGGCCTTCGGCCAGCAGCTGTTCGAGAAGATCGGCGCCCTCCCATCGCAAGGGGTCGGCAATCGGCTGGTTGCGGGGCCGCAGCCACAGCCGCGGCAGCTCGAAGATCAGCCGCCCGGCGTCGGCCACCGAGGCGCGGCGCTCGGCTGCCCCGATTCCGGCCAGCGCGGCATGGTGGCGCAAGCGGCGGCGGTAATGCGCAGAACCGCCATAGGCCACCCAACCCAGGACACCGCCCAGGGCGTGCAAAAAGCGCAATGAACGTGCGGACAGCCAGCGGACGAGGATGAGCATGCTTCGTATACTTCACCGGTCGCCGAGTTAAAGAACAACTTGCGGGGCGACAAGCGAGCGCCAAGCATAGCCAACGGCCATGCCTGCGCCGCCGGGCCGGTGGGGTGCGGACAACGTTCTGCGCGCGATCGGCAAACCCGCTAAAGCGTTCGCCGCGAGACCCGAGTGGGGCACGCACCAGGCGACGCAGCCGTGCAACCCAAAGGAGCTATCCACCGTGGCGAACGAATTTCTTTTCACTTCCGAGTCCGTCTCTGAAGGTCACCCCGACAAGGTGTCCGACCAGATATCCGACGCGATCCTCGACGCGATCTTCAGACAAGACCCGCTGAGCCGCGTGGCGGCCGAGACGCTGTGCAACACCGGGCTGGTGGTGCTGGCCGGCGAAATCACCACCAACGCGGTGGTCGACTACATCCAGGTGGCGCGCGACACCATCAAGCGCATCGGCTACGACAACACCGAGTACGGCATCGACTACAAGGGCTGTGCGGTGATGGTCTGCTACGACAAGCAGAGCAACGACATCGCTCAGGGCGTGGACCATGCCTCGGACGACCACCTGAACACCGGCGCCGGCGACCAGGGACTGATGTTCGGCTATGCCTGCGACGAAACACCGGAGCTGATGCCGGCACCGATCTACTACGCCCACCGCCTGGTCGAACGCCAGGCGCAGCTGCGCAAGGACGGCCGCATGCCCTACCTGCGGCCCGACGCCAAGAGCCAGGTGACGATGCGCTATGTGGACGGCAAGCCGCATTCGGTGGACACCGTGGTGTTGTCGAGCCAGCATGCGCCGGAGTGGAGCCTGGGCAACAAGATGAAGCCCGAGTTCGTCGAAGCGGTGATCGAAGAGATCATCAAGCCGGTGATCCCGAACGAATGGCTGAAGAACACCAAGTACCTGGTCAACCCCACCGGCCGCTTCGTGGTCGGCGGCCCGCAAGGTGATTGCGGTTTGACCGGGCGCAAGATCATCGTCGACACCTATGGCGGCGCCTGCCCGCATGGCGGTGGTGCCTTCAGCGGCAAGGACCCGTCGAAGGTCGACCGCAGCGCAGCGTATGCGGCCCGCTATGTGGCCAAGAACATCGTCGCCGCCGGCATCGCTCGGCAGTGCCAGATCCAGGTGGCGTATGCGATCGGCGTCGCCGAGCCGATGAACATCACCGTCTACACCGAAGGCACCGGCAAGATCAGCGACGAGAAGATCGAAGCCCTGGTGCGTGAGCATTTCGACCTGCGGCCGAAGGGCATCATTCAGATGCTTGATCTGCTGCGCCCGATCTATGAGAAGACCGCGGCGTATGGGCACTTCGGGCGCGAAGAGCCGGAATTTTCCTGGGAAAGAACCGACAAAGCTGCCGCGCTCCGCGCGGCAGCCGGGCTGTAGGCTCACTGCGCGCGCAGCGCGCGCTGGCGGTTCTTCGGCGCAGGCCAACTTCGCCTCAGCAAAGTTAAGGGGCGCAGCCCCTTCCGCAGCCAACGGACTGACAAAGCAGCGGCCTTAAAGGCCGCTGCCGGGCTTTAGGCCGGTCGCAAGCACCGAGCGAATGGCGCGAGCGCGACCCGGCGGCCTTCATAGCCGCACTCTCGTGTCTCGCCTCTCAAACCCGCGCAGATGCCTGACCCGGACTGCCGCCCGGCAAGTCCGGGCGGGCTTGCGGCCGCCGCAGCCTCGATCTCGGCCACTGGCTCGCCACCCACCATTGATTGATGCTGCTCCAGTGGCGCATCAAGGAATCGGCTGTGACACCGGGGCAGGCGTCAATTGCACGCCACCCGGGCCACTTTCGAAAGTCAGCGGCGACAGTGAAGCTTGCTGACCCATGCCGGGCTGGCTCCAGTCGCAAACGCCCGAAACGAACGCTGCTTGCAGACGGCCTTGCTGCGCCAGGGTGAAGCTCACACCCTTGTATCCGCCGACATCCAGCGGCTTCAGCTGGCATTTCAGGATGTTCTCGACCAGCGGCCCGCCGGCCACCTGGCGGGGCGATTCGTGCTTGGCCAAGCGCGGGTCGGCGTCGCACACCGCGAAGTCGTAGACCGGGTTCGCAAAGTTGGTGTCTCCCGTGAGGTAGCACAGGTCGCGGGCCGATGTGGGCTTGGCCGCAAGCACCTGCGCCTGGGTGCGCACCGCGTTGATCGACGGCTTCGGCGCGCTGAGCGACAAGGCATCGACCCACGCGCCCATCGTCACCAGCGACTGCACCGTCACCGCCTGCACTTGCGCGGCGGTTCCCGGCAGCAGTCCCGTGCCATAGCGCCACATCACCTGGTTGGCAGCGTTGCCGCCGTTGGCATCGGCGATGCGGGCCCGCTCCGAGAAGCTGCGCCAGATGTGGTGGATGCCCTGGTCGTCCCAGCCGCGTGAATCGATGATCGGCAGCTTGCCGAGCCGGTCGCCGCTGCTGACGATGCCGGCGCGGTAGGCGATCGGCAAAGCCCCGGCGTCGGCCACGCTGCGCGCGGCGCGGCGGTTGGAATCGGCATCGGTGCCACCGATGCCTTCGTTCAGCGTCACGAACTCCTCTGCCGTGATGGCGCCCGACAGCAGCGCTTTCAAGCCGTACTGCACACCCGTGTTGTCGGTGGTCTGCAACGCGCGCTGGGCCTTGGGTGCCAGCTCGTTGGCGGTGCTGCCCCAGACCATCGTGGCCAGGTCCGGATCCCCGCAACGGGTGCCGGTGGGGTTGGTCACGGGGTCGTAGACCAGGGCCGCCGGCAGCAGGCAGTTGTTGCGCGGCGTGGTTTCTGTTGTCAATGCGCCGGTGACCTCGTTCGACACCAGGGTGCGCACATAGTTGCCGGGTCGGTTGTTGAAGCCGAAGGCGTTGTTCCAGCTGTGGCAGCCGCGCTGGTCCAGGTGGCCGTTGATGGCGCCCTTCTTGGCGTTGATCTGCTCTTGCGTCAACCCGGCCATGGCCGCTGCCCATTCGGGGCTCGCGTAGAAGTTGACGAGCAGCACGCAGTCGCTGACCTCGATGCCGGTGGTGATGCTGTCGACATAGTCGCAAGACGGCTGGATGCCGTCGAGCAAGCCGGGATAGATGCTGGCGGCGGTGTTCTGCCCGATCGAGCCACCGCTGCAACCGCTGCCCAACGTGGCTCGGATCTCGCCATAGGTCTTGCGCACATGCTCCTTCATCATCAGGATCGTCTCGGCATTGATGACCCGGTTGCTGTTGCTGCTGGAGTCGCTCAAGCTGTTGTCGGCGACGATGTAGCCGCGCGACAGTGCCTTGTCGTCGGCCCAGTTCTGGCTGCTGCGGTTTTGCAAACGGGGTTGGCCGGTGCTGGCGCCGAAGTTGTAGACCACCTTGCCGTTCCAGCCGGCTTGCGGGTTGTAGATGTTCCACGGCTGGGTCGGGTCGATCAGCACCGCCAGGTCGTAGATGCCGCGGTTGATGGTGCCGCGCTCGACCCGCACCACATAAGGCACGGTCTGGCCGGTGTCGGTGGTGGTGGTGGCCAGGTCGGTGTAGATGGTGCCCGGCAGGTAGGGCTTGAAGCAGTTGTTGGGGTTGGCCACAGCCGGTGGGCTGGGGTCGGGGATCGCGGTCGAGCAACCGGCGACCGTCGTTCGGTAGAAGAGCTTGAACTCGGTGGCGATCGTGCATTGCGCATCGATCGCCGCGGTGCTCAACCCGCTCGCGTTGCTGGCTGGGGTATTGCCCACCTGCGGAGTCGGTGCCGGGGTGGCACAGATGTAGGGCTGCGGCTGCTCGCTGATCAGCACCGGTCCGCCTTTCGGGTGGTTGGTGATGACGAGTTGCGAGCCAGCGCCCGGCACCCGCACGCTGAGCACGTTGGCGCCGGTTCGCAAACCAGCTACGAGGCCGATGAAACGGCCATCGGCACGTTGCGCAATCGTGCCGGCCGGCAGCGGAATGCCATTCAGCGCGAACTTGGCAGCCGTGGTTCGGGCGTTGACGGCCCATTTGACCTCGACCAGCGCATTGCCGCCGCTGACCTGATCGGCGCGGCCCGACAACACCGTGATCGACGGCGGGTCGATGGCGAAGGCTGCGGAAGACGCAGCCAGCGCGCCGATCGCCACGGTGGTCGCTGTGATCCTGGCCGAGCGGCGGCGCCGTCCGCCAGCCGCACCCACCAGCAACACCGCCAACAGCCCGCCAGCCAGCAACGCAGCAGTGGCCGGCTCCGGCACCGCGGTGACGCTGACATCGTCCAGCAGCCAGAACGACTGCGGGTTGACGAAGTCAAAACGCAAGATCGACGCCGCGCCAGTGGCGACCACCGTGCTGCTGAAGCGCGTGTAGTCGAAAGCAGCGACATTGTTGAAGGGCTGTGACGGGGCGCTGTTGTTCCAGCTAAAAGAAAAGCTGTTGGGCTGCGCGCTGTCGTCCAGTCGCAACCAGAAGCTCACCACATACGACACGCCTGGCGTCGTGGCCACGGTCTGCAGCAGCGACCCGCTGGGGTCGGGCCCGGCGAAGGCAGCCCAATTGCCGCTGTGGCCGATGTTTTGCGCGACACCGATGAAGCTGCTGTCGCCCGCGGTGGACCAGCCTCCCAGCGTGCCGGTCTCGAAGCCGCCGTTGGCGATCAGGTTTTGCGCCTGGGATGCTGCCGGCAAGACCAGCCACAGCGCAGCGGCAACCAGCGCGCTGGCGCCGGTCGAAAAAATCGTTCTCATCGTGTCGTCTCCAGTGGCGCCCTGCGGGTGCGGGCGTTCTTGTTATCCCGGCTGGGTAGCATCAAAGCACGCGCCACGACGGCCAGCCACGCGGGAATGTCCGCTCTGGACATCGGGCGGGTGTGGTTTTGTAGAACGACCGATTGCTCGCGTCGCAACCCGCCTGCGTTGGTTTAAGGCGGCGAGACCGGCATCATCGCGGACATGACCGGCATCCCCGCAGGCACGAAAACGGATCTGAAGCCGGCGGCATGAAGGCGATCACGCTGGCCGACCTGCGCCGCTACGCCATCGCGCCCAGCCTGTTTGCGCCCACCACGTTGCCGAAGGCCATCGCCAAGCTCGGCTTCGTGCAGGCCGACCCGACCCGCGCGCCGGCGCGCGCGCAGGACCTGATGCTGCGCCACCGCGTGCGGGACTACCGCGCCGGTGACCTGGAGCGGCGCTATGCCCGCCTGCCGATCGAAGAAGACTTCTACATCAACTACGGCCATCTGCCGCGAGCGACGCAGCGGCTGATGCACCCCCGCACGGAACGGCTGGTCTGGACAGCCGACCGCTGGGCGCAGGCCCACGCGGTGCTGGAAGAACTGCAGCGCATGGCCGCCTTTCTGGGCACGGGGGTCTGAGCCCGACCCGAACCTGCAAACCCGGTCAGCTCAGGCTAACCGCCAGCATCGGCGCAAACAGCGCCGCGATCCCCAGAAAACTGAAGAAGCCGACCACATCGGTCACCGTGGTCAGGATGATCGATGAAGCCGTTGCGGGGTCCTGCCCGAAACGGCGCAGCAGCACCGGCACCAGCGCACCCGCCAGCCCCGCGGCCAGCATCGAGATCACCATCGCCAGCACGATCACGCCCACCAGCGGCAGCGAGCGGCTCCACACATACACCGCCAACCCGGTGGTGGCCGCCACCGCCAAGCCGTTGACGAGCCCGACCAGCGCTTCCTTGGCCACCACCCGCGGCCAATGGCGCAGGCTGATCTCTCGCAGCACCAGGCCGCGCATCGTCACCGCCAGCGCTTGCGCACCCGCATTGCCCGACTGCCCCGCCACCACCGGCAGCAGCACCGCGAGCGCGGTGAACTGCGCGATCGTGCTTTCGAACAACCCCACCACCGCTGCTGCCAGAAACGCGGTCAGCAGGTTGATCTGCAGCCACGGCAACCGCTTCCTGACCGCGAAGAACGGCGGCGACAGCGCACGCTCGTCGGCACTGGCACCGACCATCGTCTGCATGTCGACGCTGCTTTCTTCCTCCACCGCTGCCACCAGTTCGTCCTGCCGGATGACGCCGATGAAGCGCCCCTGCAGGTTCAGCACCGGCAGCGTGGTGATGGGCTGGTCCTGCAAGGTCTGCACCACGTCTTCGCGCGGGTCCAGGTCGTTGACGGTCGCAACCGCCGGGCGCGTGATGTCGGACAGCGGCAGCGTGCGGTCGGCCAGCGCCAGGTCCTGCACCTCGACCCGGCCGATCAGTCGGCCTTCGTCGTCGATCACGAACAACTCGCGCAGCCCGCTGCGGCGGATCTGGCGCAAGCGCTCCAGGGCTTCGGCCACCGACATGCCGCTGCGCAGCGGGCTCACACGCGGGTCCATCATGCGGCCGGCGCTGTCGTCGGGATAGGCCAGCAACTCCATCAATTCCTGAGCCACATCCTTGTGCAGGAGGGCCAGCCAAGCCTTGCGTTCGTTTGCATCCAGCTGCGTCAGCACCGCAACGCTGACCACCGGTTCCGCTTCGGCGAGCAGGTGCAGGGCGAGCGACTGCGGCAGGCTGGTGAGCGTCTGGCGGGCGACATCGGGCGCCAGCGCCTGCCATGCGCGCAGCGCGGCATGGGGCTCCTGCGCTGCCAGCAAGGCCGCGGCGTCGTCGGCCGGCATGGCTTCGAACAAGCGCGCGGCTTCGTGCGGGTAGTCGAGCAAAAATCGCTGCGTCAGCGCGGCCTCGGCGTTGTTGTCCGTGAGCGGGCTTGCGGCGATGCGAGGGGTGTCAGCAGCCATGGTCCACTCAACCGACCCGGCCGCGGCTGGCAGGCGCAGCAGAGCCTGCCTCGGTAGATGGGTCAACGATCCGCTTGACCTTCGGCAGCAACGCCAGGGTGCCCTGCAGCACACCGGTCAAGGCTTCCCAATAGCCGGCGGCCAACAGGCCGGGCAGGGTCTCGGCGCCTTCCAGCGTCAACGGGCGGTGGGCCTGATTCAGAGCGCGGGCCAGGGCGTCGCGCGTGATCACACCCACCAGGCGGTCGCCGGGTTCGACCACCGGCAGCGCCGATCCCAGCTGCCAACCGGGGTGTGCCGCCACCGCCGACAGCGGCGTGAACGCCGCAAGCCATGCCGCGGGCGGCTTCATCAGCGTGGACAGCGTGGCGCTGCCCGGTGCCTGCATCAGCGTGGTCAGCGGCACGCACCCCATCAGGCGTCGCGACGCATCGGCAACGAAGATCTCGGGGTGCGCGCCGGCGCTGGCGCGCATGCGGGTCAGCGCGTCGGCGGCGCGGGTGTCGGCCGGCAGCAGCACCACATCGGGGTCGGCCCAGGCGCCGAGGGTGTCTTCGGTGTAGCCGAGCAACAGTGCCGAGGCCAGCGAGGCCGCCGTCGGCAAGCCCGCGATCAAGTCGCGCCGGCGGTTCTCAGGCAGGTGGCGCAGCAGCGCCACGGTGGGCTGGGTGGCCATCGGCGCCAGCAGCTCCAGCGCCCGGCGGTCGTCGACCTGGGCCAGACACGAGGCAGCGCGGCGCGGCAGCATGGCGCTCAGGACGCCAGCACTCAAACGAGCCGGGGTGCGTGCCAGCAGTGTGGCGGCGTCGGCTGGCGGCAGGCTTTCCAGCACCCGCGCGGCCTGCGCCGGGTGGCTGCGCATGAAGGCCAGACTCAGCGACGGGGAGGCCGCTGTCTTCCGTTCGGTGGCCCGGTCTGTGGACTGTTCTACCGACGGGTTGGTGCTCGGATTCGACATCGGTTGCGGCCCGCTCAAGCCGGTGATGCCGGCGAAGCCGCTGGCACCGGCGAAGCCGAAGGCGGCGGCTGCCGCACCACCAGGACGATCGCTTCGTCGTGGTACAGGCTGCCCGGCAGCACCACCCGGCCATCGTCGGTTTCCAGCACCAGCGAGGTGGCGCTGATGTCGACGATGCGGCCTTCGTGCCCGGACACCCGGACCCGTTGCCCCGGCTCCAGCGCCTGCCGCAGGTGATGCGCGCCGATCAGGTTGGCGACATACCCGCGTGAGCCCAGGCTGACCGCGATCGCCAGCCCGCCCAGCACCGACGCGACCAGCAACGCTGCGAAGATCGCGATCCAGGTCACCTTCAGGCCGATCTGGTCGGCGCCCACCAGCAGCGCCACCACCAGGGTCGCACTTTGGGCTACGCGCGCCAGCGCGCGGCGCTGCGGCGCCGGCAGTGCGGTGGCGGTGGCTTGAACCACCTCGCCCACAAAACCCGACAGCAGGTAGCCCGCCACCATGATCAGCAAACCCGCGGCCACCGTGGGCAGGTGGTCCAGCAGCCGCGCGAGCCAGTCGGTGAAGGTTTGCAAGCCGAGGGTCTGCGTGGCTGCGGCGACAAAAAACAGCAGCACCACCCAGTAGACGATGGTGCCCAGCACCGCTGCCGAGCGCCCGATCCGAAAGCGCGCCTGACCGGTGCTGCGGGTGACCAGCGAGTCCAGCAACGCCACTCCGCGCCGGGTCACCATTCGCAGCAGCCGCGCCAGCAGCCAGCCCACCAGCAGCAATGCCAACGCACCCAGCACCTGCGGCAGGTGGGTCACGATGCGGTCGATCGTGACCGAAGCGGCCAGGTCCAGCGAATCGACGAAATTGTTCATGCGGAACATCCTACCCGCGAGGTCCGCGGGGTCGGGCCTGGGTTCGGAACACTGTCAGACCGCCGGCAGAACGACCGTGCCGCGAACCTGCAGCAAGCGCTGCGTCACCTCGGCGAACCCGGCGCCGCGGTCGCCATCGGTGAGATAGGTCGGCCAGTGTCGAAGCTCGGCCTCGAAGCGCATCAGGGTCGCCACCCCGACGCTGAGCGCAAAGGCCGCGAACATCCGCTGGTCGTTGGTCGAGTCGCCGACATAGATCCAGCGGTTCATCTCGCTCGCAAGCGGTCGCCCGTACAAACGCTGGACCATCCAGTGCGCCGCGCTCAGCTTGTCGTGCTCGCCGATCCAGCCGTTGATGTGGATCGAGCTGACGGTGGCGTGCAGACCCTCGGCGCGCATCACCTGCACCACCCGCTCGATGGCAGCGGCGTCCAGATGGGCATGCTCGCTGTGGTCGATCGCGATGTCGGTGACGCGACCGGGGCTGTCGGTGGCCAGTGTGGCGCCCGGCACCTCGCGCAGCACGCGCTCGCCGGCTGCTTGCAGGCGCAGGCTGTTGCGCTGGCGGGTGGAGTGGTCCTGCGCGAATTCGATTTGCAAACCACCGCCGCTGTCGTGCCCGGCCCGGATCAACGCCACCCCGCCGTTCTCGGCCACGATCGCGTCCATCGGCCAGGCGCGCGCGAACGGCTCGCTCCAGCCCATGGGCCGGCCGGTGATGGCCACCACCGGCACGCCCGCGCTGCGCAGGTCGTGCAAGGCATCCAACGCCGGTGGGTCGATGGCGCCGTCGCGGGTCAGGGTGTCGTCGATGTCGGTGAACACACCCGCGACCTGATGAAGCAGGTGTTCCGGACAGCTGCCCCAAGGCAAAGGTCGCTTTCCGATCGGGGGGCTGTCCATCGGGGTCAGTGTGTCACCGCTGTGCCTTCTCGCACGCGGTGTGGGCCGCAGCGCTGCACGTCGGCGCCGGGGTCGCTATAGTCCCGGGTTCCCCGAGGAGCGTTGCAACCTTCGCATTGACAGCAGGCCATCGACACCAGTCGACCTGCATCAGGACGAGGCCAGGCTCGGGGCCTTCATTGCAACTGCGCTCACCTGCACGAACGGGCTTCGTGGGTGAGTCGAGACTCCTCTACAACCGGTTCCGTGCAGGTTTCCAACCGCAACTGGAGCCTGTTGATGAACGCACCCGTCAAATCCCTGCACGACCACGCCATTGCCGACCCCAAGCTCGCCGCCTGGGGCCGCAAGGAAATCGGCATCGCCGAAACCGAGATGCCCGGCCTGATGGCCATCCGCCACGAGTTCGCCAAGGCGCAGCCGCTGAAGGGCGCGCGCATCACCGGCAGCATCCACATGACCATCCAGACTGCCGTCTTGGTGGAGACCTTGCAGGCCCTCGGCGCCCAGGTGCGCTGGGCCTCTTGCAATATTTACAGCACGCAGGACCATGCCGCCGCCGCGCTGGTCGATGCCGGCACCCCCGTGTTCGCCCACAAGGGCGAAACGCTGAAGGAGTACTGGGACTTCACCCACCGCATCTTCGAGTTCGGTACCAAGGACACCAAGGGCGAAGGCCCGAACATGATCCTGGACGACGGCGGTGACGCCACGCTTCTGATGCACCTGGGCAAGCGCGCCGAGAAAGACGCGTCATTGCTGGCCAACCCGGGCAGCGAAGAAGAAACCGAGTTGTATGCAGCCATCAAGGCCAAGCTGGCCACCGATGGCAGCTGGTACAGCCGCAAGAGCGCCGAGATCATCGGTGTGACCGAAGAAACCACCACCGGGGTGCTGCGCCTGAACGAGATGTCGGTCAAGGGCACCCTGATGTTCCGCGCCATCAACGTCAACGACAGCGTCACCAAGAGCAAGTTCGACAACCTGTACGGCTGCCGCGAATCGCTGGTGGACAGCATCAAGCGCGCCACCGATGTGATGATCGCCGGCAAGGTCTGCCTGGTGGCCGGCTATGGCGATGTGGGCAAGGGCAGTGCACAAGCGCTGCGCGCCCTGTCGGCGCAAGTGTGGGTGACCGAGATCGACCCCATCAACGCCCTGCAGGCCGCGATGGAAGGCTACAAGGTCGTGACCATGGAATACGCCGCCGACAAGGCCGACATCTTCGTCAGCGCCACCGGCAACAAGAACGTCATCCGCTTCGAGCACATGGAAGCGATGAAAGACGAAGCCATCGTCTGCAACATCGGCCACTTCGACAACGAGATCGATGTCGCATCGCTGGAAAAGCTGCAGTGGGACGAGATCAAGCCGCAGGTCGACCACATCACCTTCAAGGACGGCAAGAAGATCACGTTGTTGGCCAAGGGCCGTTTGGTGAACCTGGGCTGCGCCACCGGCCACCCGAGCTTCGTGATGAGCTCTTCGTTCGCCAACCAGACGATCGCGCAGATCGAGCTGTTCACGCGCAAGGACGACTACAAGGTCGGCAAGGTCTATGTGCTGCCGAAGCACCTGGACGAGAAGGTGGCACGGCTGCACCTGAAGAAAGTCGGCGCCATGCTGACCGAGCTGACCGACGAGCAGGCGGCTTACATCGGCGTCGACAAGAGCGGGCCGTACAAGGCGGACAGCTACCGGTATTGACCGGAGCGGCGCCGATCGGTCGAGGGGATCGGTCGATCAGACGAGGTGCCCGAGGACTCGGCCCAGCGCTTGCGCGAGCGGGCGGCGCGCAACCGCCGCTCGCCGCACCTGCATCCCGTTGCGGCGGACGCCTGCATTTGCCCAGTTTGGAGTGACCCGTGGCCTCACACATCCCCATCAGCTTTGAGTTCTTCCCCCCCAATACCCCGGTTGGCAGCGACAAGCTGAACCAGGTGGTGCAGGACCTGTCCGCCATCGGCCCCGAGTTCTTCAGCGTCACCTATGGCGCAGGCGGCAGCACGCGCGACAAGACGCTGGCAACCGTCAAGCAGATTGCGGCGCTGGGCCACGACGCCGCGCCGCACCTGTCTTGCGTGGGCAGCACCCAGGACAGCATCGCCGAGATCCTGGCCACCTACCGTGCCCAGGGCATCAAGCGCCTGGTGGCGTTGCGCGGCGACCTGCCCAGCGGCACCGCCACGCCGGGTGAATTCCGCTATGCCGCCGACCTGATCCGCTTCATCCGCGAAACCCAGGGAACCGACTGGTTCATCGAGGTCGCGGCCTACCCCGAATACCACCCGCAGCAGCGCTATGTGCAGCGCGACCTGCTGCACTTCGCAGACAAGGTGAAAGCCGGCGCCGACCGCGCCATCACGCAGTTCTTCTTCAACCCCGACGCGTACTTTCACTTCGTCGACGAAGTGAAGAAACTCGGGGTCGACGTGCCGATCGTGGCCGGCATCATGCCGATCCACAATTACGCCCGCATCGCCCAGTTCGCGGCCCGCGACGGCATCGAGATCCCGCGTTGGGTGGCTCTGAAGATGGAAGGCTACCTGGACGACGCAGCCTCGGTGCGCGCCTTCGGCATCGAGGTCGTGAGCCGTTTGTGCGAACGGTTGATCGCCGGCGGCGCGCCGGGAATCCATTTCTACACGCTGAACCAGTCGGCTTTGTCGCTCGAGATCTGCAACAAACTCTGACCGCTTAAGGAAAGCACCGCGAACCCACCAAGAAAAGCCGCGGAACCGGCTTCGCCGGGCCGCAGGTGAGCGCCCCCTCGGGGGCAGCGACCGTCGGGGAGCGTGGAGGCTACTGTGTAGCGGCCTGCGCCAGCCCGGACAATGCCTTCGACAGGTTCGTCACCACCGGGCAGGTGGCCACGCCATGGCGCTTGGCCAGCCAAGCCGGGTCGTTGTAGCCCAGCCAAACCTGCTTGGCCGCATCCTCCCAGACGACAGCCTTCAGCGGCAGGTCGATGCCCACCGTTTGCGCGCATTCCATGAACGGCGTGCCGCCTTGCGGGTTTCCGAATATCAGCACCTCGGTGGGCCGCAGAACCTTGTCGATCTTGGCTGCGCCGGCAGCGTGGTCGATGCGTGCGAACACCGTCAGGCCCTTTTCCTTGGCCGCGGCTTCCAGCTTGTCCATCGTCGCCTTGGCGCCATGCGGGCTCTTGATTTCGATCAGGCCATCGGCAGCCCATGCCGGTGCGGCTGCGGACATCAGCAGCATCAGGGTCGCGGCGGTGGTCAATGACTGGAAGGTGTTCATCGTCAGAGGCTTTGGTCAGTGGGTGAAGGAGTGAGGTGGCCGTCAGCGTGCGTGTGCAGCCGCTTCAGGCCTCCCAGGCAACGCCGTCCTCGGTCAGGATCGCGTCCAGGGGAATGTCGTGCGGCTCGGCTTCGAGCCAGGGCACATGACCATGGGTGTAGGCCAGCCCCACCGTAAAGGGCTTCGGTTGCAGCGTCGCCAGGCTGCGGTCGTAGAAACCACCACCATAGCCGAGCCGCAATCCGCGCGGCCCATAGCCGACGCAGGGCACCAACAGCAAGCCGGGCTCGAATATCGGCGTGTCCTTGGGCTTCGGAATGCCGTAGGCGTCTTCTTCCATCTCACAACCCGGGTACCAGACATGGAACCGCAACTGCTTCGTGGTCTTGTCGGCCACCGGCAGTCCGATGCGGCGCCCGCTCTCAGCTTCGGACCAGCGAAACAGCGCTGGCAGCGTGTCGAACTCGCCCTTGATCGGCCAGTACGCGCCAATTGCCGGTTCTTCGCGCTTGACCAGCCACACGCGCAGCACTTCTTGCAGCTGCATGGCGCGCAGATGGCGGTCGATCAGATCCTGCCGTTCGGCCTGCAGCTGGCGCCGCAGCACCTTCTTGTCGCGCGACGGTTCCATGGACGGCAGGGGCAGGCTCATGGCGGCCATTGTCGTTGCGCGCACCGGCCCTGCCGCTTCGGGTCGGCCCGAAGTGCTCGCCTCAGGTCCAAAGGCCGCACCAGCCCAGCGGCGCCAGCAGCCCGGTACCCCGCAGCTGCGGTGCATTGCGCTAGATTCACCGACATGAACCCGCCTTGTTCCCCACCCCGGCGCCGGATGGCTGCTGCCATCGCTGCGGCCACCCGCTGCGTGCTGGTGTCGTCTGCCCTGATGACCGCCACGGTGGGGCCCCTGCAAGCCCAAACCGCCGACGAGCCCATCGTTCAGGCCCGTGAAGCGCTGCGAAAGAGCAATGCCGCCCAGCTGGCGGCCGCGCGCGCAGCGGTCATCTCCAGCGGCCATCCGCTGGCGATGTGGGTCGACTACTGGGAGCTGCAGAACCGGCTGGGCCAGGCGCAGCAGACCGAGCTCGACGCCTTCTACGCGCGCTGGCCGGGCACCTATGTCGAAGACCGGCTGCGCAACGACTGGTTGCTTGAACTGGGCAAGCGCCGCGATTGGGCCAACTTGCGCACCGAGTTTCCGCGCTTTCGCATGAACGACGACCGCGAAGTCACCTGCTATGCCCTGCTGGCGCAACACCTCGCGGGACGCGGCCCGGGTCGTGATCCGGCACGCGATGCATTGGCCGCACAGCGCGATGCCGACGACGGCTGCCTGCTGATGGCGGGCAGCTTGCTGGCCGATGACGTGCTCAAACGCGCCGACATCTGGCAGGTGGTTCGCAGCGCGGTCGAGCTGAACCGGCTGCGTCTGGCACGCAGCGCAGCGGCGCTGCTGGACGCTGGCGCGCCGGAAACCTCGAAGCGGGTCGGCGAGTTGCTGTCGAACCCGTCCAAGTTTTTGAGCAAGCGCCCCGCTGGCCTGGGCGCCGATGGTGCGCAGATGACATTGCTCGCATTGATGCGCAGCGCTGCCGACGACCCGCAAGAAGCCGCTGATACGGTGCAGAAGCTCGGCGCCGCTCGACTGCCTGCCAGCGACGCCGCCACGGCTTGGGCCCATGTCGCCAAACAAGCTGCGATCAGGCAGCAGCCCCAAGCAGCAGAGTGGGCGCGCGAAGCCTGGTCGATCTGGGTCGCAACCGCCAGACCCGGCCCCACGCAGGTGGCGGCGGCGCCACCCTGGAGCGACGATTTGCTGGCCTGGCATGTGCGCGCCGCATTGCGCGAAGGCCCGCGCAACGCGGCCGAGTCCACCGCCCGCTGGAGCCTGGTGCAGCAGGCGATCGAAGCGATGAGCCCGGCCGAGCAGCAGGACACCGCCTGGATCTACTGGAAGGCCCGGGCGACCGCAGCACTGGCCTTGCCCGGCACCGATGGCGATGGCGCCCGCGCGGTGGCCCGGCAGGCATTGGCCACGATCGCGCCGCAGCT
>JBBSPW010000068.1:0-17341 GCA_038258365.1 Burkholderiales bacterium | reverse complement strand
GCTTCGTGCAGAACTCGGGCAGCAACATCAACCGCTATGTCCCGCGCGACGACAAGCGCTACTTCGGCATCACGGGGCGCTACGACTTTTGAGGGCACGCCGGATTGGCTCCGGCGCGGCGATCGTTCAGGTGATCACCGACTGCTGCGCAATGCCGGCATCGACCAACACATGCTGGCCCGTCATGCCGTCGGAATCGTCCGCCGCCAGAAACAATGTCGCGCGGGCGACATGCCCGGCGTCGAGCCGGAACTTCAGGCACTGCGCATCCACAAACGCCTGGTCGGCTGCTGCGTCGCGGTGCAAAGCGGTTTGCCGTTCGGTGACGATGGCGCCGGGCACCAGCGCGTTGACGCGGATGTTGCGCGAGCCGAGTTCGCGCGCCAACGTGCGCGTCAGCCCGAGGATGCCGGCCTTGGCTGTGGTGTAGCCCACCAGATTCGGGCGCCCACGCATCCAGCTCACCGAGCCCATGTTGACGATGCTGCCGCCGCCCGCTGCAGCCATTGCCGGGGCGACGGCCTGGATCGCGAAGAAGTAATGCTTCAAGTTCAGCGCCAAGCGCTCGTCCCACAACTCGGGTGTCACATCTTCCATCGCGTGGCGGTCGTCGCGGCCGGCGTTGTTGACCAGCACGCGCACAGGGCCGAGCGCGTCCGCGACCTCTCGCAGCAGCGCTTGGTAAGACAGCACATCGCGCACATCGCAGGCCCCGTACCAGGGCGGCGTTCGGCCCGCCGCAGTGACCTCGTCGATCAGGCCGCGGCCGCCATCGACCTTGGTGCCGCAGAAGGCCACCCGGGCGCCCTGCTTCGCAAACGCACGCACCAACTCGGCTCCGATACCCGAACTGCCACCCGAGATGAACACCACCCGGTCCCGCAACGATGGGTAGACAGCGAAGTTCATGACGCTGCCAACTCCGGCGGCAGCACCTCGGCCAGCATCACCACCCGGCCTTCTTCGATGCTGCGGTGCGCGGCCAGGCCCGTGGCCACCGCGCGCAGACCTTCTTCGAGCCCGATCTCGGCAGGGCGGCCTTCGCGGATCGCTGCAGCAAAGCGCTGGTGCTCGATGTAGCTGGCGCCGAAGTGGTGGCCGGCGTATTTGATGTTCGTATCCCAGACGCGGCGCACCGAAACGCCCTTGCCGCTGCCGGACTGCTGCCCCCAGGCTTCGCGACGACCCCAGTCCTCGCGACGGCCATGGCGCAGGCTCAGGCTCGGCAGCAGGCTCTCCAGCTTGCCTTCGTCACCCACAACGGTGATCTGTTCGTTGTCGACGGTGTTTTCGGCAAACATGCACAGATCCAACATGGCGCGCGCACCGCTCGGGTATTCGAGCACCACGTAGGCACTGTCGAGGATGTCGGGGCGACGCCCGCCATAGCTTTCTGCGAGGTGGTTGACGCGCTGGCCGCCGCTGGCAAAGACCCGCAAGGGGCGCTCGGCCAGGATGAACTCCATCAGGTTGAAGTAGTGGCAGCACTTCTCGACCAGCGTGCCCCCGGTGTTGGCCGAAAAGCGGTTCCAGTCGTCGACCTTGGGGTAGAACGGCTCGCGATGCTCGCGGATGGCCACCTGCTGGATGCGGCCGACCCCACCTTCATGGGCAATGCGGATCAACTCGGCCACCGGCGGCATGTAGCGGTATTCCTGCGCCACCCAGACGATGCCCTTGCGACCTTGCGCCAAACGCAACATCTCGACCCCGTCTTCGATCCGCGTGACCAGCGGCTTCTCGACCAGGATGTGCAGGGCACTGATGGGCAGCGAATCCCCGAGCATCTGCGCATGAGTGAAGTTGGGTGTGGCGATGACCACCGCGTCGCACAAGCCGTTGGCTGCTGCCGCCAGCAGGTCGCCGTGGTGTTCGAACACCTGCGGCCGGTCGCGGCACAGCGCCAGCGCCGCGTCGTGGCTGGCCGGGTGCGGGTCGGCGATGGCAGTGACCTGCGCGCCGCCCATCGCATGCAGGTTCTCGATGTGTTCGCGGCCCATGCTGCCGCAGCCGATGATGCCGTAGCGGATTGCGTCCATTTTTATCGTTAGCCCTTCTCTCTCAACCTTTGAGCCCACCCTGGGTCAGGCCCCCGACCACCCGTTCCTGGAACAGCGCGATCAGCACCGCCACCGGCACGATGGCCACGATCAGCGCCGCAGAGATGATCGGCCACGGAAACGCGAATTCGCCCTGGTAGAGGGTGATGCCGACCGGCAGCGTTCGCATGCTGGCGCTGGAATTGAGCGACAGCGCCAGCAGGAATTCGTCCCAGGCGTTGACGAACGCCAGGATGCCCGCGGTGAACACCCCCGGCGCGGCCAGCGGCAGCACCACCCGCCACAACGCGCCGAGCCGCGTGCAGCCATCGATCATCGCGGCGTTCTCCAGGTCCTTCGGAATGCCCTGGAAGAAGCTCACCAGCACCAGCGTGCACACCGGCAGGTTCAGCACCGTGTAGGGCAGGATCAGCGCCACATACGTGTTCAACAAGTTGAGGCTGCGCATGGTCTCGAAAATTGGTACCAGCAGAGTCACCAGCGGGAACATCGTCGACGCCACGATCGCGGTCAGGATCAACTGCCGGTGGCGCAGGTTGAGCCGCGCAATCGCATAGGCAGCCAATGCCGCGACCACCAGCGACAGCACAGTCGAGCCCAGCGCCACCACCAGGCTGTTGCCCATGTAGCGCAGCAGCGGCTGGTCGGTGAAGGCGCGCAGGTAGTTGGCTGCGGTGGGCGCATCCGGCAGCCAGGTGATGGGCTTGCTGACCAGTTCGGTCTCCGACTTCAGCGAAGTCAACAGGATCCACAGCGCCGGAAAGAAACCGTTGCACACCACGATGGCGGCCGCCAGCAAGCGCAGCGGTCGACCTTGCAGCAGCCCGCTCATCGGTGCGCTCGGATGGCCGCTCGTTCGCGTGTTCACGTGTTCTTCCCGATGTGCCGCAGGTACACCGCTGTCACCCCCATCGCCAGCACGAACATGCACACCGCCAGGGTGCTGCCATAACCCACATCGAGATAGTCGATGGTGGTCTTGTGGATCAGCATCGCCAGTGTCTCGGTGCTGTTGCCCGGCCCGCCCTTGGTCATCGTGTACGGGATGTCGAAGGTCTGCAGCGCGGTGATCGTGCGAAAGATCAGCGCCACGACGATGCTGGGCATCAGCATCGGCACCGTGATCTGCCAGAACTGCTGCCAGTGGCCGGCCCCGTCGACCTCGGCTGCTTCGTACAGCGACTTCGGAATCATCTGCAACCCGGCCAGCAGGATCAGCGCCATGAACGAACTGGTCTTCCAGATGACGGCGATGCAGATGGCGGCGAAGGCCCAGTTCGGCCGCAGCAGCCACATCGTCGGTTCGGCCTCGCCGAAGCGCCGCAGCAGATCGTTGACGATGCCATATTCGGTGTGAAAGAACCACGCGAAGATCAGCCCGACAAAGGCCAGCGGCATCGCCCATGGCAGCAGCAAAGCCAGCCGCACCGGCCACTGGCGCTTGAACGGCAGGTTGGCGAGCAGCGCCAGACCCATGCCCACCACCAGCGCACCCGGCACGGTGATGAGCGTGATCAACACGGTGTTGCGGGTGGCGTTCCAGAAGTCTGCATCGTCCCAGACCAGCAGGTAGTTCTCGAAGCCGACGAAGTGCGCGCCGGTGCCGCCGGAAAGCCGCAGGTCGTGAAAGCTGTTCCACAGCAGGCGCCCGATCGGGTAGGCGACGATCAGCGCCAGCAAGGCAAATGCCGGCACCAGCAGCAACGCGCCGAGCCATGCCTCGCTCGGGTCCCGGATGCGATCGGTCAGGCGCCGGAAAGCCATTGCCGTCAGCGCATCACCCGAGCCAGACGCGAGGCGATCTCGTTCACACCTTCCTCTGGCGTCTTGGTGCGCGCCAGCACCGCGCTGGTGGTCGTTCGGATGATGTCGCTGACTTGGCCGTAGTCGCGGCTCAACGGGCGGCTGCGGCCGGCCACCACGACGTTGGCTGCGTCCTTGAACCAGGGCACGGCCTTCAGCACCTCGGGGTCGGTGTAGACCGGCAATGCGGTCGGCAACAGCGAACCTTCGGCGGCCAGAAAGCGGCTGGCCGCGGGTGCACTCAAGAAGCGGACCAGCTTCGCCGCTTCCGCCTTGCTGCGGCTGAACGCACTGACCGCCCACTGCCAGCCGCCGACACAGGTGGCGCTCTGGCCGCCAGGCATCGCCGGCAACGGCATCACGCCCACCTTGCCCTTCACCTTCGAATCGGCATCGTCTGCGAAGCGGTCCCAGGCCCAGGTCCAGTTGATGGCGAACACCACCTGACCGGCCTTGAACTCATTGACGGTGTCCGGGGTCTTGACCTCGGCCACGTTCTTCTTGATGACGCCCTGGTCCACCAGCGACAGCCACATCTGCAGGCCCTTGACCGCCGCCGGTCGGTCGAGCGAAAGCTTGCCGTTGGCATCGTTGAAGGCCTTGCCCTGGCTCCAGTACGGCAGCAGGAACGTGCAGACCGCGCCCTCGATCGGCGCGCCCTGTATGGACAGGCCCTGCAGGTTCGGGTTGCCCTCTGCGGCCTGGATCTTCTTCGCAGCAGCCGCCAGTTCGTCCCAGGTCTTCGGCTCGGCGATCTTGTATTTCTCCAGCAGATCGCGGCGGTAGTACATGAACATCGCATCGGCAAAACCCGGCATCGCCGCCAGCTTGCCTTGCACCACGTTCGAGGTCCGGTAGACCGGCAGGTAGGGCTTCAACGCCTCGGCCGGTGGCCCGATGGCAGCGTCCAGCGGTTCCAGCCATCCCGCGCCGAAGTACTGCGCGGGGTTGACGATGTCGATCAGGTAGATGTCGATCGCCGGGTCCTTGGCGTTCAGCACCGTGCTCAGGTACTGGCGCTGCAGCTCGCTGGTGCCACCGCCGGTTTCGATGTCGATCTTGATGCCGGGGTTGGCCTGCTGGTACTGGTCGAAGAGCTTGCGCATCAGGTCGGGGCGCTGGTTCTGGCCGCCGCTGAAAACACGCAACGTGGTGTCGGCCAGCGTGGCCGTAGTCGTGAAGGCAGTCAGTGCCGCGGCCAGCAGAAGGGGCGTCAGGCGTTTTTGTGCGGTGCTCATCTTTGTCTCCTGGCGGGTGGGATGCAGCGCTCAGATCGCGGTGCCGCTGGCGGTATCGAACAAGTGCAGGTGCTGCGGCTGCAGGTAGATGTCCAGTGGCGTGCCCGGTGGCAGGCGGAACGAGGCCGGGCAGCGCGCGACCATTTCGGCGTTGCCGACCTGCAGCGTCACCAGCGTCTCAGCGCCCAGCGGCTCCAGCAACGACACCTGCGCCTGCACCCGCATCGCAGCGCCATCGGGCGGTGTGATGGCGATGTTCTCGGGGCGCACGCCGAAGGTCAACGCGCCTTGCCCCTGCCACCGCCCCTGCCCCTGCCCGTTCACGTTCGCGAGTCCTCGCGCCCGCTGCGCGAGGTCCGCCGGCAGCGCGATCTGCGCACCGCCGATGTCCGCAGCATCCTCGACCAGCGTGGCCGCAACCAGATTCATCGGCGGCGCCCCGGTGAAGCCGGCCACGAACACCGCCGCGGGCCGGTTGTAGATCGCATCCGGCGTGTCGTATTGCATCAGCTTGCCGGCCGACAGCACGGCTATGCGGTCGGCCAGCGTCATCGCCTCGGTCTGGTCGTGGGTGACATAGACGATGGTGGCGCCCAGGCGCTGGTGCAGGCGCTTGATCTCGCTGCGCATCTCGTTGCGCAGTTGCGCGTCCAGGTTCGACAACGGCTCGTCGAACAGAAACACCTTCGGTTCGCGCACGATGGCGCGGCCGATCGCCACGCGCTGGCGTTGCCCGCCCGAGAGCGCAGCCGGACGGCGTTCCAGCATGTGGTCGATGCGCAGCAGCTTGGCGGCGGCATCGACCCGGGCGCGGATCTCGGCCTCCGGTGTCTTGCGCAGCCGCAGCCCGAAGGCCATGTTCTCGTACAAGGTCTTGTGCGGATACAGCGCGTAGTCCTGAAACACCATCGCGATGTCGCGGTGGCGCGGCGGCAGGTCGTTGACGCGCTGGCCCGCGATCTGCACCTCGCCGCCGCTGATCGGCTCCAGCCCCGCGATCATCCGCAACAGCGTGCTCTTGCCGCAACCCGAGGGGCCGACGAAAACCACGAATTCGCCGTGGCGGATCTCCAGGTCGATGCCGTGGATGACCTGCACCGGGCCGTAGCGCTTGGCCACGGCTCGCAGCGCCAGTTCGGCCATCAATAGCCTTCTTGGCGCGGCGCTGCCGCTGCGGTCGTGGCGGATGCCGCGGGTCGCGATGCCGAAGGCGCGTCGATGGCCCGCAGCGCTGCCGCGGCAGCCTGTGCGGCCCGCATCAGCAAGCCCAGGTCGGAGGCCACCGCGATGAAGTCATAGCCCATCGCCCGGTACTGCGCCACGGTTTCAGCATTGCCGCCGACGGTGCCGATCGGCTTGCCGATGGCGTTGGCGCGCTTGGCGGCATCGGCCATCACTTTCAACACCTCGGGGTGGGTCAACTGGCCCACGTGCCCCATCGTTCCCGAGAGGTCACCCGGGCCGACGAACAGCGCATCGACTCCCGGCACCGAAGCGATCGCTTCCAGCTGCGCCACCGCGTCCACGGTTTCCATCTGCAGCACGGTGCAGATGCCGTTGTTGGCGACCTTGAAGTAGTCGGGCGTGGTGCCGAAGCGCGAGCCGCGGCTCATCCCGGCCATGCCGCGCACGCCTTCAGGCGGATAGCGCGTGGCCGCCACCGCGAGCGCTGCTTCGTCGGCGTTCTGGATGAAGGGAAACATCAATGTGCGGGCGCCCGCGTCGAGCACCCGCTTGACCAGCACCGTGTCGTTCCACGGCAGCCTCACCACCGGTTGCATCGCGGTGTTGCCGACCGCCTGCAGGACATGCACCAGGTTCATCAGGTCCAGCGGTGAATGCTCCATGTCGACCACGGCCCAGTCGAAACCGGCGCAGCCCACCGCTTCGGCGACGATGGGGCTCGCGGACATGATCCAGGTGCCCACCGGCACCTTCGATGCGCGGGACTTCAGCAGTGCGGCAAATGCATTCATCGGGGCAGCTCCCACTCAGTAGATCACCGGCTCGGGCGTCGGCGCACCGGCCTGCAGAAAGTCGAGGTCGCAACCCAGATGGGCCTGCGTCACATGCTGCTGGTACAGCTGGGTCCAGCCGCGCTGGTAGGGCTGGACCGGCGCGGTCCATGCGGCGCGGCGGCGCGCCAGTTCGTCGTCGGCCACGTTCATCTGCAAACGGCGTGCAGGCAGGTCGAACTCGATTTCGTCACCGGTTTGCAGCAGCGCCAGGGGTCCGCCCACCGCTGCTTCAGGGCTGATGTGCAGCACGCAGCTGCCGTAGTGGGTGCCGCTCATGCGCGCATCGGACAAGCGCAGCATGTCGCGCACGCCTTGCTGCAGCAGCTTCTTCGGCAACGGCAGGTTGCCCCATTCGGGCATGCCGGGGGCGCCGACCGGGCCGGCATTGCGCAGCACCAGCACGGTGTGCTCGTCCACATCCAGATCGGGGTCGGCCATGGCGGCCTGCATCTGCGGCTGGCTGTCGAAGACCAGTGCGCGGCCGCGGTGCTTGAAGAACTTCTCGCTGGCCGCACTCGGCTTCATCACAGCGCCATCGGGTGCCAGGTTGCCATGCACCACTGCCAGCGCGCCGTGCGGGCTCACCGGTTGGTCCAGCGGCTTGATGGCGTCGTCGTCGCTGACCTCGCAGCCATCGATCTGCATGCGCAGCGCGCTTCCGGTGACGGTGATCTCGTCCAGCGACAGGTGCTCGCGGATGCGGTTCATCAATGCGGGCAGGCCGCCTGCGTAGTAGAAATCTTCCATCAGCTTGGTGCCGCTGGGAAACAGGTTGGCCAGCACCGGCACCCGCCGCGCAATCGCATCCAGATCCGCCAGCGTCAGCGCCACGCCGGCGCGGCCCGCAAGCGCCAGGATGTGCACCGCAGCGTTGGTCGAGCCGCCGAGTGCCATCTGCACCACCGCGGCATTGCGGAAGGCGCCGGGCGTGAGGATGCGGGCCGGCCGCAGGTCTTCGGCAATCATCGCCACGATGCGCTCGCCGCAGTCGGCTGCCATGCGCGGGTGCGCCGAATCCATCGCCGGAATGCTGCTGGCGCCGGGCAAGGTCATGCCCAGCGCCTCCGCGATCGACGTCATGGTGCTGGCGGTGCCCATGGTGTTGCAGGTGCCGGGGCTGCGGGTCATGCGGGACTCCAGCCGCACCCATTCGGCTTCGTCGATGCGGCCGGCCTGCTTCTCGTCCCAATAGACGCGGGTGTGGGTGCCGGCGCCCACGGTGCGGCCCTGGTGGCGGTCGTTCAGCATCGGCCCTGCCGGACAGAAGATCGCCGGCAGGCCCATGCTGATGGCACCCATCAGCAAGCCAGGCGTGGTCTTGTCGCAGCCACCCAGCAGCACCGCGCCATCGACCGGCAGGCTTCGCAAAAGTTCTTCGACTTCCATTGCCAGAAAGTTGCGGTAGAGCATCGTGGTCGGCTTGACCATCACCTCTCCCAGGCTCATGGCAGGCAATTCGAAGGGCATGCCACCGGCCAGCAGAACACCGCGCTTGACTGCTTCGGCACGCTCGCGCAGGTGCGCATGGCAGGGCGATAAATCGGACCAGGTGTTGACGATGGCGACGATCGGCCGGCCCATCACATCTTCGCGGCGGAGGCCCATCTGCTGCATGCGCTGGCGATGGGCGAATCCGCGCATGCCCTGGTCGGAGAACCAGCGGCGGCTGCGGAGTTCGGGTGTGGGTGGATTCATGCTGACAGGGGTCGGGGCAAGCGAGTGTTACCGCTAACATAGGCACCCCGCTTGCAGCCGTCCATTCTGAGTTACCCGGTGCCCCGCTCCGACCCGCCCCCTTCACGCACACCGGCCACATCGCGTCAGGCTCGCCGCGGGCATGGCCGCGTGACCTTGCAGGATGTGGGGCAAGCTGCCGACGTGACGGCCATTACCGTCTCGCGCTTTCTGCGTGATCCTGAGCGGGTCGCGCCAGCTACCGCAACGCGCATTCGCGCCGCACTGGCGCAAACCGGGTATGTGCCGAACCGGCAGGCCGGATGGCTGGCCAGCGGTGTTTCGAACATGGTCGCATTGCTGCTGCCGAACCTGGCCAATTCGATCTTCGCCGAGACCGCGCAGGGGATGAGCGAAGGCCTGCAGGCGGCCGGTTTCGAGTTGCTGATTGCGGCCACCGGCTATTCGCAAGAACGCGAAGAGCAGCAGCTGCGCACGGTGATGGGATGGAATCCGGCAGCGCTGGTGGTGACCGGTCGCCGCCACTCGGCCGGCGCGCTCAAGCTGTTGGCGCAGGCCCAGGCCAGCGGCACTCCGGTGATCGAGATCTGGGACCACCACCCGCCGGCGCGTGGCGAGCAACACGCGCATTTCACGCAGATCGGCTTCAACCACGACGCGGTCGGCCGGGCGATGGCCGAGCACCTGTTGCGTTCAGGCCGCCAGGTGCTGGCCTATGTGGACAGCGGCGTGGCCGAGGACTACCGCGCTCACGAACGCGGCATCGCCTTCGCTGCGGCGGCGCGGGCTGCGGGCGCGCAGGTGACGGTGTTGGTGGCCCCGCCCGGGGATGCGTTCGACGCCGGCCGCCAAACCCTGACCGAGTTGATGCGCGCCGGCCCGCCAGCGATCACCGCGGCCGCATTCGCCAACGACCACCTGGCATGCGGCGCGTTGCTGGAAGCGACGCAACGCCAGGTGCCGGTGCCGCAGCGGCTCGCGCTGCTGGGATTCGGCGACTTCGCCATCGCCCGCCAATTGAGTCCGGGTCTGAGCAGCGTGCAACTGCCCCGCCATGCGATCGGCATCGAAACCGCATCGTCGTTGCTGGATGCCCTGCGCGATGGCGGGCCGGCGCGGTCAGCGTCGCTGCAATGGGGGCTGGTGGCTCGCGGCAGCACCGGGGGTGGTTGAGGGCGAACCGGACAGCCCGGGCACGACATTGCACATCGGATGCGGCGCCCAAGAAAAAACGGCCTGAAAGCAAAAGCCTTCAAGCCGTCGATTCGTTTCGAACTGTCTTGGTGCGGCTGGCAGGAATCGAACCCACGACCCCTTGGTTCGTAGCCAAGTACTCTATCCAGCTGAGCTACAGCCGCACGTAGCCCGCAACTATAGCATCCGGGGCTGGCTGCCGACGGGGTTCTCGTGCCTTCAGTCCAGCGCCGCCGCCGCGTGTTCGCACTGCAGCGCCCGCGCTTCGTCGGCTTGCTCGCGCGCCAACGCAGCCAACTCCCGCCACACCGTTCGACGCACGGCCACCGGCACATCGTTGGACGTGGCCGCACGCTCCAGCAGCGGCTTGGCCTTGCCCCACAGCCTGCAATCTGCATAGGCCATGCCCACCGCGGCAGCCACCGCGGTGTCGTGGCTCAGCGTGGTCAGTGCCCGCTCCAGGCGCGGCAGCCACTCGGTGCCGATGCCGGCGCGGGCCGCGATCAGTGCCAACGACACGGCGCGCCGGTCGTCCACGTCCAGTTCTTTCAAGCGGTCCCAGCAGGGCCGCAACCAGAGCCGCGCATCGGCTGCAGCATCCAGGCGCACCGCGCGCAGCGCAGCGCTGGCCACCACCTGCGGGTCGCGGCGGTCGGCGCTGTCGAACTGGCTCCACAAGCGGTGCAACTGGTCGATGGCGTGGGCTTCGTCCAGGGTCTCGCGGGCCAGCGAGCGGGTCAGGCTTTGCGCGACATCGGCCGAGAAGGCCTGGTGGTTGGCCAGCAAGCGCGCGGTGTGCAGTGCCTCCATCGGCTTGCGCGCCAGGCGTGCGGCCTTGAGCTTCAGGCGCAAAGCATGGGTGCGGCGCGCGGCCCCGGCGGGCAGCGCCTGCAGGGCTTCCAACGCCTGCGCCGCGTCGCGGTCGTCGAGCGCCCATTCCGCTGCCAGCATGCGCGGCGCTTCGTCGGCGCTGCGGCTGCCACTGGCCGCTTCGCCCGCCAGCTTCAGCATCTGGTCGCGCCCGCCCCGGTCTTGCAACCGGTGCAGGCTGCCGGCTGCCACCAGATGCGCGAGCATGCGGAACTCACCCGCACGGTCGATGCCCGACGAGCCCTCGGCGCACGCCAATGCCCGGTCGGCCGCTTTGCGGGCGCGGCCATAGCGGGCGGCGAAGTACTCGACCAGGGACTCGACCAAAGCGGCCTGGGCCGCGCGCTCGCGGCGCAACGCGCGCCACTGGCCGGCGCGGCGCGGCAGGTTCAGCAAGGTGCTGACCGCTTTGACCGCGAACAGCAACGCGGCGCAACTGCCCAGCACCAGCAACACGAACAGGTTCAGCGACAGCTCGGTGCGCCAGCCATGCCAGTAGATCGTCACCAAGCCGTCGTTGCTGCCCAGCGTGGTGGCCGCCACCACGGCCACGCCGAACAGCAACACGAGCCAGATCACGCTGCGCATGGCGACGCGTGCTCAGCGGCCCGCGGTGACGGCTGCTGCAGCCAGCGCCGCCATCGTGGCCTCGGGCGCCGGCACCTGAACCTGCCGGGCCTGCGTCGCCACCTCGCGCAGCGCTTCGCTGGCGGTCTGCACACGGCGCGCACTGTCGTCGAAATAGCGGTCCAGGTCGGCGCGTGCGGTGCGCAGGTCGGCCTGGGCCAGATCGAACTGGCGCGACAACAAGGCCAGGCGGGCATTGAGCAAGCGCAGCTTCAGGTTCTCGCGCAGGAACAAGGCCTGCTCCGGCGCAATCAGCACCGCATCGGGCTGCTGGATGCGCGTCACCCGCACCAAGCCGCGGACTTCCTGCCAGAGCGCTGCGCTGGCGCGCTGCCACAGCGATGCGGCATGGCTGGCCCAGGGGCCGATGCGCCAGCCTTCTTCGTCGGCGCTGGCCGGACCGCTCGCGGCCCCAGCGACGGATCCGGTTGTGGAAGTGCTGGCTGATGTGCCGGCCCCAGAAGCCGCCGACACCCGCGCCGCTGCTGAAGCCGGCCGTCGCGCTGAACTCGCAGCCGAAGCCACCCCGGAGACGGCCGACGATGCGGCGCCGGAAGATGGCGCCCCTGCAACGGCACCCGCCTGTGCGCCAGCGGTGCGCTGCACCCGCTCCGTGGCCCGGTGTTCGGGCACCGCCAGCAACGGCAGGTCGTCGACCTTGCGAATCACTTCGTCGATGCGCACCGCCAGCGAGCCGATGTCGACACTGCCGGCATTGCGCACCGCTTCCAGATCCTGCGCCACCGCGCGCCGCAACCGTTCCAGCCGCGGCTGGTCGATCCGCGCCAGGCGTTCGTCGGCCTGCTTCAGCACCAGCACCAGCGGCTGGGCGCTGCCGGTGATGGCCGACTGCTGCTGCGCCACCCGGATCGACGATTCCAGCTCGGCCAGCACGTTCTCGTCACGCGACCGCGCCAGGGTTTGCAGCAACTCCTCGATCTGACTGCGCTGCGCGGTGCTTTCGGCCACCCGCGCTTCCATCAGCGCGACGCGGGCCGACGATTCACGCGCTGCGGTTTCGGCTTGGCGCGCCAGCACCCGGGCTTCGGCGGCTTCGCTGCTGCTGTCGCGCTGGCGCTTGACCAGTTCGGTTTCCAGCGACTTGACCCGCTTTTGGGTGTTCCAGGCCAGCACGCCTGCGCCCACCGCAAGCGCCGAAAACAACAGCAGCACCAAGGCGGTCACCACCCAGGCGACGCGCGACTGCCGGCCGCTGCCAGCGGCCCTGCCGGCCGGCGCAGCCACGTCACTGCTGGAACCCGCGGACACCGATGCCGGCGGCAGCGCGGGTGCGGCACCGGCAGGCGACGTGTCGGGCCGGGCAGCAGGCACCGAACCAGGCGGTGGGGCTGCCGGTCCGAATGGGGGCTCTGGGGGCTCGTTCACTGCGGCGCAGATTGTATCGACGGGTCAGTTGCGCCCTCGTGGTGTGCGCCCTCGTGGCGCAGCCAGTCGGCCACCGCCTGCGGTGTGGGTGCGATCAGGCCCACCGAGCCGAAGCCCGCCGATCGAGCGGCCTGGACGATGCGCGGGTGGGTGGCGACAGCCCTGGCCCCACCCCAAGCGGCATCCGGCGCCAAGGCGCACAGGTTGGCGAGCGATTCGCTGCTGCTGAAATGCCAGAGCCAGCTCGCCGGCGACCGCACCGCGGCATCCAGCAACGCTTGCTGGCCCGCGTCCGGCAGGGGCGGCAAGCGGCGGTAGACCACCACCAGGTCCACCTGGGCGCCGTGTTGCCGCAGTTGCTCGGCGAACCAGTTGCGCCCGGATTCACCGCGCACCACCAACGCCCGCCGCCCCTGCCACGGTTGTGCGGCCAGCTGCCGCCACAGCCCTTCGGAATCGAAGCTGGCGTTGTCGCCGCGCGGTTCCTCTACCAGCCTCTCGGGCACACCCGCTTGTCGCAACGCTGCCGCGGTACCCGGCCCCGTGGCGGCTGCCACCACACCGTCGGGCCATGCGCCCGATGGGAGGATCGATGCGGGTCTGGCGGCAATGAAGTGCTGCACCGCATTGGCGCTGACGAACATCACCAGCTCGGGCCGCTGGGTGCCCGACGGCCCCGGCGGGGTCGACGCCACCAAGCCCTGCCAGGCATCCCGCACCGGCTGCAAGTCGAGCGCTGCGGCACTCCGGATCAGCGGCAGCGCATCGGCGGCGACGCCGCATTCTCGAAGCCGGTCGACCCACGCGTCGGCCTGGGCCGCAGGGCGCGTGACGATCACCCGCATCGGATGCCGAGGTCTGCGCTCAGAGCGCAGCGAGGTAGGCGTCGGCGCCCTGTGCGCGCAACGCGTCGGCGGCTTCGGTGCCCAGTGCGCACGCGGCGGCTTCGTCGGCCACCTCGGCCTCGACCAGGGTGTGCAGCAAGGGACGCTGCGGATCGGCGCCATGACCGAGCGCAGCACTCAGGCGCAGCTGCCCGCCTTCGAACACCGCATGCGCCGCCAGCGGCACGCTGCAACTGCCCCCCAGGGCACGCGAAACCGCGCGTTCGGCCTGCGTGGCCAAAGCGGTCGGCGGGTGGCTGGTTTGCAGCAGCAACTGCCGCAACTCGACAGCGTCTTCACGCACCTCAATGCCCAGCGCCCCCTGCCCCGCCGCCGGGATCATCTGCCAGGGCTCGAAGCGGCTCTTGATGCGGTCCGGCAAGCCGAGTCGCATCAGCCCGGCTGCGGCCAGCACGATGGCATCGAAACCGCCTTCGTCCAGCTTGCGCATGCGCGTGTCGAGGTTGCCGCGCAGGGGCTCGATCTTCAGGTCGGGCCGCACTGCCAGCAGCTGTGAAGCCCGCCGCAGGCTGGACGTGCCCACCACCGCTCCGGGCGGCAGATCGGCCAGCGTGCCATAGCGGTGCGAAACGAAGGCATCGCGCGGGTCTTCACGTTCCCAGATCGCTGCGAGCACAAAGCCGTCCGGCAGGTTCATCGGCACGTCCTTCAGCGAATGCACCGCCAGGTGTGCGCGGCCCTCTTCGAGCGCGGCTTCCAGCTCCTTCACAAACAGTCCCTTGCCACCGACCTTCGACAGGCTGCGGTCCAGGATCTGGTCGCCGCGGGTGGTCATGCCCAGCAGGTCGACCTCAAGGCCAAAGCGTGCCACCAGGATGTCGCGCACATGCTCGGCCTGCCACAGGGCCAGGCGGCTTTCTCGGGTGGCAATGACGATCGGGCTTTGCATCGCGGCGATCATAGCCAGGGCTCCGATCCTGGCCTTCGCGCGGCCGGCGCACCAGACCGGCCGCCTCTGTCCCCGGCAGGGTTCGCTGCGGGATCCCCGGCATGGGGCTTGCGTGTGCACGGTCGACAATCTTCACCGTTGCGAACCACCACCCGGTCCGCCCCAACCGAAAGCGCCCATTCGATGGCAAGCCAATCCCGGACCACCGGCTCCGCAGCTGCAGCGGGCACCCGCAGCCCCAGTCGGTCGGCTGCAGCCGGCCGCGCCGAACGCGACGCCGCCCTCAAGAACCAGCCCCTGGTCGACGACATCCGCTTGCTGGGCCGCATCTTGGGCGATGTCATCCGCGAGCAGGAAGGGGTGGCGGCCTTCGATCTGATCGAGCGCGTGCGCCAGCTGTCGGTGGCCTACCGGCTGAAGGACGACAGCGGTGCCGGCAAGGCACTGGACCGGCTCCTGAAGAACCTCTCGGCCAACCAGACGGTGACGGTGATCCGCGCTTTCAGCTACTTCTCGCACCTGGCCAACATCGCCGAAGACCGCCACCATGTGCGGCGCCGCGCGGTCCACGACCGTGCCGGCCACTTGCAGGAAGGCTCGCTGGCGTTGGCCTTCGAGCGTCTGCAGCGCGCCGGCCACCATGCCGAAGCGATCACGCAAACACTGGCCACTGCGTACATCTCGCCGGTGCTGACCGCCCACCCCACCGAGGTCCAGCGCAAGAGCATCCTGGATGCCGAACGCGCCATCGCCGCCCTGCTGGCCACACGCGACGACGAGCCGCTGGCGCAGCGGCTGGCCGACAACGAAGCGCTGATGCGCGCCCGCATCACCCAGTTGTGGCAGACCCGCATGATGCGCACCACCCGGCTGACCGTGGCCGACGAGATCGAGAACGCACTCAGCTACTACGAACGCACCTTTCTGCGCGAGATTCCGCGCATGTACCGTGACATCGAGCGCGCCCTGCCCGGCCATCCGGTGGCCAGCTTTCTGCGCATGGGGCACTGGATCGGCGGCGACCGCGACGGCAACCCCTTCGTCAGCGCCGACACCCTGCGCCATGCCCTCTCGCGCCAAGCCGAAGTCGCGCTGCGCTTCTATCTGACCGAGGTCCACGAGCTGGGTGCCGAGCTGTCGCTGTCGGGCATGCTGGCGCCGGTTACCGCGCCGATGCAGGCGCTGGCCGACCAGTCGCCCGACCGCCATGAACATCGCCTGGACGAGCCCTACCGGCGCGCGCTGATCGGCATCTACTCCCGCCTGGCCGCGACCCTGCAACGCCTGAGCGGCACCGAAGCCTTGCGCCATGCGGTGGCACCGCAGAACCCGTATGCGGGCGCAGAAGACTTCCTCGCCGATCTGCGCGTGGTGGAGCAGTCGCTTTGCAGTCACCATGCCGAAGCCCTGGTGGCGCCGCGGCTGGCGCCCTTGATGCGCGCGGTGCAGGTGTTCGGCTTTCATCTGGCCACGCTCGACCTGCGCCAAAGCTCAGACAAGCACGAAGCGGTGATCGCCGAACTGCTGCGCACCGCCCGTCTGCAGCCCGACTACGCGGCGCTGGACGAAAGCGCCCGCCGGGCGTGCCTGCTGGCGCTGCTGGCCGATGCCCGGCCGCTGCGCGTGCACGGGGCGGTTTATTCGGAGCTGACCGTCGGTGAATTGGCCATCTTCGAAGCCGCGCGCGATGCGTTGAAGCGGTACGGCCGCGACGCGATCCGCCACTGCATCATTTCGCACACCGAAGCCGTCAGCGACCTGCTGGAGGTGCTGCTGCTGCAAAAGGAATGCGGCTTGCTGACCGGCACCGTCGGCAGCGATTCCGAAACTCCGGCCCGTGCTGCGCTGATCACCGTGCCGCTGTTCGAAACCATCGGCGACCTGCGCCGCAGCGACCAGATCATGCGCGAGTTCTATGCCCTGCCCGGCATCGCCGCGCTGGTGCGGGACAGCGGTTCCGAGCAGGATGTGATGCTGGGCTACAGCGACAGCAACAAGGACGGCGGCAGCTTCACGAGCAACTGGGAGCTGTACCGCGCCGAGGTGGCACTGGTGGCACTGTTCGACGACTGGAAGGGCATCACGCTGCGCTTGTTTCATGGCCGCGGCGGCACGGTGGGCCGCGGCGGCGGCCCCAGCTACCAGGCGATCCTGGCGCAACCGCCCGGCACCGTGAACGGCCAGATCCGTCTCACCGAACAAGGCGAGGTGATCGGCTCCAAATACGCCAACCCCGACATCGGCCGGCGCAACCTGGAAACGCTGGTGGCGGCCACGCTCGAAGCCACGCTGCTGCACCCGACCAAGACCGCACCGAAGGCCTTTCTGCAGGCCGCGGCCGAGATCAGCCAGGCCAGCTGCGACGCCTACCGCAAGCTGGTCTACGGCACGCCGGGTTTCACCGACTACTTCTTCGCGGCGACGCCGATCCGCGAGATCGCCGAACTCAACATCGGATCGCGTCCCGCTTCGCGCAAGGCGACGCGGGCCATCGAAGACCTGCGCGCGATCCCGTGGACCTTCTCCTGGGGCCAGTGCCGCATGGCGCTGCCGGGGTGGGGCGGCTTCGGCAGCGCGATCGAGACCTGGCTCGCGGCCGGCGACCGGCAGGAGCGGGTGGCCCTGCTGCAGCGCATGTACAAGCAGTGGCCGTTCT
>JBBSPW010000067.1:0-17346 GCA_038258365.1 Burkholderiales bacterium | reverse complement strand
CCGTTGCGCACCGCAAGCCAGCGCGCCAAGGGCTCGAACAGCGCCACCGGCAACGGCAGGCTGCCGATCTGCAGCGACTGCAAGGCCGGCAAGCCGCGGGTTTGGGTCAGCGTGGCCCGCAGGTTGATCCAGCGGCCGAAAGGGTTGGGCGGCGCATGCAGGCTGGCGCGCAGCTCGGCCTGGTCGCGGGCCAGCCGCACCTGCGCAGTCGACTTGAGCCAGCGCTGTCCGGCATGGTTCAGCAACAGTTCCAGGTCGCGTTGGCTCAGCGACAACTCGTGCACGCTGCCGCTGGGCATGCGGCGCGGGTCCTGCTGGCGCAGCAAGGTCATGGCACGCGCCACGTCTTCGTGGTCGGGCTCGACGGGCAACACCACGCTGGGCGATGACTGCAACGCCGCCATCGCCAATGCGACCGCCACCAGCAACAGCACAAGCGGCGGCAGAAAGACGGCCGCGGCGATGGCGGCGGGGCGCGTGGTGCGCGCACGGCGGCGCGTTGCGGGGGAGCTAGAAGTCAGCGTCACGGGCCGAAGTCTGACACCGAAGCGCAGCGCCAGCAGCCAGCGACCGAGCCGCCAACGACTGCACCGGCGGCATAATTCCGGGTTGCCTGCGCCAGGACCGTCAGCTTCGATGTTCAACGTCTTCACGCTCGTCAATGGCCGCCTCGTGCAGGCCGAGATCGACAGCCTGCAGTCGCTGGCCACGCTGCAGCCGGTGTGGGTCGATCTGGAGCAGCCCACCGAGGAAGAGCAGCTGTGGATCCAGCAGCGATTCGGCTTGCGGATCCCTTACGACGCGGTCAACAACGACCTGGAAGAGTCGGCGCGTTTCTACGAAGAAGACAACGGCGAGCTGCACATTCGCTCGGACTTCCTGATCGATGCCAGCGGCGAAGGCGCCGATGCCGAGCCGGCGCGCAATGTGCGCGTGGCTTTCATCCTGCACCAGGGCGTGCTGTTTTCGATCCACACCGAAGACCTTCCGGTGTTCCGCCTGTTGCGGCTGAGAGCGCGGCGCATTCCGGCGCTGATCGAGGATGCGAAGGACGTGCTGCTGAAGCTGTACGACGCCGACGCCGAATACTCGGCCGATGCGCTGGAGGGGATCTACGACCACCTGGAAAAGGTCAGCGCGCGGGTGCTGACCGAGCAGGTAGACGACCAGGCCGCAGGTGCCGCACTGACCGCGATCGCGCGCGAGGAAGACCTGAACGGGCGCATCCGCCGCAATGTGATGGACACCCGCCGCGCGCTGAGCTTCATGATGCGCAGCCGCATGCTGAATGCCGAGCAATTCGAGGAAGCGCGCCAGATCATGCGCGACATCGACTCGCTCGATTCGCACACCGCGTTCCTGTTCGACAAGATCAACTTCTTGCTGGACGCCACGGTCGGCTTCATCAACATCAACCAGAACAAGGTGATCAAGATCTTCTCGGTGGTCAGCGTGTCGTTGCTGCCGCCGACCCTGATCGCCAGCATCTACGGCATGAACTTCAAGGCCATGCCGGAGCTGGACTGGGCTTTTGGCTATCCGTATGCGCTGGCCTTGATGGTGGCTTCGGTGGCCGCGCCGTTCATCTATTTCTGGCGCAAGGGGTGGCTCAGATAGGCCCCCACGGTCGCTGGCGCTCCCTGCCCCCCGAGGGGGCGTTCGCCTGCGGCCCGGCAGAGCCGGTTCCGCGGCTTTTCTTGGTGGGGTCGCTGCGCTTCGCTCGCGCCACGTCGCGGAGGATGGAGGGTCTGTTCACGCTCTGTGTGGGGCGGGGCGGCGCAGGCCCAGCCACATGACGGCTGCGACGACGATCAGACCGCCGGCGATCTGGGTCGGGGCGATCGTCTGATTGAGGACCGCCCAGGCCAGCACCAGCGCAAAGATCGGCTCGACATTCATGATCGCCGAGTTGCCCACCACGCCCAGGCGCGGCAGCACCGTGAACATGATGGTGAAGGCGGTGCCGTACAGCGCGGTCAACAAGATCAGCCCGGCCCAGCCGGCGGGCGCGTCGGGCCAGTGCAGGCCACCTTGCAGCTGCGAGCCCGCCAGGGCCAGCACCGCCACCAGCGCCATCGTGGTGGCGGTTCGCAGGCGGCCGTCGAGCCCGCCCGCTTCGTGCTGAGTCAACACCAGCGCGAGGCCGAAGGTGGCAGCGGCGGCCAGCGCGAAGGCCACGCCGGCGCCGATCTCGTGCCAGTGCGCACCGGCGCCCACGCCCGATGCCGCACCCAGCACATCCAGCGCCAGCGCCAGTCCCAGCAGCATCACCGGCATGGCCACCAGCACGCGGCGTTCGGCGCGGTGGCCGTAGATCAGGCGGGCCCACAGCGCAGTCCACAGCGGATAGGTGTTGAAGGCCAGCAGCGCCAGCGCCACCGGCAGCCGCGCCACTGCGGAGTACAGGCACACGCTCTGCACCGCGATCAGTACGCCGATCGCCGGCAATGCGCGACGGTGGCGATGGGTCAGCTGCACCGGCACGCGTTGCACCCACAGCAAGGTGCCCACCACGACTGCCGTCACAGCGCTGCGCACGCTGACCGCGGTGACGACATCGACGCCGTGGTCGAACGCCACCCGCGCCGCCACATGGTTGGCGCCCATCATCAGCGCAATCAACAGCAGGGTCGCAAAGGCACCTGCCGACAGCGCGCCCGGGGCGGCGGTCGCGAGCGGTGCAGCGGTGGCGTTGGCGTTCATCGCGGCCGATTGTGACCAGCGCGAAGGGCGTCCCGCCGACTACATCCCGGTGGTCTTCCTGATCAGCGGGAAGTACAGCGCATACGGCACCATCCGCATCAGCTTCAGGAACAGCGTGAAGCGCTTCGGAAAGTCGATCTCGAAGCTGCCGCTCTTCCAGCCGGCCAGGATCGCCTCAGCGGCTTCCTCGGGCTTGATCAAGGCCGGCATCTTGAACTCGTTCTGCGCGGTCAGCGGGGTTTCGACGAAGCCCGGCGTGATGACCGAAACACCGATGTCGAGTTTGGACAGGTCCAGGTACAGCGTCTCGGCCAGGTTGATCAACGCGGCCTTGGTCGGACCGTAGGCCAGCGATTGCGGCAAACCGCGAAACCCTGCCACGCTGGAGACCAGGCTCAGGTGGCCGCCGCGCCCGGCCTTGGCCTGCACCTGCAGTTGCGGCAGCACCGCATCGATCAGCAACAACGCGCCGTCGACATTGACCGCCATGTGCTTGCGCATCACTTTCAGATCGAACTCGGTGGCGCGCATCGGCTCGTAGGTGCCGGCGCAGTACATCGCCAGGTCGATGCCGCCATGCTCGGCGACAATGCGTCTGGCGGCGGCATGCACGGCCTCGCTGTCGGTGGCGTCGACCGCGATCGCGCTGCTGCCCGGGTGCGCCGCTGCGAACTCGTCCAGCGCATCGGCGCCGCGCGCCGACACCACCACCTTGGCGCCGGCGGCATGCAGCGCAGCCGCCGTGGCGCGGCCGATGCCGCTGGACGCACCCATGAGCCAGCAAACCTTGCCGTCCCAGTGTTCGAGTTTGGGGTTCAGTGCCATGGCGTCATGGCGCTGGTTTGTCGAACGACAGCGTCACCCGCCCGACCTCGAAGCCGAACTTGCTGACGCTGGCCACGTTGAGCATCACCCGATCGTCGATCAAATACATCCAGTCGTCGAACTGCACCTCGTAGACCTTGCCATCGACCGGCAGCGCCAAGGTGTAGCGCCAGCGCAGCGCGTTGCCGGCCGAGCGGCCTTCGGCCACGCCGATCACATCGTCGGCGCGACCGCTCCAGCGGCCATCGCCTTCGTCGGTGATGCGCCAGACGCGGCGCTCGGTCTGGCCGTCGTCGTAGGTGAAGCGTTCGTCCAGCGTGCCCTGCTTGCCCGACCAGGTGCCCGTCAGTTGCACCACGAAACGGCGTTTGACGGTGCCCGATCGGTCGCTGAACATGCCGTGCGCGGTCAGCTCGCCCTTCAGGTATTCGCGGATGTCCAGCACCGGGGTCTTGGTGGCGTAGTCGGCCACGGTCGGCGACGCACAGCCGGCCGTCAGCAACGCGGTCGCGAGCCCGGCCGCGGCGCATGCTGCACGGCCACGGAATGGGGCCAGGGGGCGCCAAGCGCCTCGAAAATCGATCATTCGGAACTCTCCTTGCGCAGCCACAACAGCCACAACAACAACGCCGCGCCCAGCTTCAGCAGGCAGGGCAACAAGCAATAAGCGATGGTCAGCGCCCACAACGCATCGGCGTCGCGGCCGCCGGGGGCATAGCCGAAGGCGCCGAGTAGAGGCAGGCCGATGCCGGCGGCCAGTGCCAGGTTCAGCTTGGTCGCCAGGTTCCACCAGCCGAAGTAGCCGCCTTCACGTTGTTCGGCATGGCCTTCGCGCTGGATCACCCCGGCCAGCAGCGCGCTCGGCAGGCTCAGGTCGGCGCCGAGCGCCACGCCGCTGGCGATGCAAACGGCTGCGAATGCGACCACGTCGCCAGCGCCCAGCAGCGCGGCCCAGGCAAAGCTCAGCACCGCCAGCGCCATGCCGGCGAGCCAGGCGCGCGCCAGCCCGATGCGGGCCACCAGCTTCAGCCACAGCGGCATCGACAGCGCACCGGCAGCGAAGTAGCTGGCCAGAAACAGCGGCTCGAAGCTGGGGGCCTGCAGCCGGTCGCGGATGAAGAACAGCACCAGGGTGGCCGGCACTGCGCTGGCCACGCCGTTGACGAGGTAGATTGCCAACAGGCGGCGGAAACGGCCGACCCGCAAGGGCGCCAGCAGCGACTGTTTCGGATGGTCGGTGCCGATCCGCGGCCGCGGCGCCCGAGCCAGCAGCGCCAGCCCCAGAAACAGCGTCACCGCAAACACCACGGTTGACACCGAAAGCCCAGCCACCGAGGGCAGGACGCTGGCCACCAACACCCCCACCAGTGCCGAGCCTTCGCGCCACGACACGATGCCGGCGCGCTGGCTTTCGTCGCCACCGAGCCGCGCCCCCCAGGCCTGGTGCAGCACCGTCAGCAGGCTGTAGCTGATGTAGGTGATGCTCAGCACGGCCGCGCACCACACCAGCAGCGCTTGTTGGCTCTGTCCGCCGCCGACCACCGCGTCCGGTGGGAAGAACAAGGCCCGAAAGCCCACCGCCACGACGACTGCGGCAACCACCGCCACCACCATCACCGTGGTCAGCGATCGCTTGAACCAGGCATCGCAAGCGCGGCCGATCCACGGGTCGGTGAGCGCGTCGAGCATGCGTGCGCCCAGCAGCAGGGCACCCAGCGTGGCCAGCGGAATGCCGAAGGCGTCGGCATAGTGCGCCGGCAGGATCACATACAGCGGCAGCGCCACGAAAGCCAGCGGCAAGCCGAGCGCGCCGTAGCTGAAGCCCTGCGCTGCACTGCCGCGCCAGGCCGAGTCCACCGTGCCGGTCAACGCCGGCTCATTTCGGCGCTGACGGGGCAGCAGCGCCGGCCCCGCTGCCATCGGCGCCCGCCAGCAGCGCCATGCGCAGCTTTGGCTCCGAGGTCTGGGGCGAGAGCCAGATGCCGATGAACAAGGTCGCCAAGCGCGGGTCGTCGATGCGCCCCCGTTCCTTGCCGTTGTGGAATATCCGCGAGCCCCCGCTGGCGCCGGCCGCGGACAGCGCAGTCAGGCGGTCGCCGGTTTGCACATCGGGAAACAGCGCACGCAGTTGGGCGAGCCATTTCGCGGCATCGGCGTTGTCGATGCCGTCCTGGCGCCGCATCTCCAGCAGCGATCGCTCGGCGATGTCGCTGCCATCGAGATTGCGTGCGTAGTCGATCTGCAGCGCCAGCGGCGTCCGATCCCAGTCACTCTTCGACACGCGCTGCTTCTGCGTCCACAACCGCACGTCGTAGACATGAAGGAAAAACGCCCTCAACCCACCACTGCCCTGCAATTGCGCACCGGGCAGAAACGTCGCGACTTCCGAAGGCGGCATCCGAGCCTCAAGTTGCCCCGAAGCCAGCGGCGCGAAGCCGACAGCCATGACCGCAAGCAACACGCGCCAGATCCACCCGACAGTGCGCGAGCGAAGCGCAGCGAACCCACGAAGAAAAGCCGCGGAACCGGCTTTGCCGGGCCGCAGGCGAACATCCCCCTCGGGGGGCAGCGAGCGAAAGCGAGCTTGGGGGCTCATTTCTTCAGCGTAAATTGCATGACATTGGTGTTGCCGGTGTCGAATGCGGCTTCGCAATACGCCAGATAGAACTCCCAGATGCGCATGAAGCGGTTGTCGAAGCCGAGCATGCGCACTTGGCGGTCGCGGGCGAGGAACTGCTGGCGCCAGCGGCGCAAGGTCTCGGCGTAGTCAGCGCCGAATGCGCACTCATTCGTCACTTCGAGCCCCGCCTTGGCGGCCTCTGCCCTGAATGCAGACGGGCTCGGCAGCAAACCGCCCGGAAAGATGTATTGCTGGATGAAGTCGGTGGACTTCAGGTAACGGTCGAACAGATCGTCGCGGATCGTGATGGTCTGGATGCAGGCCCGTCCGCCGGGCTTCAATTTCGATGCGAGGGTGGTGAAAAAGCTGTCCCAGTAAGCCCGACCCACGGCTTCGAACATCTCGATCGAGGCGATCGCGTCGAAGGGCTCGTCGGCGATGTCGCGGTAGTCCTGCAAACGCAGGTCGCTCTGCTCGGACAGCCCGGCGCGCTGCAGGCGTTCGCGTGCGAACGCCAGTTGCTCGTCCGACAGCGTCACGCCGGTGACATGGGCGCCGAACTCGCGCGCTGCGGTTTCGGCCAAAGCGCCCCAGCCGCAGCCGATTTCCAGCAACCGCCCGCCGGGTTGCACCCCGCATTCGCGCACCGCGCGGCGCACCTTGGCCAGTTGCGCTTCAGCGGTAGGCTTGGCGAAGTCACCTTCGAACAGCGCGCTGGAATAGTTCATCGTCTCGTCCAGCCACAAGCGGTAGAACGGGTTGCCGATGTCGTAGTGGGCATGGATGTTCTTGCGGCTGCCCTGGCGCGAATTGCGGTTCAGCAGGTGCTTGATGCGGTAGGCGAGCGACCCCCACCAGGTGCCGTAGACCACCGATTCCATCGCCTCGCGGTTGGCGATGAAGAGTTTCAGCAAGGCCACCAGATCAGGGCTCGTCCAGCCGCCTTCGATCCAGGTTTCGGCGAATCCGATGTCGCCGCTCTTGAGCACCGCTGCGCACAGGCTCCAGTCGTTCAGGCGCAGTGCGGCTCGCGGTTCGGCTGCGGAAATGACCGACCCGCGAGCTGCAAAATGCAGTTGCGAGCCATCGGGCAACTGAAGGTCCAGGCTGCCGACCTGCAACTGCTCCAGGATGCGAAGCACCGCGCGCGCACTGGTTGGCGCAGCCTGTGGCAAGACGAAGGACGAGGCGGTGGTGGTAGAGGAGGAGGGACTGCCGGGTGGGGTCATCGGAGGGCGCTCGACTGCACGGGAAAGAGGTGGAACGGGGGCGTCACGGCGGACCTGCCTTCAACGCGAAACGAAGGACTGCGGCGCTTCGGGCTTGCTGCGAAAGGGCACGCCTTTCAGCCACAACTTCAGCGCCTGCCAGTGGATGCGCGCGATCACGCCGAAGGTCATCGTGGGCATGCCGAAGAAAACCCGGCGCGCAGCATCGAATGTGAGCGGCTGCAGTTCTCCCGAAACGCTTGTCTGCAACAGGGCGCCGGACTCGTCATCGTGGTCGATGCGGGCCACCGTTCGCGTCGCGGTGCGCATGAAGCGAAACCGGTAGCTGCCGCGCACCTGGCAGAAAGGCGAGACATGAAAGACCTTGGCAGCGCGGCATTCACGGCCAAAAGCAAGATCGGGGCCGGCCAGCAGGTAGCAGTGGCGCTCGCCGAAGGTGTTGTTGACTTCCACCACCACCGCGGCCAGCGTGTCGTCACTGCGGTGGCAGTACCAGAAGCTGACCGGCTTGAAGGCATGTCCCAGCACGCGCGGGTAGGTATGGAGCCAGACCTCGCCCTCGGCGTCCTGGATTCCTTCGTTCGAGAGCAGGCTTTCCAGCCAGGCCAACGCGTCACCGCGCCCATCACCGTGGTCAGCGTCATGAAAGCTCAGCAAGCCGCGGCGGTTGCGCCGCAGCGCGCTGTGCGGTTGCGCGCGCAAGCTGCGCATCGGCAGCATCAGAAAGCAACTCGGGTAGGCGAACGAATGGTCGCTCGGTCGCAGGCGGCGGTGGCGAACCGTGCCGATACCGAGCAGCGGACGTGCCGCGACGATGTTCGGCTTGTCGTCTGCCACCGCGTTCATGGGCTCGCTGTCATGCCGCTGCATGCTCGATGCACCGTCATGCCGCATGCAGCAACGCGCTTTCGGACTGCCAACGTTCACGCAACTGCCGCACCACCGCCAGTGCCGACATCAGGCCGTCCTCATGAAAGCCATAGCGCGTCCAGGCGCCGCAGAACCACAGGTGCGAATTTCCCTGGATCGCTGGCAGCTGCGCTTGCGCCTGGGTCGCCGCGGCGTCGAACACCGGGTGCGCGTAGTTGTAGCGGCCGATCACGGTGGCCGGGTCGAGCGGGTGGGCCGGGTCGGGGTTCAGCGATACCACCACCGGCTGCGCCCAAGGCAACGGTTGCAGGCGGTTGATGAGGTAGTGCAGACAAACAGCGGCCTGCTCCTGGCCGATGTGGGCGGCGCGGGCGTAGTTCCAGGCGGCCCAGGCGCGGCGCCGACGCGGCAGCACCGAAGGGTCGGTGTGCAACACGGCAACGTTCGCGTGGGTGCGGATGGCGCCCAGCACCGCTGTTTCGGCCACGGTGGCATCGGCCATCAGGGCCAGCGCCTGGTCGCTGTGGCAAGCCAGCACGACCTCGTCGAAGCGCTCGCTGCCCTGGTCGGTGGCCACCATCACACCACCGTGTCCAGCGCCGGGCGGCACGCGGCGGATGCTGCGCACGGGGGTGTTGAGCCGAGCATCGCCGATCTGCGCCAGCAGCTTGCTTACATAGTTTGCCGAGCCACCGCGCACCGTGAACCATTGCGGGCGGCCGGTGACACGGATCAAGCCGTGGTTGTGGCAGAAGCGGATCAGTGTGGCGATCGGAAACTGCAGCATCTGGTCGGTGGGGCACGACCAGATGCAGCCCACCATCGGCAGCAGGTACCAGTTGCGGAAATCGGCGTTGAAGCCGTGGCGGTCCAGAAAGTCGCCGATCGGCTCGGCCAGATCACTGTCGGTCGTCGGGTCGCTGCGCTCCGCGGCCTCGGCCAGCGTGGTGGCCAGTCGGTTGAAGCGCAGCACCGCAGCCAGCATCGCCAGGAAGCGCGGCCGGGCCAGGTTGCGGCGCTGGGCGAAAACGCCGTCCAGGTTGCTGCCGCTCCATTCCAGACCGTCGGCGCGCGACTGGACCGAAAACGACATCTCGGCCGGCGCGGTGGCCACATGATGGGTCTTGAACAGCTGCACCAGTTCCGGATAGGTGCGCTCGTTGTAGACCAGAAAGCCGGTGTCGACCCCGTGCGTCACCGGCTTGCCGTCGGGGCCCGGCAGCGTCACATCGACGGTGTGGGCATGGCCACCGAAACGGCTGTCGGCTTCCAGCAGCGTCACTTGCGCGAATGGCGACAGGGCTTGCGCGGCGGCCAATCCGGAGATGCCGGAACCCACCACTGCCACGCGCTTCATGGCGTGGATCGGGGTGTCGATCCCGAAGTAAAGACTGTCGTGCGGCGCCCCGGAGCGAACGAGGGAGGGAGGGAGGAGGAGGAGAAGCGCTCCGGGATTGCAGCCGGGAAACCCGGCTGTCCGCACGACAGATAAACCTTCAGTGCCCGGCCCGTTGCGGCACAGCGCCTGCGGGCCGAAGCAGTGTGCGGGCCAGCGGCCCACGATGCTGCTGTGAGCCCGTCACCGAACGAAAGTTCCGCAGACATGGCAGAGCCGGTCGCATCGTGCAGACGGGATGCCGCTTGTGCCAGATCGGAAACGGGGCTGTGCATGGGATTGCCGAGGGGTCGGGACGTCGTAAGAGAGAGTGGGGATCGGTGTTGATGGTGTCAAATGAGCGGGCGTCGACGGCGAGCGAAGCGCGAACCGCCTCGGGTTCACGGGTGGACCCCGCCGCCAGCAGGCCTTGCTACCTTCTCATCTACGCCAGCAAGCGCAATGCAGATGTAGACTGATTGGTAATTATGCGACCAAACGGTATTTGCGCCTCCGCAACGGTCGTCAAATAACCTGCATGCCCAGTCGGTTTTGGCGCAATCTGGGCTTCGATAGGGGAAACGTCCATGAGCGGCCCACGCAACCCGCCGTTGTCACCCGAGCATCCGGTGCCGGAATGGCGCCTGACGCTTGCCGAAGTCGAGCGCAGCACCGGGCTCAGTCGACAGACGCTGCGAGGCTGGGGGAGGCGCTATGGCTTTCCACTGCCCGATCGCAGCGCGCGCGGCGACCGGGCCTATGCCAGTGGTGATCTGCAGCGGCTGGACCTGATCAAGGATCTGTTGGGCCGCGGGCATCTGCCCGGCGACATCGTGTCGATCCCGCTGGCCGACTTGCAGTGCCTCGTGCGCTCGGCGGAGTGCCGGTCGGCATCCGGTGTTTCGGAGCATCTGGCGTTGTTGCGAACCTCAGGTCCAGCGGCATTGCGCGCTGCCTTGCAATCACGCTTGCAGGTGCTGGGCGTCGCAGAATTCATCGCTGAGGTGGCCGCGCCGCTGAACGCAGCGGTAGGCGAAGCCTGGGTGCGGGGGCACCTGCCGGTTTTCGAGGAGCATGCCTGCACCGAGGTGCTGCAAACCGTGATGCGCCAGGCGATTGCCAGCTTGTCGACACCGCAGTCCGACCCGCGGCCGCGGGTGCTGCTCAGCAGCCTGCCCGGTGAGCCGCATGCGCTCGGCTTGCTGATGGCCGAAGCGATGCTGACGCAGCAGGGATGCACCTGCATCTCGCTCGGTGTGCAGACCCCGGGTTGGGATCTGGCGCAAGCCGCAGCAGCCTATGGCGCCGACATCGTGGGTTTGAGCTTCAGCGGTTGCATGGACCCGCAGCAAACCATCGACGGTTTGACCGAATTGCGCAACCGGCTGCCGTTGTCAGTGGAGTTGTGGGCGGGTGGCAGCGCGCCGGTGCTGCACCGCCGGCCGATCGACGGCGTCTGGGCGCCGGGTGGATTCGCCCTGCTGGCCGAGCGATTGACCGCCTGGCGCGAGCGTGTCATCGCAGCACTGCCGCCAAGTTGAATGTCCGCGCTGCAGCGCAGCCAACGCCCCACCCGACGCCAGACGCCAGGGCTTCTTAGAATGGCTCGGATGCAGCCGCTCACCGACCCAATCACCGAGCCGACGAACCCGCGCGCAACACCCCGCGCTTCGACGGCAGCGTTGCCCGGGCAAGCTGAAGCCGCGAGCCCGATGCTGTATCCGGAGTTGTTCCGCCAACTGGAAGCGGTGCGCTGGAACATGGACAGCGACATTCCCTGGGCACGCTTCGAGGCAGCGCGCCTCAGCGACGAGCAGGCCGAAACCATCAAGATGAATGCCATCACGGAATGGGCGGCTTTGCCGGCCACCGAGATGTTCCTGCGGGACAACCGCGGCGACAGTGATTTCAGCGCCTTCATGAGCGTCTGGTTCTTCGAGGAACAGAAACACTCGCTGGTGTTGATGGAGTACCTGCGCCGCTTCCGCCCCGAACTCGTGCCCACCGAGGCCGAGCTGCATGCGGTGCGTTTCGAGTTCGACCCAGCGCCGCCGCTGGAAACACTGATGATGCATTTCTGCGGCGAGATCCGGCTCAACCACTGGTACCGCCGCGCAGCCGAATGGCACACCGAGCCGGTCATCAAGACCATCTACGAAACCCTGGCCCGCGACGAAGCCCGCCACGGCGGCGCCTACCTGCGCTACATGAAGCGGGCGATGCACAAGTCGGGCGACGAGGCCCGCGCCGCGTTCGCGAAGATCGGCGTGCTGATGGCCAGCGCCCGGCGCACCGCGCAAGCGCTGCACCCCACCAACCTGCATGTGAATGCGGCCTTGTTTCCGCGCGACACGGTGCAGAGCCGCCTGCCCGATCCCGAATGGCTGGAGCAGTGGCTGGACAAGCAGATCCAGTTCGACGCCACCTGGGAAGGCAAGGTGGTGGCCCGCATCCTGCACAACCTGAGCCTGCTGCTGGAGCGCAGTTTTGCCAGCGTGCAAGAGCTGAACCGCTACCGAAAAGAAGTCAGTGCCCGGCTGGTAGATCGGCCCGCGGCTTGAGCGTTCGCATGCGGCTCGGCCACGCCAGCGCCAAGCTTGCACACACCAGCCCGGCGACGGTGCCGGTTGCATGGGCCAGAGGGGCGATCGCGATGTCCCAGCCTTCGATCTGGCGCAGCGCGGCACCCCACGGGGCTTCCAGCAACAGCTTGACGAGCAGCCCTGTGGCGATGGCGATGCCGATCGCGCGGGGCGCGCCGCGGCGGCGCACCATCAGCCAGAGCGCGGCCACCGCCACGCCGGCATGCAGCACGCCGCTGAGTCCGCCATAGCGCTGCAGCGCCGGCATCACCAACAGCAGCACGTGCGTCAGCGGCCACGCAGCGGCCCAGGCGAGCGCCGCTGCAGTGGGCAACCTGGCACTGCGGCCGAGCGCAGCCACCACCAGCAAACCGGCGATGTTGGCGGCCAGGTGTGCGCCGCTCCAATGCACGAAGACCGCGGTCCAGGCGCGCCAGGCTTCGGCGGCCGCGCGTTGCGGTTGCCAGTCGATCGCAGCGCTCGGCAGCCACCACGCGGCCCCTGCACCCGCGCCCAACACCGCGGCCAGCGCCAGCCACGCCTGGCCATCGGCAAACCGGGTCGACTTGATGGCCGCAGCGGCTTCGGACGCCCCCGCTGCGGCCATCAACCGAACACCGCCCGCCACAACGACAGCACCGCCTGTCGCGCGACCTCGAAGCCTGCCGGGTCGAAGTGCGTGGGCTGCTCGTCCAGCCGCGCCGCATGCTGGGCGCGGCGCAGGGTGCGGTAAGCGTCGGCGGCGCCGCGGCCGACCCCGTCGGGCAGCAATCCACAGGCTTCGGCGCGGCGCAGCAGCGCGATGTTGCCGGCGTTCTCCAGCAGCGGCTCGTGTGTGCGGGCTTCGGTCAGCACCAGCACCTGCACCGCGAATTCGACATCGATCATGCCGCCCGGGCTGTGCTTGACATCGAAGCGGCCAGCCGGCACGGGACGACCTTCGCGCACCTTCTGGCGCATCGCGATCACCTCGTCGCGCAGCAGTTGCGGGTCGCGGATGGCGGTCAGCACGCTGCGCCGCGTGGACTCGAAGCGGGCTGCCAGCGCGAGGTCTCCGGCACAGCAGCGGGCGCGGGTCAACGCCTGGTGTTCCCAACTCCACGCGGTGTTGTTGCCGCGGCCGACCTGGTAGCGGTCGAAAGCGTCGATGCTGCTGACCAGCAAGCCCGAATTGCCATTGGGCCGCAAGGCGGTGTCGATCTCGAACAAGCTGCCGCTGGCGGTGGTGAGGGTCAGCCAGCTGATCAGCCGGCGTACCAGCGCGGTGTAAGTTTCCTGGGCGCTGGAGCGGTCGCTGGGTGAGTCGTTCTGTGATGTGTTCTCCGAGCGGCTCTGCGAGCCGGCATCGTCGTAGACAAACACCAGGTCGAGGTCGCTGCCATAGCCCAGTTCCTTGCCGCCGAGCTTGCCGTAGGCGACCACCGCCAGCGCCGGAACGGCGTGCTCGGTTGGTCGCAGCCGCATCCAGCACCAGCGCAAAGCGATGTCCAGCACCGCGTCGGCCAGTGCCGAGAGGTCGTCGGCCACCTGCTCGGTGGTCAGTGCGGATTCGACATCGCGCACCAAGGTTCGGAAGACTTCGGCATGGTGGGCGCGCCGCAGCGTGTCCAGCAGTTGTTCTTCGTCGTCTTCACCGGCGCGCTGCCAGGCGGCGAGGCGATCGGCCAGTTCGGCATCGAAGGCGGCCCGGTCGAAGCGCTGCAGCAGCAGGCGCTGGTCGGCCAGCTCGTCGATCACGCCGGGGTGGCGCATCAGGTACTGCATCGGCCAGCGCGCCATGCCCAGCAGGCGCAGCATGCGGTGCAGCACCTCGGGACGCTCCAGCAAGAGTGCAAGGTAACTCTCGCGCCGCATCAGCGGGTCGAGCCAGTCGATGAAGCGCAGCGCGGCCGCTTCGGTGCAGTCGCCCGCCTCGATCAGGCTGGCGGTTTTCTGCAGCAGCCGGCCGAGCCGCATCCGACCCTGGTCGCGCAGAGACTGCACCCGCGATTCCTGCGCCCAGGGCCGAACGCGCGCGGCCAGCGCCGGCGGCAGGCGCTGGGCCAGCGCTTCACTGTCGATCGGCAGCGGGCCGGTGGCAGGACCGCAGGTGCGGCAGGTGGGCGGGCCGGGTGAGGTGGAATCCGGGGTTGGGTCGCAAACGCTGTCCGCATTCGGGCTTTCGGCGTCGCGCAGGTAGCCGCTGCTGGCGGCGGTCTGGCCTCGGCCTTCGTGCAGCAAGGCATCGAACTCGCCGGCCACCCGTTCGCGCGCTTCGTCCAGCCGCGCCAGCAGCACCGGTGCGCCGGGGCGCCCCGGAAAACCCAGGCTGCGCGCGATCCAGCTGAGGTCGTCGTCAGACGAGGGCAACAGGTGAGTCTGCTGGTCGTCCAGAAACTGGATGCGGTGCTCGATCTGGCGCAGCAGCACATAGGCATCGGCCAGCTCGCGTGCGGTGTCGGCTGGCATCAAGCCTCGGTCGACCAGCCGGGTCAGCGCGCGCAGCGTGCTGCGGGTGCGGATCTCCGGGTACTGGCCCCCGCGCACCACCAGCATCAACTGCACGATGAACTCGATTTCGCGGATGCCCCCGCGCGACAGCTTCACATCGTTGGCGCGTTCGGGGCGGCCGGCAGCGCGGCGCTGAGCTTCTTCGCGCACCTTGCGGTGCAACTGGCGCAGCCCTTCGAACACGCCGTAGTCCAGATAGCGGCGGTAGACGAACGGTGTCACCAGCGCCCGCAGCGCCAGCGCACGGCCATTGCCCACCACCGCCCGCGGCGCCACCACGCGGCTCTTGAGCCAGGCGAAACGCTCCCACTCGCGGCCCTGGGCCTGCAGATAGCCTTCCAACATCGCCAGGCTCACGACCGGCGGGCCGGAGCTGCCATGCGGGCGCAAGGCCAGATCGACCCGGAACACGATGCCGTCGTCGGTGGTCTCGCCGATCAGCGCATGCAGGCGCCGGGCGACGAAACTGAAGTATTCGTGGAACGACACCGGCCGCGCGCCATGGGTCTGACCTTCTTCCTCGTAGACATAAATAAGGTCGATGTCGGACGAGACATTCAGCTCCCGCGCACCCAGCTTGCCCATGCCGACGATCCACAGATCGAGCCGCGAGCCGTCTTCGCCGAGCGGCGGGCCGTGGCGGGCATCGGCTTCGCTCTGGGCCTGCGTCAACGCGAGGTTGAGCGTGGTCTCGGCCAGCGCGGTCATGCAGTGGGTGACGGTGGCGAGCGCTGCGCCCTGCTCCACATCCAGCACCGCCAGACGCTCCACCACCAGGTGCCGCGCCACGCGCATCGCAGAGCCCAGGTCGCGGCCTTCAAGTTGCTGCAGGCGCTGCACCAGCGCGTCGATGCCGTCGCCATCGGGCGCACCGGGTGGCAGCAGCGGCCGCTCCTCGACATAGCGGCGCCGAACCCGTTGCACGAAGCGGCTGTGGTTGGCGTCCGGGCGCAAGGATTCGCCTGGCAGCCCCGCACCGATCCCGGGTTGCGCGTCCTGGTTCTGGATCGCCATCTCGCTCCCTCTCGTTCTCATCCCGTCGCGATGGGTGTGTAACCACGACAGTGGACACCCCATCTTCTTCCGCCTCAATCCCGCGTCAAGGGTAGCCGCGATTCGATCACCGAGACTGCAGAGCGGCTATGGGGCGGCTGCGGCGCTGCTTCACAAGACCCGCAGCGCCGCACAATGCGCGATGAAGATCGCCGCCGTGCAAATGGTCTCGACCCCGGACTGGGCCGGCAACCGCGAAGCCGCTGCCGACCTCATCGCCGCCGCCGCCAACGCCGGGGCCGAGTTGGTGGGGTTGCCGGAGTACTTCTGCACACTCGGCCATCGCGACACCGACAAGCTGGCGCTGGCCGAAATGCCCGGCAGCGGTCCGATCCAGCAGTTTCTGTCGGATTGCGCGCGGCAGCATGGCATCTGGCTGGTGGGCGGCACGCTGCCGGTGAAAGCGGATGGCGACCCACCCACCGCGCCGCAACGGGTGCTGAACCGCTGCTGCGTGTTTGCGCCCGACGGCCGCGAAGCCGCGCACTACGACAAGCTGCACCTGTTCGCCTACGACAACGGCAGTGAGCGCTACGACGAAGGCCGCACCTTGCAGGCGGGAAGCGCTCCGGTCACGCTGCAGGCCGGCCCGCTGCGGGTGGGGCTGTCGGTGTGCTACGACCTGCGGTTTCCGGAGCTGTACCGGCGCTTGATGGGCGAGCCGGGCGCAGCGCCTTGCGACCTGTTGTGCGTGCCCTCGGCCTTCACCCACACCACCGGCCGCGCGCACTGGGAATTGCTGCTGCGCGCCCGGGCGGTCGAAAACCAGTGCTATGTGCTGGCGCCAGCCCAGGGCGGACGGCACGGCAACGGCCGCCGCACCTGGGGTCACAGCTTGATCTGCGACCCCTGGGGCGAGGTGCTGGCGGTGCGTGAAGCCGACGGCGCCGGCGTGGTGCTGGCCGATCTGGACAGCGGCCGCATCGCGCAAGTGCGCAAGGATTTGCCAGCCCTGTCGCACCGGCGTTTTTAGGCGATAGCGGGCGCTTCCGCTGCCCGCCGCGCATGTGGCGCCGGCTCGGCAGGCTTTTCAGCCGCTCTGCGGCGCCAGCAAAGCGTCGATCTGCGCCAGCAACGCCTTGATCGCGAACGGCTTGACCACATGGGCCGCGAAGCCGGCTTCGATCGCCCGCACCGACTCCCCGGCCGACGCATTGGCGGTCAGCGCCACACAGGGCACGCCTGCGGTGCGCTCGGACAAGCGCAGGCGGCGCAGCACCTCGTAGCCGTCCATCTTCGGCAGGTTGACATCCAGCAGGATCAGGTCGGGCTGCTCGCGCAATGCCGTCGCCAGACCCGCTTCGCCATCGGTTTCGGTCAGCAGGTGGATCTGCGGGCGCAGGGCCAACACGGCGCGCACCAGATCGATGTTCGGGGCATGGTCTTCGACATACAGCACGGTGCCGCCGGTGTGCATCGCCACGGGCGCAGCAGAGTGCCCGCTGCCGATTGCATCCGGCGGCCGGGGAGCGCTTTGCGGCGGCTCTATCGCGGGGAAGTGGAGCGTGAAGCGACTGCCTTCACCGGGCGTGCTCTCGACCGCGATCTGCGCGCCCATGATCTGCAGCAGCTGGTGCACGATCACCAGTCCCAGGCCGG
>JBBSPW010000066.1:0-17355 GCA_038258365.1 Burkholderiales bacterium | reverse complement strand
TTTCAGCGCCTTGGCGGCATGGCGAAGGTTCTCGACCACCGTTCGGCGGATCGCGTCCGCGGCCACACCGGCAGGCGCCAGGCCGCACAGGCAATTCAGTTGCGGCACCTGCAGCACGGTGGCGTACTCGATCGCCTTTTGCACCCCGGCCCGGAATTCGTCGACCCGCTTCGGGTCCGTCGCCATGCCGCGGTCACCGGCAGCCCAGTCGCCGGCGGGCAGGTTGTGCAGCACCATCTTCAAGCGACTGGCGGTCAGCTTGCTCTTGACCTCTGCTGCAGTGGCTTCGTAGGGAAACTGGATCTCGACCGAAGAAAAGCCGGCGCGGGCTGCGCGTTCAAAGCGGTCCAGCATCGGCACTTCGGTGAAGAGCATCGACAAATTGGCAGCAAATCGGGGCATGGCGGCTTCCGGTGGGTGGCGGGCAGATCGGTGGGTGGACCTTACTCCAGTGACTTTGCCAACACCCGCCCCGGTGGGCGATCAACCGGGGCCGGCCCCTACATCCAGGGTGCGCACCGATCTGGGCCTGCTGTGCCGGCGGCGGTTGAGCGGGGCGCGTCGGCACCCGCACCGGCGTTTGGCCGACCATGTGGTGGAAGTGGCGGCCCGCGCACGGCGCGCGATGCGCGCGATGGCCGATTCGTCGGTTCCGGGTGCGAGCGTGCTGAGATACAGATGCGTGTGGAGATGGCCGTACGGCGTCGAAGCGCAATCGACGCTCAGGTTTCGGCTTTGAAGCGGGCCCTTGCCCTCAGAGCCGTGTCCACCGAGGATGCGGCCATGAACCGACCCCGCCTGCTGACCTTCAATGCCGGGTCGTCGTCGATCAAGCTCGGCTTGTTCGAGATCGACAACGCCCCTGCTGCGCTTCCGACCCGACCCCGGGCCGTCCCGGTTGCCCGAGTCAGTCTCGACCTGAACCAGCAGCCGCTGCAGGCGCAGTTGCGCGGCAGCGCTGGCGATGACCGTTGGATGCTGGATGCGCCGCCCGATGACTCGCTGGACGGCACCGTGGTCGAGTTGCTGCAGACCCTGGGCGGGCGCGGATACCTGCAGGGACTGATCGGTGCGGGCCACCGGGTGGTGCACGGCGGGCTGCACGGCCGACAGGCGGCGCGTGTGGACGCGGCGTTGCTGGCCACGCTGCAGGACCTGGTGCCGTTGGCGCCGCTGCACCAGCCGCGCTGCCTGCAGCCGATCCATGCCCTGGCTCGGCTGCGCCCCGGGCTGGCACAAACGGCTTCTTTCGACACCGCCTTTCATGCCGGGCAGGCCGAAGTGGTGCGGCGCTTTGCGCTGCCGCGTGAGCTGTACGACAGCGGCATTCGCCGCTATGGCTTTCATGGCTTGTCGTATGCCCGCATCGCCACCTGCCTGGCCCGCGACCATGCCGATGTGGCTGCCGGCCGGGTGGTGGTGGGGCATCTGGGCAGTGGCTCCAGCCTGTGCGCGATGCAGGGCGGGCGCAGCATCGAAACCAGCATGGGCTTCTCGGTACTGGATGGGGTGCCGATGGGCACTCGCTGCGGCGCCATCGACCCGGGTGTACTGCTGCATCTGCTGCGGCAGTCGGGGATGGATGCGGCAGAACTGGAGCAGATGCTCTACCACCGCAGTGGCTTGCTCGGCATCAGCGGCCACAGTGCCGATGTGCGGGCGCTGCGAGCGCGCGACGACGGGCCTGCGCGCATGGCGCTGCAGATCTTCGCGTTGCGCTGCGCCGGAGAGGTGGCGCGGCTGGCGACCACGCTCGGCGGGCTCGATGCGCTGGTCTTCACCGCCGGCATCGGCGAGCACGACGCAGCGTTGCGCGCCGCCATCTGTGGCCACCTGGCATGGCTCGGGCTGGCCATCGACACGGCTGCCAACCAACGCCATGCAGAACGTTTCGAGGCTGCGGGCAGCCGCATCGCAGCGTTCGTGATCGCCACCGACGAAGAGCAGGAGATCGCCGACGAGACGCTGGCGTTGTTGTCCCCCTCTTGATCCGCATCGAGCCTTCCCGGATGAGCGACAAGAAAGTCCGCTGAGTGTGGAAGCGATGCATGCACTGCATGCCGGGTGGCGCTGGGGCACCGCCCTGCAGCGCCTCTTCAAGCCGTCGGCAGCACATGGTCCCTGAACTGCTCGCGCAGACGGTTCTTCTGCATCTTGCCAGTGGCACCGAGCGGAATCGCATCGACGAACACCACATCGTCGGGTGTCCACCACTTGGCGATCTTGCCTTCGAAGAAGGCCAGCACCTCGTCGCGCGACAGTTCGGCGCCGGGCTTTTTCACCACCACCAGCAAGGGGCGTTCGTCCCACTTCGGGTGGTGCGCGGCGATGCAGGCCGCCATCGCCACCGCAGGGTGCGCCATCGCGATGTTTTCCAGATCGATCGAGCCGATCCATTCGCCCCCGCTCTTGATCACGTCCTTGCTGCGGTCGGTGATCTGCATGTAGCCGTCGGCGTCGATGCGGGCCACGTCGCCGGTCGGAAACCAGTCGGCATTCGGCTCGTGGACCAGCGGGTCGCCACCTTCGTTCTTGAAGTAACCCGTCGCGATCCATGGCCCTCGCACCAGCACATCGCCCGAGGTCTCGCTGCCGAACGGGATCTCGGCGCCTTGCTCGTCGACCACCTTCATGTCGACGCCGTAGACCACCCGCCCCTGTTTGGCCATCACCGCGTACTTGTCTTCCGCAGACAGCTGCAGGTGCTTGGGCTTCAGCGCGCAAGCGGTGCCCACCGGGCTCATCTCGGTCATGCCCCAGGCATGCATCACCTTCACGTCGTAGGCATCGCCGAAGCGGCGCAGCATGGCCGGCGGGCAGGCCGAGCCACCGATCACCGTGCGGCGCATCGACGAGAACTTCAAGCCGCCGGCATCCAGGTGCGCCAGCAGTCCCTGCCACACCGTTGGCACGCCAGCCGACACCGTGACCTGCTCGGCTTCGAAGAGTTCGTACAGCGACTTGCCATCCAGCCCCGGCCCGGGGAAGACCATCTTCGCGCCCACCATGCAGGTCGCATAAGGCAGACCCCAGGCATTGACATGGAACATCGGTACCACCGGCAGCACGGTGTCGTTGGCCGACAGGTTCAACGAGTCGGGCAGGGCGATCGCGAAGGTGTGCAGCACCGTGCTGCGGTGGCTGTACAGCACGCCCTTCGGGTTGCCAGTGGTGCCCGATGTGTAGCAGAGCGAGCTGGCGCGGTTCTCGTCGAAGACGGGCCAGTCGTAGGCATCGTTCTGGGCCTCGACCAGGGTCTCGTAGCAGAGCACCTTCAACCCATCGGGGATGTCGGTGGGCATGTGCGCCACGTCGGTCATCGCCACCAGATGGCGCACGGTCTTCAGGTGCGCGGCCACGGCCTTCACCAGCGGCCAGAAGCTCATGTCGAAGCACAGCACCTGGTCTTCGGCATGACCGGCGATGTAGACCACCTGGTCCGGGTGCAGCCGCGGGTTCAGGGTGTGCAGCACCGCACCTGAACCGCTGACCGCGTAGTACAGCTCCATGTGGCGGTAGCCGTTCCAGGCCAGGGTGGCCACGCGGTCGTTGTCGCCCACGCCCAGTGCCACCAGCGCCTTGGCCCGTTGCCGCGAGCGCTTGGCGAGCTCGCGGTAGGTGGTGCGGTGGATGTCGCCTTCGACCCGCCGCGAGACCACCTCGCGTTCGCCGTGGTGGCGTTCGGCATGGGTGATCAGGCTGGAGATCAGCAGCGGCATCTGCATCATCTGACCGTTCATTTCTTGTCTCCTGTTCTGGCGCGACTGCATGGGGAGCGGGGCGCGGGGCTGAAATGCGGATCATTGTGGCGCCAGCTTCGGCGGTGCCGGATGCGGGTCGGCCTGGGGATTCGCTTCGATCGGGGTGCCCCGCCAGGGTGCAAACCATGCCTCGGCGTCGAGCATGAAACTTGCAGAATTCCGCCGAACCACCGAGAGACTGCCGATGAAACTCCCACTCCCATTCGCCCGACGCACCTTTTTAGTGCTGGCCGCACTGAGTTGCGCACCACTTTCTGCCTCGGCGCAAGCCGCAGGCACCCCGATCAAGTTCCAGCTCGACTGGCGATTCGAGGGTCCGTCGGCGCTGTTTCTGGCAGCGCAGACCAAGGGCTACTACAAGGCAGCCGGACTCGACGTGACCATCGACGCCGGCAACGGCAGCGGTGGCACCGTGACCCGGGTGGCGTCCGGGGTCTACGACATGGGCTTCGCCGACCTGGCCGCGCTGATGGAATTCCATGCCAACAACCCCGACGCGGCGAACAAGCCGGTGGCGGTGATGGTGGTCTACAACAACACCCCGGCCGCAGTGCTGGCGTTGAAGAAGAGCGGCATCACCAAGCCCGCCGACCTGGCCGGGAAAAAGCTCGGCGCACCCGGATTCGATGCCGGCCGGCGCGCGTTTCCGATCTTCGCCAAGGCCAACACTGTCGGCGCCGTGACCTGGGTCAGCATGGACCCGCCGCTGCGCGAGACGATGCTGTCGCGCGGCGATGTCGACGCCATCACCGGGTTCTCGTTCACCTCGCTCCTGAATCTGGAAGCGCGTGGCATCAAGGTCACGGACATCGTGGTGCTGCCGTATCCGGAATACGGCGTGAAGCTGTACGGCAACGTGATCATCGCCAGCCCCAAACTGATCGCCGAGAACCCGGCAGCGGTGAAGGCGTTCCTTTCGGCCTTCACCAAAGGCGCCAAGGAGGTGATGGCCAACCCGGATGCCGCGATCGACTATGTGAAGGCGCGCGACGGCATCATCAATGTCGAGCTCGAAAAGCGCCGCCTGCGGCTGGCGATCGACGCGGTGGTGGCCAGCCCCGATGCGCGCGCCGAAGGCTTCGGCGTGGTGGTGCCGGGCCGGCTGGCGCTGATGGCTTCGCAAGTGTCGGATGCCTTCGGCACCAAGACCCGGGTCGATCCGAAGCTGGTCTGGAACGACAGTTTCCTGCCGCCGAAGGCCGAACTGAACATCCTGCCACCCGCCAAGAAGTGACAGCCCAGGCCGCTGCCTTGCGCGATTGGCCAGCGCCCGCGGCCAGCGCCGGCGCAGCGCCGTTTGTCGACTTCCAGCATGTCTGGCTGGCCTACAACGACACGCTGGCACGCGCCGGGCAGTACGCAGTCGAAGACATCAGCCTGCAGGTCGAACGCGGTGCTTTCATCGCCATCGTCGGACCGTCGGGCTGCGGCAAGTCGACCTTCATGAAGCTGACCACCGGGCTGAAGATGCCCACCAAGGGCCGGATCCTGATCGGCGGTGAGCCGGTGGTCGGCCCTTTGAAGATCAGCGGCATGGCGTTTCAGGCGCCGAGCCTGCTGCCCTGGCGCACCACGCTCGACAACGTGCTGCTGCCGCTGGAGATCGTCGAGCCGTACCGCTCCACCTTTCGCGCCCGGCGCGCCGAATATGCCGACAAGGCGCGTGCGTTGCTGGCCAGCGTCGGCCTCGATGGCTATGCCGACAAGTTCCCATGGCAGCTGTCGGGTGGCATGCAGCAGCGCGCCAGCATCTGCCGCGCGCTGGTTCACGAGCCGCAAATGCTGCTGCTGGACGAACCTTTCGGCGCGCTGGATGCCTTCACCCGCGAAGAGCTGTGGTGCATCCTCCGCGACCTGCAGGCCGCGCAGAAGTTCAATGTCATTCTGGTGACGCACGACCTTCGTGAAAGCGTGTTCCTGGCCGACACGGTCTATGTGATGAGCAAGAGCCCGGGGCGTTTCGTGGTCAAGCGAGCCATCGAATTGCCGCGCCCGCGTGATCTGGAAATCACCTACAGCCCGGCCTTCGGCGAAATCGTTCACGAGTTGCGCGGGCACATCGGCGCGATGCGCATGACCGGCCACGTGGGCGCGGCGGCACCGCCATGAAGATCACCCCGACGATGGAGCGCTTCTCGCCGCTGGTGGTGCTGGTGGCCGTGTTGCTGCTGTGGCAGGTGATCGTTGCCGGGCTCGACATCGCCGAGTACATCTTCCCGAGCCCGTGGCAGATCGCCCAGCAGTTCGTCGAGTTCCAGGGGCCGTTGCTGGAGGCCGCGTGGAAGACCTTCTGGGTCACGATGCTGGGCTTTGGGCTGGCGATCGTGGTGGGGGTGATGCTCGGCTTTCTGGTCGGCTCTTCGCGCCTGGCCTACACCGCGCTGTACCCGCTGATGGTGGCTTTCAACGCGGTGCCGAAGGCCGCGGTGGTGCCGATCCTGGTGGTGTGGTTCGGCATCGGACTCGGCCCCGGCATCCTCACGGCGTTCCTGATCAGCTTCTTTCCGATCACGGTCAACATCGCGACCGGGCTGGCCACGCTTGAGCCCGAACTGGAAGACGTGCTGCGGGTGCTGGGCGCCAAGCGCTGGGATGTGTTGATCAAGGTCGGCTTGCCGCGCTCGATGCCGTATTTCTACGGCTCACTGAAGATCGCCATCACGCTGGCTTTCGTCGGCACCGTGCTGGCCGAGATGACCGCTGGCGACAGTGGCATCGGCTACCTGATGCAAACCGCCGGCAGCCAGCAGCGCATGCCGCTGGCCTTCGCCGGGCTCGTGACCATCGGCGCGATGGCGATGGCGATGTACGAGCTTTTCAGCTTCGTCGAACGCCGTACCACCGGCTGGGCGCACCGCGGCACGCAGGGCGCTTGAACACCAGCGCCGCAGCCCGCTCGGCTGACAACGACTGCGGAGACAACCGAATCGAGCCCGATGGCGGCGACAGCGGCTGGCAGGCGCGGCTGGAACTGCATTACACCCTGCGCAAAGGCCGCAGCGTGGCGCAGGACCGCCATGTGGGGCCCCTGCGGGTGCTCAAGCCATTGCACCCCGAAGGCCCGGCCATTTGCCATCATGTGCTGGTGCACCCGCCCGGCGGACTGGTGGGCGGCGACCGCCTGCACCTGCAGGTGCAGGTGGACGAAGGCGCCCATGCGCTGCTGACCACCCCGGGCGCCACGCGTTACTACCGCAGCAAGGGTGTGCTGGCGAGCCAGCAGGTCGACCTGCGACTGGCAGCGGGTGCACGGTTGGAATGGCTGCCACTGGAAACCATTGCCCACCCGGGCTGTCTGGGCCTGAACCGCGTGCGTGCGACGCTTGCAGCCGGTGCCGAGATGATCGGCTGGGACCTGCTGGCGCTGGGATTGCCGGCTTCGGCGCAGCCGTTCGTCGACCGCGGCGATGCCGATGCCGATGGCGATGGCGGTAGCAATGGCGGTAGCGATGGCGATGGCGCAGTCGCAGCAGCAGTCGCAGCATCAGTCGCAGCCGCAGCTGCAGCCGGCACCGACCCCACCGATTCCACCCCGTGCTCGGCCATCACCCAGCATCTGCAGCTGGACGGCGTCTGGGGGCCGACCCCGGGTGCCAGCCGATGGCTCGACCGGGCGCGTGTGGCTGCCAACGACCGGCTGCTGCTGCAGTCCCCGGCCGGGTGGGCCGGGCAGTCGGTGCTGGGCACGCTGTGGTTCGGCGCCGGGTCGGCTTTGGCCGCGCGCCGACGTGATGCGCTGCTCGATGTGGCGCGCAGCCTGGCACAAGCGCATCCCCTGGCCCGATTGGCTGGCGGCACCGCCGTGCAGCCGGGGGTGGTGGTGCTGCGTGTGCTGGCGCCGCAGGTCGAGCCGGCGCTGAACCTGATGCGCCAGGTGCGTGCCGCGTGGCGGGGTTGCGCATGGTCACTGGCCGCCGAATCGCCCCGCATCTGGAGCACCTGAGCGGGCAGCGCGCCGCGCCGGGCAGCCTCGGCATCGGGTGCGACTTTTCGGCCGGCCGCACTGCCTCTGAGCCAGCGACCGGGGCGCAGCCGTCTCCGCCGGGGCGGCGGATATGCTTTCGCGATGTATGCACCCTTCTTCGGGCTGAGCCAGGAGCCGTTCTCGATCGCGCCCGATCCGCGCTTTCTGTTTCTGAGCGACCAGCATCGCGAAGCGCTGGCCCACCTGCTGTATGGCCTGGAAGGCGGGGGCGGCTTTGTGCTCCTGACCGGCGAGATCGGCGCCGGCAAGACCACCGTCTGCCGCGCCTTCATCGAGCAGTTGCCGGCCCATGTGGACCTGGCCTACATCGTCAACCCGAAGCTGACGGTGATCGAGTTGCTGCAGACCATCTGCGGCGAGTTCGGCATCGCGCCGCCCGCCGATGGCCACAGCATGAAAGCGCATGTCGATGCGCTGAACACCTTCCTGCTCGGCAAGCATGCCGAAGGTCGCCGCGCGGTGCTCGTGATCGACGAAGCGCAAAGCCTGTCGGCCGATGTGCTGGAACAGCTGCGTCTCTTGACCAACCTGGAAACCGCCGAGCGCAAGCTGCTGCAGATCGTCTTGATCGGCCAGCCGGAACTGCGCGACATGCTGTCGCGCAGCGGACTGGAGCAACTGGCGCAGCGCGTGGTGGCGCGTTTTCACCTCGGCGCGCTCAGTGCGGAAGAAACCGGGCAGTACATCCGCCATCGACTGTCGGTGGCCGGTCCTGGCAAGGGGTTGCCGTTCAGCGAGCCGGCACTGGCGCGCATTCACCGGCTCACGGGCGGGGTGCCGCGGCGCATCAACCTGCTGGCCGATCGGGCGCTGCTGGGCGCCTACGCCCAAGGCAAGGCGCAAGCCGACAAGGGCATGGTCGACCAGGCCGCGGCAGAGGTCGGCGGACGCCGCGCGGGATCCGGCGGGTCGGCCGGCGTGACCTGGGGCGGCAGTCGCTATTCGCTGCCGATGCTGTGCGGTGGCGCCTTGTTGCTCGGGCTGGCGCTGGGACTTTTGGTGATGAACGGCCTGCGTCCACCGGACGCGCAGCCGGCTCGGGCCCCGGATGCGGTCGCCAGCGAAAGTCCGCCATCGGCTGTTGCGACGCCCGCTTCGGTCGCGGCTGGCACCGCCGACGCACCCGCCGCACCAGAGTCCGACGCCAGCACCGCCAGCACCGCCAGCGCCGCCAGCGATGTCGACACCGACATTCAATCGCTGCTGGCCGCAGCGCCCCGCAGCCAGGCCACCGCCTGGCGAGAACTCGCTTTGCACTGGAACGTGGCAGTCGGCGAAGGCGACCCCTGCACGGCAGTGGCGCAGGCAGGGCTGGCCTGCTTCAGCGACAACGACGGCGGGATCGCGCTGGTGCGGTTGTTGGCTCGGCCGGGCATCGTCACCTTGCGTGGCCCCACGGGTGCCGCGGGCCATGTGGTGCTGGTCGGACTGGATGGCGAGCAAGCCACCCTGCAGGTCGGCAACACCCGCCACCGCCTCAGCCTGCCCGCGCTGGCGCGGCTGTGGCGGGGCGACTTCTCGACCTTGTGGTTGCAAGCCCCAGGATCGGGCGCCGGCAACCGCAGCCCAGACCGCGCCGCTGACCGAGACGCGGAACGCCGCTGGCTGTCGCAGCAGTTGGCCCAAGCCGGCTTCGGCGCCGAGCAGCCACTGCGCGAACGCATTGCTTCGTTCCAGATCGTCCAGGGTCTGAGCCCGGACGGGGTGGCCGGCCCGCTGACCGTGATGCGGCTGAACCGCGCCACGGGCGTGGCCGAACCTCGCCTGGCAGGGCTTGCCGATTCGACCGCTGGCAGCCGGCCCGAGCCGGGAGCGCGCTGATGTCGTACATCCTCGATGCACTGCGCCGCGCACAAGCTGAACGTGAACGCGGGCAGGTGCCCGGACTGGCGGCGCAGCCCGGGTTGAGTCGCACCGCAGCTGCTGCTCCGCGCGTTAGCCCCACCGCCTGGCTGGTGTTCGGGCTCGGCGGCGGGCTCGCGGTCGGTTTGCTGGTGGCGGTGGGGGTGTGGGCGGGGCGCGGTGCTCCCGAGCGGCCCGCGGGTCCGCCGACGGTGGCGTTCCTGCCGCCCCCGACTTCGGCAGTGGCCGGGCCCGCGGCGCCGCAGCAAGTGCCTGCATCAGCGCCGCTGCGGATGCCAGTCGTCGTCTCCGCTCCACCACCGGCGCTGCCAGTGACCCCACCGCCGACGGTGCAGGTGGCGCAGCAGCAGCAGGGTCGAGACGAAGCGCCGCCGCCCAGGCTTGCCGACGCACCGGCCAGGCTGCCGGCACCGGCTGCTACTCCGGCGCCGGCGCCTGTCTTCGGCGGAGTGGTGGTGACGCCGCCCGCGCGTTCGGCTCCAGGCGCTTCGGCTGCCGAGCCCGACCCGGTGCTGTTGGCGCAACTCCCGCCCGCGCAGCGCCGCGAGCTGCCAGCGCTGTCGGTGGGTGGGGTGATCTGGTCCGAAAGTCCGGCCAGCCGATTCGTGATCCTGGACGGGCAGGTGGTGCGCGAAGGCGGCAGCGTTGCAACCGGCGTGACCCTGGAGCGGATCGAACGCCAAAGCGCGGTGCTGCGCTGGCGTGGCGGCCGCGTGCGCCTGCCGCTGTAAGCCAGGGTTGGCCGGATGTCCAGGCCGTGCCGCCAGCGGTTGCAGATGGCACCTGCCGAGAGCGGTCTTGCAGCGATACTCGCGGCGGCCGAATCGAGCGGCCGGAACAAGCGGGTGCATCAACCGATGATGGGGCGAGTGGACGATTCGAAGACGAGAACATGTGCCCACGCAGCGCTGTGGATGCGACGCGCGCTGGTGGGCATGCTGATCGGCTGGCTGGCGCAGACCACCGCAGCCGAAACCTTGATCGTCAGCCCCCAAGGCGTGCCGCTGTCGTTGGTTGCGGCAGTGGCCAAGGCCGCCGATGGCGACACCATCGAGTTGCTGTCGGGCATCTACACCGGTGTCCTGCTGCTGGACCAGCGGCGGCTGACGCTGCGGGGTCCGGCCGAGGGCAAGCCAGCGGTGGTGTTCGGCGACCCGAAGCCGGGGTCGGTCTCGGCCTTGTGGACGGTGCGCGGTGGCGACATCACCGTCGAACGGATCGAATTCCGCGGTGCCCGCGCCAGCAACGGCAGCGGTGCCGGGTTGCGCCAGGAAGGCGGCCGGCTGAACGTTCGCAACAGCACATTCTTCGACAACGAACACGGGATCATGAGCACCAACGACCCTGCAGCCGAACTGCAGATCGAAGCCAGCGTGTTCGGGTTGGCGCCGAAAGTCGTGGGCGGGCTGTACCACCTGCTCAACATCGGCCGCATCGGCAAGCTCAGCATCACCGGCAGCCGTTTTCAGCAGGGCTTCGAGGGCCACCTGATCAAGTCGCGGGCGCGCGAAACCTTCATTGGCTACAACTTCATCCACGATGGTCAGCGCGGTGGTGCGTCGTACGAGATAGAGATCGCAGCCGGCGGCGATGCCACGGTGATCGGCAACGTGATCGGACAGGGGGCCGACAGCCAGAACCGGGTGGTGCTGGCCTATGGCACCGAAGGCGGCAACTGGCCGTTGAACCGGTTGCGCGTGGTGCACAACACCTTCATCAACTATGCCTGGACACCGGCGTGGTTCCTGCGCGTTTTCGGTGACCGGTTGCGGTCGCCGCCCGGGGTGCTGGCCATCAACAACCTGTTGGTCGGACCGGGGGTGTTCTGGATGGGCGCGTCCGGCACCTTCGAGGGCAACCGCCATGCGCTGCGCCGCATGCTGGTCGACGCCGACACCTATGCTTTCGAGTTGCCAGTCGATTCGTTCTGGCGCCACTCGGGTGTCGACCCCCGCAACATCGAGGGCTCGGACCTGGCGCCCACCGCCGAATTCCAGTGGCCGGTGGGCACGCAGGCTTTGCAGCCGGGGCGCACCCAGTGGTCGCCCGGGGCTTACCAACGCTGAACCATGACCCCACCCACCGACCTGCATCCCGACACCATCGCCGCCCAGGCGCTCGGCTGGACCGACGAAGCCACGCGTGCGGTGATCCCGCCGATCCATGTCTCCACCACCTACTTGCGCGACGCCGACAACGGCTACCGCAGCGGGCGCGTCTATGCCCGGGCAGACAACCCTGCTTTCGACCAGCCCGAAGCGGTGCTGTGTGCGCTGGAACACGGTCATCAGGCGCTGCTGTTCAGCAGCGGCATGGCGGCCGCGACCGCGGTGTTTCAGGCCCTGTCGCCCGGCGACCATGTGCTGGCGCCGAAGGTCATGTACTGGTCACTGCGCAACTGGTTGATGACCTTTGCGGTTGGCTGGGGTCTGGAGGTGGAGCTGATCGAGATGACCCGCCCCGAAGCCGTGCAGGCGGCGTTGCGCCCCGGCAAGACCAAGCTGGTGTGGATCGAGACCCCCGCCAACCCGCTGTGGACCATCACCGACATCGCCGCCACTGCCCGACTGGCGCACGGCGCCGGCGCGCTGTTGGCGGTGGATTCGACCGTGGCCACGCCGCTGTTGTCGCAGCCGTTGGGCTTGGGTGCCGACATCGTGATGCATGCCGCGACCAAGTACCTGAACGGCCATTCGGATCTGATCGCCGGTGCCCTCGTCACCCGTACGGACAACGAACACTGGCAGCGGGTGCGCAAGGTGCGCGCGCAGGTCGGCGGCACATTGGGATCGTTCGAGGCCTGGCTGCTGCTGCGCGGCATGCGCACCCTGCACCTTAGGGTGCGTGCGGCTTGCGCGTCGGCAATGCAGATCGCGCAGCACTTCGACGGCCATCCCCGAGTGGTTCAGGTGCTCTATCCGGGACTTGCGGCTTGCCAGGGCCATGCGGTGGCCGCTGCGCAGATGCAGGGTGGATTCGGCGGCATGTTGTCGATTCGCGTGCGCGGCTCAGCGAGCGCTGACGGTGAGCTCGCTGCGGGCGAAGCCGCGGCCATCGCCACCGCGGCCCACACCAGAATCTGGAAGCGTGCCACCTCGCTGGGTGGCACCGAAAGCCTGATCGAACACCGCGCCAGTGTCGAAGGCGTCGGTACGCCCGCGCCTGCCGATTTGCTGCGCCTGTCGGTGGGTATCGAGCACGCCGACGACCTGATCGCCGATTTGGAGCAGGCGCTTCTTGCTGCCGGATCGGCGGCGGATCAAACTGTCGCGGGGGGCTCGGTGACCTTGGAAAGTGCAGGCAGCAAGTCGCCGATGCCATAGAGCTTGGCCAGCTGCGACAGCATCGGCGGCACCCCGACGATTTCGATCTCGCGCCCGGCTGCACGCGCCAGGCGCTTGGCCTGCAGCAACAACGCGATGGTCGAGCTGTCGAAAGCTTTCAGGTCCGATGCGTCGATTTGCCAGACGCCGTCGCTGGCCTCCAGTGACTGCGGCAGTTTCGCAGCCAGCTCGGTCACATGCTCGATGCTGGCGTCGTCAGGCAGCTTCATCACGCCATGCTGCTCAAGACTTGGCCGAAGCCTTGTTGCGCTCGGCCATCGTCTTGATCAGACCATCGACCCCGCCTTTTGTGATCTCGCCGGCGAACTGGGAGCGGTAGTTCTGCACCAGCCAGATGCCACCGACATTGACATCGATGATCTTCCAGTCGGCACCGCCCTTGAGCAACCGGTAGTCGAGCTTGATCGGCTCACCCGAGCCGCGCACCTCGGTTTGCACCACCACCTGGTCGTTGCCGGCCGGCACGGTCTTGGTGACATTCACGGTCTGGTCGCCCACCTGCGACAGCGCGCCGGAGTACAGGCGCAACAACAAGGTCTTGAATTCGGCCATCAGCTGGCTGCGCTGTTCGGGGCTGGCACCGCGCCATGCCGGGCCGACTGCAGAACGCGTGGCGACCTCGAAGTTGACGCTGGGCATCACCTTGGTGTCGACCAATTGCGTGATGCGGTTGGTGTCGCCGGCCTGGATCGACTTGTCGGCCTTGGCGGCATCCAGCACGTCGCTGGAAATGCGCTTGACCAGCGCGTCTGGCGCGGTTTCGGCATAGACAGACACGTGTGCCGCCATCGGCAGCGCGAAAGCCAGCGCCACGGCCAGGGGGTTGAGCGGTCGGTTGATCATTTGAGTCATTTCCTTTCAGTCGAGTCGCGAAGGGGCTGCCGTCGGCAACCACTGCGCAACAACGCCCGGGGGCGGGTTCGGGTTCACGGCCGGGGGGCCGATCCGGGTCGCGCCGAAGGTAAAGCTTTGTCGCCCGCCGGTCTGTCGGACACCGGCTTGTCCTTGGCGGCCGGCGCGAGCAGCGCGGGCGCCCGACCCGGCACGGCCTGGACAGCAGCCTCAGCCGGATCGTCGAGGCCATAGTCGAAGGCTTCGGCCGGCGGTGCGCCGTCGTAGACCGCATTGCGGCGCGAAGCCAGGTAGCCATCCCGAATGAAGCTGTAGCGGTCCAGCGCCACATCGTCGACCAAGCCGGTGGTTTCCAGCAAGCCGGCGCGCACGTTGACCAGTTCGGCCCCGGTCACCGCCAGCGAACCACCGGTGCTGTCGGCCAGACGCGAAGGTGATGCCACGCGGTCGACCACCAAGCCACCGGTGTCGCGCACGGTGGAGGGTCCCAGCAAGGGCAACACCACAAACGGGCCACTGCCCACACCCCAACGCCCCAGTGTCTGGCCGAAGTCTTCGGAACGCCGCACCAGACCCATCTCGGTGGCCGGGTCCAGCACCCCGCCCAGGCCGAAGAAGGTGTTGGTCAGCACCCGCATGCCCATCTCGAAGCCGTACTGGCCCTTGAACTGGGCAAACTGATTGGCGGCGGACCAGACGTCGTAGAGATTGCCGAAAAAATTGTCGACCCCAGTGCGCACCAGCTTCGGAACCACATCGCGGTAGGTTTCGGCCACGGGTTTCAGCACCGCACGGTCGATGGCGTCGTTGAAGCTGTAGACCTTGCGGTTCCAGCTTTCCCAAGGGTCGACCGGGTTGGTTGCCGCAGTCGGTGCCGAAGCGCCACTGCTGCCGCCTGCGCCGACCGCGCCGCCCGCGCCAGTCGTGGCGCAGCCGGTCAACCCCAGGACGGCGCTGGCCGCGCAAGCCAGCGCCAGCCGGTTCGCCCACTCGGCGCGGCTCATTTCGGCACCCCTGCGGTTGCCGGATCGGCTGGCGCGGCATCGGCCGGCACCGGGTCGGCCTTGCCGGTCAGAAACTGGCCGATCAGGTTTTCGAGCACCACCGCCGATTGGGTTTGTGCGATCGTGGCGCCAGGTGCGAGGTCCTTGTCGTCTCCGCCGGCGGACAAGCCGACGTATTGGTCGCCGAGCAAGCCGGCTGTCAGGATCTTGGCCGAGCTGTCCGCCGGAAACTGGTAGCGGCGCTGGACCTCCATCGTCACCAGGCCCTGAAACAGTTTCGGGTCCAGCGAGATGCTGGTGACGCGGCCCACCAACACCCCGGCGGCGCGCACCGGCGCGCGCGTCTTGAGACCGCCGATGTTGTCGAAGCGGGCGCTGATTTCATAGGTGTCGCCGCCGCCCACGGCACCCCGGTTGGCTGTCTTCACGGCCAGGAAAACCAGTCCCAGCAGGCCGAGCAGCACAAAGCCGCCGACCATCGTTTCAATGACGCGTTTGTTCATGATGGGTTCTCTTTCGTTTCGCGTTGTCCATTGCGCTTCTCGCTGCCCTCAGCGGGTCGAGAACATCAGCGCGGTGAGGATGAAGTCCATGCCCAACACCCACAGCGAAGAGATCACGACCGTGCGGGTGGTGGCGTAGGCCACGCCTTCGGGCGTGGCTTCGGCTTCGTAGCCTCGGTACAGGGCTACGGTGGTACAGGCGATGCCGAACACCAGTGCCTTGACGAGTCCGTTGCCGATGTCGCGCTGCACATCGACGTTGTTTTCCATGATCGACCAGAAGTTGCCGGCGTCGACCCCGATCAGCAACACCGCCACCACCCAGGCGCCAAGGATGCCGACAGCCGAGAACAGGATCGCCAGCAGAGGCATCGAGACCACCCCGCCGATGAAGCGCGGTGCGAGCACCCGCACCTTCGGGTCGATCGCCATCATCTCCATCGCCGCCAATTGCTCGCCGGCTTTCATGAGCCCGATCTCAGCGGTCAACGAGGTTCCGGCGCGCCCGGCGAACAGCAGCCCGGTCACCACCGGCCCCAACTCGCGCACCAGCGACAAATTAACGATCAGCCCCAGCGTTTCTGTCGCTCCGTAGGGCAGCAACGCGTAATACATCTGCAGTGCCAGCACAAAGCCCACCGCCAAGCCGGACGCCAGGATGATGACCAGCGAGCGGTTGCCGATGGCATGAATCTGCGTCACCACCAGCCCGAAGCGGCGCAGTGAGGCGGGCACCGAGCGCAGCAGGTCGAAGCAAAAGAAGGTGGCCCGGCCCCAGCCGCGAAATTGCACCAGGGTCAACGCACCCAGACGCTGCAGCGGGTTGCGACCATCGGCGGGGTCCGGTGACGCCGACGGTTTGACATCGGCCACAACAGGTGCGCGCGACGACGCGCCGGGTGCCGCGACGGGTTTCGGTGCTGTAGGCGGTCCGCTCATGCGGCTTCCATCCCGAAATCCACCGCCAGCGAGGGCGCGGGATAGTGAAACTTGACCGGTCCATCGGGCTCGCCGAGCACGAACTGGCGCGTCTCGGGGTCGGTGGAATTCATCAACTCGTCAGGCGTGCCCTGGGCGACGATGCGTCCCGGCGCAGCCATCAGCACCACGTAATCGCTGATCGCCATGCATTCGGGCACATCGTGCGAGACCACCAGCGAGGTCGCCCCGGTCGTGTCGTTGAGGGTGCGGATCAACTTGGCCGCCACGCCCATGCTGATCAGGTCCAGCCCCGCGAAGGGCTCGTCGTACATGATCAGCTCCGGGTCGAGCGCGATCGCACGGGCCAGCGCGATCCGCCGCGCCATGCCGCCCGACACTTCGGAAATGCGCAGGTGAGCAGCCCCGCGCAAACCCACCGCATTGAGCTTCATCAGCACCAGGTCGCGGATCATGTCTTCGGGCAACTCGGTGTGCTCGCGCAGCGGAAAGGCCACATTCTCGAACACCGTCAGATCGGTGAACAAGGCGCCGAACTGGAACAGCATGCCCATGCGGCGCCGCAGCGCGTACATCTGTTCCTTGTCGCGGGAACGGATCGATTCACCATCAATCAACACGCGGCCACTGTTGGCGCGGTACACGCCCCCGATCAAACGCAGCAGGGTGGTCTTGCCGCAGCCCGATCCGCCCAGGATGGCGGTGACCTTGTTGCGCTGAAACTTCAGTGAGATGTCGTCGAGGATCACACGGCTGACGTCGTAGCCGAAGGTGACGTGATCGATTTCGATGAAGGTGTCGGTTGACAAACGTGGAATCGCCGGCAGCCATGGCCCCGGCGATGTGACTGAGTTGCAAAGATTCTCGCACGCAGCCCTAAAACCCGAGGGTTTGCACCGATCAACGCGGCAGGGTGCTGGCTCCCATCAGGTGCGCGTCCACCGCGCGGGCCGCTTGGCGGCCTTCGCGGATCGCCCACACCACCAGACTCTGGCCGCGCCGCATGTCGCCGGCCACGAACACGCCATCGACCGAGCTTCGGTAGCCGCTGCCGTCGTCGGTGCCGGCGCGGGCGTTGCCGCGCGCATCGGCGTCGATGCCGAA
>JBBSPW010000065.1:0-17470 GCA_038258365.1 Burkholderiales bacterium | reverse complement strand
GGTACCCGGCCGCGTTGCCAGCGCCGGTGGGTGGGGGGTGGGGGTGGGGGTGTGGCACGGGCGCGGCGAGAAGGTCCTTTAGTCTTACTGTGTCACAAAAATAGCTTTTCGCTTGCTCTGCCGCAGCATGGGCATTGCCCCAGGCGCGCTATCAGCGCGTAGCTGAGTTGGTGGCGAAGTGACGTGATCGAATGCTCCACGTGCCGCTGCGCGCGCAGGACTGCCGCGGGGGATGTAATTCGTAGGAATGGCAGGTACTTTGCGTTCGATGAAGTTTTTTTTACCGCCGACTGGCTTGTCGGCGATGAGTCGTTCTGTCATCAGGAAGGCGTAGGCCGCGATGCTCAGACTTGCGTGGTGGTGGAATCCTCGCCACCCGCGGCCTTCGTAGTGCCCGAGCCCGAATTCCTGCTTCAGTTCTTGGTAGTCGCGCTCGATTCGCCAGCGCTGATATGCAGCGCCGACCAGTTCGTTGATCGGCGTGTCTTCGGGAAGCGTCGACAGGATGTATTTGCTTGGCTCCGTCTGGTTCACGGGCCATTCGACGAGCAGCCACTGGACGGGGCGCAGTCGCGCCTTGCCAGCGTTGCCGCCGGCGTGTCGCACGCGCAGCGCGGCGAAGCGACCGCTGAGCGGCTCGTTGGTGCCCTGTCGCCAACTGATCGTGCGGAACGCCTCTGCGGGCAACGACAGGGCCAGTGCCTTGACACTCACCGGTTGCAGCCGGGCGGTGCGCCGGGGCATCACCGGCGGACGGCCTTTGCCGCTGTAGCGCTTCGGCGGCAGCGGCTCAACCCCTGGCGGCCAGACCACGACCGCCGAGGTCACGCCCACGGCGTACTGCAGCCCCATGTCGCTGAGCGCTTGGCGGAACGCAGTGTCTACGCCGTAGCCGGCGTCGGCCAATACGCAATGGTGCGGTGCCCCCTCAGCCAGCAGGGTGCGCAATTGCGCCAGGGCGATCTGCGTCTTCGTGGCGAAGCCCAACTCCTCAGGCACACCGGTTTGCTGTCGTCGCGCCGGGTCCGTGGCCCAATCCTCGGGCAGATAAAGCTGCCAGGCCACCGGGATGCTGCCTTGATCGCATGCCAGTGACACGCTCACTACAACTTGGCAGTTGTCCTGCTTGCCCAGCATCCCGCAGTACTGACGCGCCACACCTACCGAGTGCTTGCCCTTCTTCGGGAACCCGGTGTCGTCGATGATCCACCAGCCGCCTTGGCTGAAATCCATCTGCGGTACGGCCCATTGGCAGACTCGGCGCAGCAACTCCGAATCGGACCACTCGGCCTTGGCCACGAAATGATGCAACGACTGATGTCGAGCGCTCGCGTGCAGCGGATCGACACGAGCAGCCATTGGTTCTACGCTCTTGCGTGACAGCGGAAGCATCAACCCCGTGCAATAGCCCTTGAGTCCTGCGTGACGATCCAAATGCCCCAGTCCTTCAGACAAGTGGTCCAGATAACAGTCAAAGCGTTCGCTTGCACCCATCGTTCCTCAAGTGAAGAATGAAGAAGCTTCGATAATGCCTTGATTTTACTGACACAGTAAGATTAGTCGCGCGCCCTTTTTAAGCATGCTACCGACAGTGGTCGCTAAGCCGCGTCCGGGCAGGCCGCAGCGCGCATCAAGAACTGACTCGTTGCGGGTGTCTGAGTGGAGCGAACCGAAGGTGAGCGCAGCGAGTTTCGCAACGGGGCCACGGAGCCGTAGAGCGCAGGGCATTCGAGCCGTTCAGGCGAGAACGCCAGGGCAGCGCGCGCAGGCCTGCCCGGACGCGGCTTTGCTCGCCACCAACACCGACCCGTCAACCGGTCGATGAACCATCAACCCGTCGATGAACCATCCACCGCCACAAAGCGCCACACAGCCCGCATGAACGGATGCCGCCAAGAGCCGGTCGTCCAGGGTTGCACCAACGTCAGCGACTGCGGATGGGCATGAACCTTATAGGGCATGTACGCCACCAGCAGGTTCTGCGCACGCCGCATCAGCGCTGCGCGTTCGGCGCCTTCGGGCAACTCGCGCTGGCGCTCGAACAAGCGATCGAAAGCCGGCAACGCAAAGCGCGGGTCGTTGGCCTCCGCGGTTCGCGCCAGCCGTCGCCATTGCGGTCGATGTAGCCGTACAGGTCCAGCAGCGCCTTGGCGCGTGCCGGGTCGTGGTCGCTCATCTCGCTTTTGTAGGCCGCGTCGTAGCCGCTGGCGAAAGGCGCCATCGTCGACTGCGCCGGCAGCGCGTAGCCGCCCAGCACGTTGCGGATGTAGGCGCTGCCGTCGAAGGCCAGGCCGATGGCACGCCGCAGCGCCACTTTCGCGGGGGTGTAGCCGCCCACCAGCGGGTGCTCCATGTAGAAGAAGCTCATCGCGATTGCAGCCTCCAGCTCGGCTTGCAGCCGCATGCCGCGTTTGGCCAGGTAGGGCGCCAGCTCACCGCCCGGCGCTGCTTGGGCACGAAACGGCCCAGGCACCAGCAGCCATTCGTAGCTGCCGTTCAGAAACGACAACCAGCGCGGCTGGCTTTCTTCGACGATCTCGACCACCACATGGTCCACGCGCGGCAGCGGCTGGTCGCGCAGTTGCGCAGCAACTTGCTGTGCGACCGGGTCATCGGCCGGCGTGCCGCGGTAGCTGTCGCCGCGCCAGGTGGGCGAGCGCACCAATTCGATTTGCGAAGCCCGGCGCCAGCTCTTGAGCCTGAACGCGCCCGTGCCCACCGGGTGCGCGCCGATGTCGTCACCGTGAAAGTCGACCACCTCGCGCGCCACCGCGCCCAGCAGCCCGGCGCTCGCCAGCTGGTAGACGAAGCGTGGGTCGGCCACGCCGAGGGTGATGCGCAGCGTGTGGCGGTCCACTGCGCGCACGCCTTCGACTTCGGTGTCGTAGTCGAAGGGTTGCTTCGCCTGCACCGCGCGTTGGCGCAATTCAGACAAACCGGGCAGCTTCAGCGACTCGAAGATGTACAGGTCGGCCGACTTCCAGCGCGGGTCGTAGAAGCGCTTCAACGCATAGACATAGTCGGCCGCGACCAGTTCGCGTGGGCTGCCTCCAAAGGCTGGGTGGTCGCTGAACAAAATGCCGGGCTGGGTCTGCGGCGGGTCGAGCGTGGTCTCGGGTGACGAGAAAACGATGCGCAGCGTGCGGGTGTCGGCGCTGCCACGCTTGCCCGGCGCGCCCGTCGCCGATCTGCTCGGGCGGGCAATTCCAGCAACCCCTGCGAGCGCAGCCAGCGCCGCGGAGCCGGCGACGATCAGCGGCCGGCGTCGCATCTGCGCGGTGCTGCGGCAGAACCTACTGCGACGCCCCGCCCTTCTCGCGCAAGGTCTGCAGGTCGATGTCGATGTATTTCCAGAAGTCGCGCACCGCCAGGTTGCGGGTGTAGCCCTGGACCCAGGGTTGCGCCAGATCGGTGCCCAGGCGGTGCACGTGCACCTTGTAAGGCATGTACGCCACCATCAGTTTGGCGGCATCCTGCATCAGCTTGAGCCGCTCGGGACCATCGGGAATCACCTTCTGCTGCTCGTACAGCGCATTGAACGCCGGCAAGTCGAAGCGCGCATGGTTGGCACCGCCCTTGTTGGGGCCGTAACCCAGCGCCAGGAAGGTGTCGCCATCGGGAAGGGAAGTGGTCCAGCCCACGCCCCACATCATCAACTTGCCGGCACGCGAGCTCTTGAGGTTTTCCGGCCATTTGGCGGTCTTGAATTCGATCCGGATGCCGACCGCTTTCAGGTTCTTTTGCCACAGCTCGACCAATTGGCGGCTGGTCTGATCGGGTTGGGTGGTGTATTCGATCAGCAGCGGCTTGCCGTCGGGCAGTTGGCGCCAGCCGTCGCCGTTGGTGTCGACATAACCATAGAGGTCCAACAGTGCCTTGGCGCGGCCGACGTCGTAGTCGCTCATCTCGGACTTGAAGTTCGGGTCGTAGCCGAACACCTCGGGCGAGATCGGGCCTTGTGACGGAATTGCCTGGCCGCGACGCACGATCCGGATCTCTCGGTCGATGTCCGTTGCCAAGGCGATCGCGCGCCGCAGCGCCACCTTCTCGGGCGTGTATCCGCCGACCACTGCGTTCTCCATGCCGAAGTAGCTCACCGCCACATCCGAACGTGCATAGCGCACCATGCGGATGCCTTTCTTGGCCAGGTTCGGCGCCAGCTTGTTGTTCGGGAAAGCCACGGTCGAAAACTCGGCCGGCACCTGCTCGATCAGGTCCTGCTCTTCGTTCAGAAAGCTCAGCCAGCGCGGCTGCGCTTCTTCGATGATCGAAACCTGGACCTCGTCGATCATCGGCAGGCGCTTGCCTTGCAACTTCGCCACCTGCGCGGCCAGTTGCGGGTTGTTGGCCGGTGCGGTCTCGTTGTAGAGCACCTCGCGGTAGTTCGGGTTCTTGACGAGCGTGATGCGTGAGCTGCGCTTCCAGGCCGACAGCTTGTACGGGCCGGTACCCACCGGGTGTTCGGCGATCTTGTCGCCGTAGAACTCCACCACCTCTCGCGCCATCGCGCCGAACACCGAGCCGTCGGTCATCTGCAAGACGAAGCGCGGGTCGGGGCCTGCGAGCTTGATCTGGAAGGTGTAGCGGTCCAGGGTTCTGAGCCCCTCGACCACAGAGTCGTAGTCGAAAGGCCGCTTCCGATCCATGCCCTTCTTGCGCAACTCCGACAGTCCGAGGATCTTCGCGTTCTCGAGGATGTAGAGGTTGGGACTCTTCCACTGCGGGTCGTAATGGCGCTTCAGCGAATACACGTAGTCGGCGGCGACCAGCTCGCGCTTGCTGCCCTTGAACGCCGGGTCGTCGGCAAAGTAAATGCCGGGCTTGATCTTGAACGTGAAGGTGGTGAAGTCCTCAGAGATCGTGGGCATCTCTGCCGCGGTGTTGGGCCGCATGAGCGCAGGCCGTTCCAGAAACGCGAACTCCAGTGGCGCGTCGAAGATCACCGCGGTGATGTTGCGCGAGTACAGGTCGGACAGCACCACTGGATCGAAGCCGGTTTCTGCAACCGGAAAGGCATAGCGCAGCACCTTGTGGTCGCTGGCCTGCTGGGCCTGCGCGCTGTTTTGGGGCAGGCCGGCAAGTCCGCAAACAGTCAGTGCACATGCGATCAGGGCGGTGGGCTTCATCGGGATCCTCGTGACGGATGCGGGCGCTCGACTGCGGAAGGCGGACGCGTGGCCCGCGCGCAGGCTGGCATGAATGCTGCTGCGATCTTAGGGGGCAAGTCGGCGTCTTGGTTCCCGTCCAAGGCCCTGCAGCTGCAGGGCGGCTGTGGGGGGAATCACTGGCGGAAACCCGAGCCTCGGCCCCTACACTCGCCCTTCGATTTTTCTTGATGGCCTGCTTGCAACCGCAACGGGCGCGGAGCACGACACCCGATGGCCGCCTACCTGATCCGGCGCTTGTGGCAGATGATCCCCACGCTGGCTGGCGTGATCCTGCTGGTGTTCTTCTTGTTCAAGTACTTTGGCGGCGATCCGGCCGAGGTGCTGGGCGGCTTGAATGCCACGCCCGAACAGGTCACCCAGATCCGCGAGCAGCTGGGCCTGAACGAGCCGGTCTGGGTGCAGCTGTGGATCTTCGTCAAGCAGATCGTCACCTTCGACTGGGGCAAGAGCTGGGCCACCAACGAAGCGGTCGGCAACCTGTTCGCCACCCGCCTGCCGGCCACGTTGACGGTGATGATCCCGATCCTGGTGCTGGATGTGGTGCTTGCATTGCCGATCGCAATGTGGGTGGCCTACCGCCGCGGCTCATTGACCGACCGCGGCATCATGATCGCCACCACGGTCGCGCTGTCGATCAGCTTCTTGGTCTACATCATCGTCGGCCAGTATGTGTTCGGCTTCCAGCTCGGCTGGTTTCCGGTGCAGGGCTGGAGCGACAGCACCTGGAAGAACCTGGTGACCTATGTGCCGCTGCCGGTGCTGCTGGCGGTGATGGTGGGCATCGCGCCGCAAACTCGTTTGTATCGGTCGTTCTTCCTCGATGAGCTGGGCCAGGACTATGTGCGCACCGCGCGCGCCAAGGGCATGAGCGAACGCGTGGTGCTGTTTCGCCATGTGCTGCGCAACGCGATGATCCCGATCCTGACCAACATCGGACTGCAGTTGCCGGGCATCTTCGTCGGCAGCTTCCTGATCGAGGTCTTCTTCTCGATACCCGGGCTCGGGCGCGAGGTGCTGCTGGCGGTCAACCGCAGCGACTTCCCGGTGATCCAGGCGGTGACGATCTATCTGGCTTTTCTGACCATGCTGATCAACCTGCTGACCGATGTGGCCTACAAGATCGCCGATCCGCGAGTCGTTCTGAAATGAGCGCAGTCCTTCCCGTTCAAACCCGCCTGGACGACACGCAGCAGGTTTCCGAAGGCGTCTGGACCGCAGCCTGGCGGCGCTTCAATGCCGACCGCGTGGGCTTCTGGTCGCTGGTGATCGTGGCCGGCTTCATTTCGCTGATCATCCTGTCGGCGCTGAACGTGGTGGCCGGCCACTGGCAGGACGAAGTGGCGGTGCCCAATGCACCACCGACGTTCATGGGCGCACGGCCGCCAGCGGCCATCGGCACCATCGCCGGCCCCACCGGCCCCAACGTCGACCTGTCGGCGATCGACCCGCTGGCTCCGAAGTACGCGGAATGGGACGAGCGCACCAAGGCGTTCAAGACCGTCGATACCGTCAAGGCGCAAACTCTGGCTTTCGGTGCCGACAAGCTCGGTCGCGATGTGCTGGAAAAGGCGGTCAAAGGCACCGAGATCTCGGTCTTCGTCGGCGTGGCCGCGGCTCTGGTGGCCACCCTGATCGGCACTGCGCTCGGTGCCTTCGGCGGCTTCTTCGGCGGCAAGGTCGGCGACTTTCTGGAGTGGCTCTACAACGTCTTCGAGTCGATCCCCAACATCCTCTTGATCTTCGCTTTCGCCGCGGTGGTGGGGCGTGGGGTGGAGAGCGTGGTGGTGATCCTGGCGCTGACCGGCTGGACGGGCATGTACCGGCAGGTGCGGGCCGAATTCATCAAGCATTCGAGCCGCGAATATGTGCGCAGCGCCGAAGCCATCGGTGCCAGCACCGGCAGCCGCATGTTCCGCCACATCCTGCCCAATGTGAGCCATGTGATCCTGGTGCGGATGTCGCTGTTGACGGTGGGCTTCATCAAGGCCGAGGTGATCCTGTCGTACCTCGGCCTCGGCGTTCGCGTCGACCAGGTCAGCTGGGGCACGATGCTGGCCGAAGCGCAGAGCGAGTTGATCCTGGGCTACTGGTGGCAACTGGCCGCGGCAACGATCTTCATGGCGGTGTTCGTGACGGCCTTCAGCTTGATGACGGATGCGCTGCGCGATGCACTGGACCCGAAGCTGCGGGGGCTGGAATGAGAGCCCTCACGCTCCCTGACGGTTGCTGCCCCGTGGTTCCAAAAGCTGGGGGGCGTTCGCCTGCGGACCGGCAAAGCCGGCTCCGCCGCTTGACTCGATTGAGGTTCGCGGTTCGCAAGGGTGTCCCATGTTGCTGAGCATTCAGGACCTGCGTGTCGGCTTCCGCATGGGCGGCGGTGTGATGGCCGAAGCGGTCAAGGGCGTGTCCTTCGACATCCCCGAGAACACCACGGTGGCCCTGGTCGGCGAATCCGGCTCGGGCAAGAGCGTCACTGCGATGTCGGTGCTGAACCTGCTGCCCGACAACGCGGTGCGCACCGGCCGCATCCTGTGGCGCGGCACCGATTTGCTGAACGCATCCATGGCCGATCTTCAGGCGATGCGGGGCAAGGAAATCGCCTGCGTCTTCCAGGATCCGATGAGCTCGCTGAACCCGGTGTTCGATGTCGGTCAGCAGCTGTGCGAGCCGCTGCGGCGCCACATGGGCTTGTCGGGCCGCGCAGCCATGCAGCGTGCCGAGGAACTGCTGGGCGAAGTCGGCATTCCCGAGCCCACGCGGCGGCTGAAGAGCTACCCGCACGAGATGTCGGGCGGCCAGCAGCAGCGCGTGATGATCGCGATGGCGCTGGCGTGTGAACCCAAGCTGCTGATCGCCGACGAGCCCACCACCGCGCTCGACGTCACCATCCAGCGCCAGATCCTGGAGCTGCTGGCCAAGCTCAAGACCAGCCACCGCATGAGTGTGCTTTTCATCAGCCACGACCTGGGTCTGGTGGGCGAGATCGCCGACCATGTGGTGGTGATGCGGCATGGCCAGATTCGCGAGCAAGCGCCTGCCGAAGCCATCTTCACCCATCCGCAAGACGACTACACCAAGGCCTTGCTGGCCTGCCGCCCGAGCCTGGAAGGCTACCCGGCGCGGCTGATGGTGATCGACGACCACATCGCCGGTGCCGCGGTGCATGCACCGGCCGCGGCCAAGGATCCGAATGCGCCGGTGGTGCTGGAAGTGCGCTCGCTGGGCAAGAGTTTCTGGCTCAAGCAAGGCCTCTTCGGCAAGCGCGAATTCAAGGCGGTGCAAAACGTCAACTTCCGGTTGAAGAAGGGCCACACGCTGGGCGTGGTCGGTGAATCGGGCTCGGGCAAAACCACGATGGGTTTGGCGCTGCTGCGGCTGCACGAGCCGAATCGCGGGCCGGAAACCGGCGAGGTGATCTTCGACGGCAAGAACCTCTTGACGCTGGATGCCAAGGCGCGGCTGGCGGTGCGCAAGCGCATCCAGATCGTGTTCCAGAACCCGTATGCGAGCCTGAACCCGCGCTTCACGATCGGCCAAACGCTGGTGGAGCCGATGGCGATTCACGGCATCGGCGCCGACCTGGCCGAACGCGAGCGCCGTGCCCGCGCGTTGCTTGAGAAGGTGGGGCTGGACGGCCGGGCGTTCGGCAAATACCCGCACGAGTTCAGCGGCGGCCAGCGGCAACGGGTCGCCATCGCACGTTGCCTGACCCTGAACCCCGAAGTGGTGGTGCTGGACGAAGCCGTGAGTGCGCTGGATGTGAGCGTGCAGGCGCAGGTGTTGAACCTGCTGCGCGATCTGCAGGACGAGTTCGGCCTCAGCTATGTCTTCATCAGCCACGACCTGGCGGTGGTGCGCTTCATCAGCGACGAGGTGCTGGTGATGAAGGACGGCGAGGTGGTGGAACAAGCCAGCGCCGAGCAGATCCTGGCGGCGCCGCGGCAGGACTACACGAAGCGGTTGCTGGCGGCCATCCCGCGCGGGTATGTGCCCAAGCATCGAGCGGGTGCCTGACGGCAGAAACGCCGTGTGACCGGATCGGGTCGCACGGCGTTCGCCTGAGACTACATTAAGCGGCTGCTCAGCCGATCGGCATCACATCTGCGGATAGGTGTTCGTGCGATACACGTTGTTCGGCAACGGCGGCGCTTTGATGATCTTGGTTCGCGAGGTGATCAGCGCAGGCTCGTCGGCAGCCCAACCGGCCTTGAAGCGCGGACCACCCGACAAGGCGGTCACCGCACCGCGGGCTGGAGCGGCCTTGTAGGCGCCGGCCAGCTTTTCGGTTGCGAAGTAGCGCACCCGACGCGGCGAGACCTTGCAGCGAATCATCTTCTCGGCTTTCACCAGCGCCTCGGCGGTGCTGCGCACCTGTGCGGGTGAATAACCGGTGATCTCGCTGGCAGAGAAGCCCGTGTCGGAATCGGAGAGGGCGATCAATCGGATGTGGAGCGTGGTGTTGAGCTGGGGTGTATTCATGCCGGCAATTGTAACAACATTTGTACAAATGTCAACCCCTGCCGAAAGGCCGGGAGGTCCAACTGACCCCTACAGTGCGGTCATGCAAAACCCAATCTCCAAATCCATCCCGGCGGCTTCTGCGTCAACCCGTCACCGGACGCGCCGCGGAGCGGTCGCAGTCGCCATCGCTCTGGCCGCGCTGGCTGTGGCAATGCCCGCCGCAGCCGAGCGCCTGGGCGAGGTCGACACCGCCTTCAAACTGATCGGGCCCGACCACAAGATCGTTGTCGAAGCCTACGACGACCCCAAGGTCGAGGGCGTGACCTGCTTCGTCTCGCGCGCCAAGACCGGCGGCATCAGCGGTGCGCTGGGCTTGGCCGAGGACACTTCCGACGCCTCGATCGCCTGCCGCCAGGTCGGCCCGGTGCGCGTGAACGCAGCGCTGCCGCGCCAGGAAGAGGTCTTCAGCGAGCGCTTGTCGATCTTGTTCAAGAAGCTGCGCGTGGTGCGCATCGTCGACACCAAACGCAATGCGCTGGTCTACATGACCTACTCCGACAAGTTGATCGACGGCTCGCCGAAGAACGCGGTGACCGCAGTGGCGGTGGAGCGCAGCAACCCGATCCCCGTGCGTTGACCCTGCTCCGCGACGGGGCGACAGTTGCCAGACCCCGCAGCCACCGCAGGCAGAATCGACGCGAATTGATACAGCCCCCTAAAAGAGAGACCGCCGTGGACCTGAAAGTGCCGATCGCCATCACCGACGAACTGACCGACGAGGTCATCAGCGCCACCGGTGCGCTCAACCTGGCCAGCGGCGAAATCGACCGCGTCGAGTACCCCGAGTACGACGCCGAGCTGCACGGCACACCGATCGAACGCAACGACTACGAGTTCACCAGCGGCACCCTCAGCAGCGCGGGCAAGGATGTCGAATTCAAGATCGAGGTGAATCGCACCACGGGCCAGTATTCGGTCAGCGCCAGCGAGCTGTTGGAAATCAAGGTGCGGGCTGCGGCGCTGTTCGCGGGGTTCAGCGGCAAGGACCTGGCGACGCAAGCGCAACTGCGGCATCCACCGGCGCAGGGGGGGGTCGCAGACATCGGCAAAAGCGCCGCCAAGGGGGGTGGCGGGCGCAATCGGCTGCATTGATCCGGCGCCGTTCGCCTTCGACCCCGCCTGCACTCAGCCGGGCATGGCTCGGTTTCGCGGTTGCGGCATCTGCATCACGATGGCACCCGCGACAGCTGCGGCACCGCGAGCCCGCAACTGCCCACACCCCGCATCCACATCCTGCCCTGCCGACTGTCGCAGCTTGGTGAGAATGCCGCGGCGGTGCAGTCGGCGCGCCATCTCGGCGGCGCGCTCCCAACTCGGTCGCTGGAAGGCCAGGCCTTCGACAGCGTTGTAGGGAATCAGGTTCAGCAGCGCGTAGCGGCCCGACAGCAGCTGCACGATGCCTTCGATCTCGTCGTCGCCATCGTTGACACCGTCGATCAACGTCCACTGGTACTGGATCGGATAGCCGGTGGCACGCGCATAGGTATCCCCCAGCGCCACCAGCTCTGCCGGATCGATGCGCGGCGCGCGCGGCAGCAATTCGGCACGCAAGCCCGCCTTGGTGGTGTGCAGCGAGAGCGCCAGCGCCGGCTTGACGCGCTGCTGCGGCAGGCGCTCGAACACGCGCCGGTCGCCGACGGTGGAGAACACCAGCTGCTTGTGGCCGATCTGGCCGACCGTGCCCAGGAGGTCGATCGCATCCAGCACCGCGTCCAGGTTGTGCGCGGGCTCGCCCATGCCCATGAAGACCACCTTGCGCACCGGGCGCAGGCTGCGCGCCAACGCCACCTGGGCGACGATTTCAGCGCTTCCCAACTGGCGCAACAAGCCGTTCTGGCCGGTCATGCAGAACACACAGCCGACCGCGCAGCCGACTTGCGTGCTGACGCACAGCGCAGGGGTGCGGTCGGGTGGCAGCAACACCGATTCCACGGTCTGGCCATCGTTCAGGCCGATCAGCAAACGCGCCGAACCATCGGCCGCCGGATGCTGCGACTGCAGCGTGGCCAGCGCTTTCAGTTCGTCCAGCAAGCTCGGCAGTTCGCGCCGCAATGCCAATGGCAAGAAGTCCTGCAGCTTGCGGCGCCCGGCTTCGGGCGGCAGCGCATGCACCCACATCCGCAGCACCCGCGCTTCGTGCAGCGGCAGCGCACCCAAGGCGCGCAGGCGCTGGCGAAGGTCGTCGAGTTGCATCGAAAGCGACGCGGCGGAATCAGCCGCTCAACGCCTGGGCATGCAGGCGCAGGTGGTCTTCGATCACGCTTGCGATGAAGAAGTAGCCGTGGTCATAGCCGGCATGCCGTCGCACCTCCAGCGGTTGGCCCGCCTTGCGGCAGGCGCTCTCGAACGCGTCGATGCTCAGTTGCTCTTCGAGGAACTTGTCGGCCAGTCCCTGGTCAATGAGCGGCTTTCCCGGCAGCCGGGCACCGGCGCTGATGAGCTCAGTGGCGTCATGCGCCGCCCAGCCGGCGCGGTTGTCTTCAGCGTTGCTGCCAAGGTAGCCGCGCAACGCCTTGACGCCCCACGGGCCCTGCATCGGCGCGGCCACGGGTGCCAATGCCGACACGCTGCGGTAGCGCCCGGGATGGCGCAACGCCAACGTCAGCGCGCCATGGCCGCCCATCGAGTGGCCGCACAGGCTGGTGCGTGCCGGGTCGATGCCGAAGTGCTCGCTCAACACGCCCGGCAATTCCTGCGTCAGCCAGCTCTCCATGCGGAAGTGGCGCGACCACGGCGCTGCGGTGGCGTCCAGATAGAAGCTCGCAGCCGTGCCGAAGTCCCAGTCGGTGTCCGCGCCTTCGATGCCCGTGCCGCGCGGGCTGGTGTCGGGTGTGACCAGGGTCAAACCGAGTTCAGCCGCCACGCGCTGGGCGCCGGCCTTGATCGCAAAGGTTTCTTCGTTGCAGGTCAGACCGGCCAGGAAGATCAAAGCCGGATTCAGCGCATCCGAAGCCAAGGCCTGCGGTGGCCGGTACACACCGAAGCGCATCGGCAGGCCGATGGTGCTGCTGTCGTGCTCGTGAAAGCTTTGCGTGCCGCCGAAGGTGCGGTGCTCGGCCAGTGTTTTCAGGGCCATTAGAAGACGACGACGGACCGAATCGACTCGCCGCGCTCCATCAACGCAAAGCCTTCGTTGATGTCTTCCAACTTCAAGATGTGGGTGATCAATGGATCGATCGAGATCTTGCCGTCCATGTACCAGTCGACGATCTTCGGCACATCGGTGCGGCCGCGCGCGCCGCCGAACGCACTGCCTTCCCATTTACGACCGGTGACGAGCTGGAACGGTCTTGTGGCGATCTCTTGCCCCGCCGCCGCCACGCCGATGATGATGCTTCGGCCCCAGCCCTTGTGGCAGCACTCCAGCGCCTGGCGCATGGTGGTGGTGTTGCCGATGCACTCGAAGCTGTAGTCGGCGCCACCGTCGGTCAATTGCACGATCGCGTCCACGACATTCTCGACCGACTTCGGGTTGACGAAGTGGGTCATGCCGAACTGCCGCGCCATCGCTTCGCGCTCGGGGTTCAGGTCGACGCCGATGATCTTGTCGGCGCCGACCATGCGCGCACCCTGGATCACATTCAAGCCGATGCCGCCGAGCCCGAACACCACCACGTTCGCGCCCGCTTCGACCCCGGCGGTGAACACCACGGCGCCGATGCCGGTGGTGACTCCGCAGCCGATGTAGCAGACCTTGTCGAAGGGAGCGTCGTTGCGAATCTTGGCCAGCGCGATCTCAGGCACCACCGTGTGGTTGGCGAAGGTGCTCGTGCCCATGTAGTGCAGCAGCGGCTTGCCGTCCAGGCTGAAGCGGCTCGTGCCATCGGGCATCAGCCCCTTGCCCTGGGTGCCGCGGATCTGCTGGCACAGGTTGGTCTTGCGGCTCAGGCAGAACTTGCACTGGCGACATTCCGGCGTGTAGAGCGGAATCACATGGTCACCGGGCTTCAGCGTCGTGACCCCGGCACCGACTTCCAGCACCACGCCCGCGCCTTCGTGGCCCAGGATGGCCGGAAACAGGCCTTCGGGGTCGGCGCCGGACAGTGTGTACTGGTCGGTGTGACAGATGCCGGTGGCCTTGATCTCGACCAGCACCTCGCCAGCGCGTGGGCCTTCGAGGTCGACGGTTTCGATCGTCAACGGGGCGCCGGCTTTCCAGGCGACGGCTGCGCGGGTCTTCATGGGTGGTCCTCTTGCGGTTGCAGGGGTGTGGCGGTCGGAGTGGCGGTCGACGCCGCGCTGCATTGTGCCGGCCGCTCCCAGCGGGATTGCCGGATGTGAAGCTGTGCAAAAGCGAGCCCGCGAGCCGGCAACCGGGCGCGCCTGAATCCACAATCCAGCCGCATGAAAAATGCTGTTGTTTCGATGCCGGGCCGCAGCCCGCTTCTGTTCCTTTGTTCATCGGTGCAACCGGCATTGCTGGCACTGGCCTGTGGCGCCTTCACGCCCGCCGGCGCCCAAACCGCCGCCGCTGCTGCCGAAGCTGCCGCATCGGCAGCGTCGGCACCCGCTGCACCGCAACGCGTGGAGATCAACGCCACCCGCGAAACCGACACGCAAGCACGGCGCAACGCCACCGCAGCCAAGATCGTGATCGGTCGCGAAGAGATCGACAAATTCGGCGATGCCACCCTCGGCGAGGTGCTGCGCCGCCTGCCCGGCGTCACCACCCCGGGCGCACCCGGGCGCGGCGGCCCGCCGCGGTTGCGCGGCCTGGGGGGTGGATTCACCCAAATGCTGATCGACGGTCAGCCGGTGGCGCGCGGTTTCAGCATGGAGTCGCTGACGCCGGAACAGATCGAGCGCATCGAGATCCTGCGCGCGCCAACCGCAGAGACCGGTTCGCGCGCGATCGCCGGCACCATCAACATCATCACGCGAGAGGGCTTCAAGCAACGGCTGAACGACCTGCGCATCGGCTTCGGAATCGAAAACGGCTTGCTCTCGCCGGGCATCAACTGGACCCACAACGACAGCGCCGGGCCGCTGACCTACAACCTCTCGGCTTCGGCGTTCAGGCCGCGGCGCGAAACCATCACCGACCTCCGAACCACCGTCACCGATCGGGCCACCGGCACGCTGCTGGAAGACCGCAGCACCCACAGCGTGCAGAACGACCGCCGCTATGGCTTGAACCTGACGAGCCGCCTGCAATGGCGCCTGAACGACAAGGGCGACACGCTGATGTTGCAGCCGTCGGTCTTTCACACCCAGAACGACAGCGACAGCCGCTTCAGCCTGGTTCAGGCGCTGCGCCGCCCGACCACACCGGCGCAGTACGACACCGGCCAGGTCGACGCCGACAGCCGCTTCACCAACGCCCGGCTGACGGGCCAGTGGCGCCAGCGCATCGGCGAGGTGCGGCTGGAAGCCAATGGCGGTGGTGGCAGCTTCCGCACCGTCAACAACAGCGTGCGGCAGGAATTCGCGGCCGGCGTGGCCATGCCGACCCGCACCCTCGTGGACAAGGCCGACACACGAGAGAACTCGGCCAACCTGACGCTGAAGGCCTCGACCCTGCTGGGCGACGACACCCGACTGCCCGGCACCGACCACACCCTGGTCGGCGGGTTGGAGCTGGAACACCTGCAGCGCACCGAGTCGAAGTCCACGCTGCAGAACGGCGCGCCGCTGCTGGCCGATTTCGGTGAGGACCTGAATGCCTCGTCGCTGCGCACCGCGGCTTACGCCCAGGATGAGTGGACGATCAACCCGAACTGGAGTGCCTATGCTGGTTTGCGGTGGGAAGGCATCCAGACCCAGGGCGATGCCACCGGCGGGGTGCGCCCCACCAACCGCAGCAGCGTGTGGACCCCGCTGGCACATGCGGTGTGGAAGTTCGATCCGAAGGGCCGCGACCAGATGCGTTTCAGCCTGACCCGCAGCTACCGATCGCCGAGCCTCTCCGCGCTGCTGGCGCGGCCCTCCATCAACCGCGACTACCCCGCGAATGGAGCCAATATCGAAACCTCGCCGGACAGTGTCGGCAACCCGAACCTCAAACCCGAGTTGGCAACCGGCATCGACATCGCCATCGAGCGCTACCTGGCCAATGGCGGTGTGCTGAGCGCGAATGTCTTTCACCGCCAGATCACGAACCTGATCCGCGGCGTGACCGAGCTGCAAACCGTCGGCTACAGCCCGGTGCCGCGCTTCGTGCGCCAGCAGCGCAACATCGGCGATGCCACCACCTCGGGGGTCGAGCTGGAAGCCAAGTTCAGGCTCGACCAGCTGGTCACCGATGCCCCTCGGGTCGAGTTGCGCAGCAACCTGGCGGTGTTCGACTCGAAGGTCAAAGCGGTTCCGGGTCCCGACAACCGGCTCGACCAGCAAGCCCGCGCCACCGCCAACCTGGGCGCAGACTACCGGCTGCGAGGCTGGCCGCTGACACTCGGCGGCAGCGTCAACTGGGTACCCGGCACAACCACCCGCACCGAGATCGACCAGTTCACCAGCGTCAGCCGAAAAACCGTCTGGGATGCTTACGGGCTGTGGACCTTCAGTCCCCAGACCGCCCTGCGCTTGCTGGGCAGCAACCTGGTGCCGCGCGACTACCTCAACACCAGCGTGGCCGATGCGGCAGGTCTGGCGGGCGCGGAGCGCACCACCGAAACTGGCAGCAGCCGCAGCGGGGTCAACCTGCAGCTGCGGCTGGAATTGAAGCTGTAGCGCACGGCCGACGGCGGTCCAGGGGGGGTTGCTCCGGACCGTCACGCGCCCAATCTCCGCCGGCTTCGACCTTCTTGGGCGGTCATGTGCATGGGTACATGACCCAACGTACCTCGAACGACCAGGTGCCTTCGGCTCGAAGCCGACCGTCGTGTACTCAGATACATTACGGGTCTTGCGGCGCGCCCGCAGCTTCGAAGGCACGAACGATGTCGTTGCCCCGTTTCAATCGACTCCGTCTGTTGACGCAGCAAGCCCCGTTGGCGCTGGTGCTGGCCGCCGTGGCCATCACCAGCGCCATCACCCAGCCCGCACAGGCAGGCGGGATCACGGTCTCCGCCGCGGCCAGCCTGCGCGACGCATTCACCGCGATCGTGCCGCTGTTTCAGGACGCGCACCCTGGCACCACGGTGCGGCTGAACACCGCCGCGTCGGGCGTGTTGCTGCAGCAGATCCAACGCGGTGCGCCGGTCGATGTGTTCGCCAGCGCCGACGCCGACACCATGGACCGCGCTCGCCCGCTGTTGCTGGCGAACTCGCGCCACGACTTCGCAGCCAATGCGCTGGTGGTGGTGGTGCCGGCCACATCCAGCGCGATCCCGCTGCAGGCCCTGGCCGACCTGTCGGCGCCCGCCGTGCGGCGCGTGGCGGTGGGCGTGCCGGCCAGCGTGCCCGCCGGGCGCTATGCGCGGCTGGCGCTGGAACAAGCGGGGTTGTGGGCCGCGGTAGCGCCCAAGGTGGTGGGGGCGCAGAGCGTGCGCCAGGCGCTGGACTATGCGGCGCGCGCCGAGGTCGACGCTGCCTTTGTCTATGCCACCGATGCCGCGCTGATGCCCGGCCGCGTTCGCGTGGCACTGCAGGTGCCGGGTGTGACGGTGCGCTACCCGATCGCGGTGCTGGCGGCCAGCGCCGAGCCGACGGCCGCGCAACGGTTCGTCGACTATCTGCGCTCGGCTCCCGCGCAGGCGGTGCTGGCGCGCTTCGGTTTCGCGGCGCCCTGAATCCGTGGTGAACAACGGGTGAACCCGATCGGCGATCCGGCAGGGTTCGATTGGCTGCCCACCCTGCAAGCGGCATGGCTGCCGCTGGCCTTGACCTTGAAAGTGGCGGGC
>JBBSPW010000064.1:0-17822 GCA_038258365.1 Burkholderiales bacterium | reverse complement strand
CGGACCTCTCCCCACTGGCCGAACACCCACCATGAACAAGAACCTCATCGTCGCCGCTTTGCTGGCCGGCACTGCCGCCATCAGCTTCGCCCAGGCACCCGCAACCACCACCGCTCCCGTCAAACCAATGCCCGCTCCGGTCCCGGTGATGAGCACCCCGGCACCCGCCGCCGTGGCACCCGTTGGCGCCACCCGGGCCGCAGTCGCTCCGGTCGGCAAAGCCACCACCGACAAGGGGATGACCCAGGCGAAAAAGACAGCTGCGCACAAGACTGCCAAGCATGGCAAGCACGCCACGAAAAAGACCAAGCAAATGAAGAAGGCCGTCAAGCCCGTCGCCTGATCGACGGCAAAGCCTCCAGCGCCCAACAAGGGCGCCAGCGAAGCGCGGCGCAGAGACTGGCGAGTAGAGCCGCAGAACCGGTCGCACCGAGCCGCAGGCGAGCACCCCCCTCGGGGGGCCGCGACCGTCAGAGCGCTTCGGGGCTGTCCACAATCGGAACCAGAAAATCGCGGCTGATGCCGACGCCGATGTCGTTGACCCGGTCCATGAACTCGGTCAGGTAGGCATGCAAGCCGGTGGCCAGGATTTCGTCGATGCGGCCATAGCGCAGATCGGCCCGCAAGCGGCCGCAGCGGCGCATCGTTTCGCCGCACTGGGCGTTTTCCAGCACTTCCAGGTTGGCCATCACATCGTTGACGCAAGCCACGAGTGAACGCGGCATGTCCGGACGCAGGATCAGCAGTTCTGCCACCTTGGCCGGATGGATCACATTGCGGTATACCTTGCGGTAGATCTCGAAGCCCGAAACCGAACGCAGGATCGCGCTCCAGTGATAGAAGTCGACCTCCATCGCTTCCTTGCCCCTGGCAGGACCGAAGTAGTCGCTGCTGGACAGCGGCTGAAACTTCACATCCAAGAGCCGCGCGGTGTTGTCCGCGCGTTCCAGGAAGGTTCCCAGGCGCAAAAAGTGCAGCGCTTCGTCCTGCAGCATCGTGCCGACCGTGACCCCGCGTGACAGGTGCGAGCGGAACTTGACCCATTCGAAGACTTCAGCCGGGTCGCGCTCGAAATCGCCGTGGTTCAACATCCGGATGAATTCGAGCCAGGTCTGGTTTTGCGTTTCCCAGACCTCGGTGGTCAGCGCACCGCGCACCGCGCGGGCGTTTTCGCGTGCGGCGCGCAGGCACGAGACGATGCTCGACGGGTTGGTCTCGTCGCGCATCATGAAGTTCATGACGCCGTCGGCGGTGAGGGACTCGTACTTCTCGGCATAGCCGTGACTCAACTCGCTGATCGACAACAGCGACTTCCAGCCTTCCTCCGAAGTGTCGACCGCCTGCGGCATCATGGCAGTCTGGTAGTTGACATCCAGCATCCGGGCGGTGTTTTCGGCCCGCTCCATGTACCTTGCCATCCAGAACAGGTGGTCTGCGGTTCTAGAGAGCATTGGAGACCCCCGTCGATTGCGATTGCGATTGCGACTGCCCTTGCGACGCTCCCGGCCCCTGGCTCTGCGACTGGGATTGCGACTGTGCCGGCGCATCCGTCAACGGCACGCTCGCCCCGCTTTCCAGCACCCAGGTGTCCTTGGTGCCACCGCCCTGCGACGAGTTGACCACCAGCGAGCCGTCCTTCAGCGCCACCCGCGTCAAGCCGCCCGGCACCATGTGCACGCTCTTGCCGGTCAACACGAAGGGCCGCAGGTCGATGTGGCGCGGCGCCACGCCGGCTTCCACGTACGTCGGGCACGACGAGAGCGACAGCGTGGGCTGGGCGATGTAGTTGTCGGGACGCGCCTTGACCACGGCGCGAAAGGCCTCGATCTCGTCTTGCGTGGCAGCCGGCCCCACCAGCATGCCGTAACCCCCGGCGCCGTGCACTTCCTTGATCACCAATTCGCCCATGTGGCTGAGCACGTACGCGAGATCTTCCGTCTCCCTGCACAGGTAGGTGGGCACGTTGTTCAGGATCGGCTTCTCGCCCAGATAGAACTCGATCATCTTCGGCACATACGGATAGATGCTCTTGTCGTCGGCGATTCCGGTGCCGATGGCATTCGACAAGGTGATGTTGCCGGCGCGGTAGACATCCAGCAGACCCTTGCAGCCGAGCGTGCTGTCGGCGCGAAAGGCGCTGGGGTCGAGAAAGTCGTCGTCGACACGGCGGTAGATGACATCGACCCGCTTCGGTCCCTGCGTCGTGCGCATGAACACGAAGCCGTTCTCGACCAGCAGGTCCTTTCCTTCGACCAGCTCGACCCCCATCTGCTGCGCCAGAAACGCATGCTCGAAGTAAGCGCTGTTGTACATGCCGGGGGTCAGCACCACCACGGTCGGATCGATCACCCCGGCCGGTGCCACTTCACGCAGCGTCTCCAGCAGCAGGTCGGGGTAGTGCGCCACCGGTGCGATGCGGTGCATGGCAAACAACTCGGGAAACAACCGCATCATCATCTTACGGTTTTCCAGCATGTAGCTCACGCCGCTGGGCACGCGCAGGTTGTCTTCGAGCACGTAGTAGTCACCACTGCCATCGGCATTGCCGGCGCGCACGATATCGACGCCGGCGATGTGCGAATAGACGTTCTCGGGCACGTTGACGCCCATCATCTCGGGTCTGAACTGGGCGTTCTTCAGAATCTGCTCGGCGGGCACCACCCCGGCCTTGAGAATTTCCTGGTCGTGATAGACATCGTGCAGAAAGCGGTTCAACGCGGTGACGCGTTGCGTCAGCCCGGCTTCCATGTCGGCCCATTCCTGCTCGGGTATCACGCGCGGAATCACATCGAAGGGGATCAAGCGCTCGGTGCCTGTGCCACCTTCGTCTTTCGCGCCGTAGACCGCGAAGGTGATGCCCACCCGTCTGAAGATCATCTCGGCTTCTTCGCGCCGCGCATGCATGTCCTCGATCGTCTGGCGCTGCAGCCAGCGTTCGTAGACCCGGTACTGCTCCCGCACCTCTTTGGCGGGGTTCAACATCTCGTCAAAGGCCGACTTCATGGGTGGATGGGCTCCGAGGGGTTGTGCGGCGACTCTAGCAACTCGCGCGCCGCGGCTGCGATAGGGGATGCGATGGCGATGGGGGTTGCCATTGCGGTGGCGATCGGGGTCACGACTGCGCCTGACTCTGAACCCGTGCCTGCGGAGCCGTCGCGTGGCTGCCGAGCCGGCGGGTGCGCACCGCCACGCTCAGGGTGTGCTCGCCGCCGCCCCGGATCACCCCGCGCAGCGGGGTCACGTCACCGAAGTCTCGACCCACTGCCACGCGAATGTGGCCGCAGCCGGGAATCAGGTCGTTGGTGGGATCCAGGTCGAGCCAACCGGCACCGGGGCCGCTGTCGGGCACCCCCGGGGTGCCGGGGCACCAGGCCTGCACCCAGGCATGCGACGCATCGGCACCTTGCATCTCGCGGCCCATGCCGGACTCGCCATCGGCACCTTCGGGTGCATGGGTCAGCAGATAGCCGCTGACATAGCGCGCCGGCAGGCCGAGCATGCGCATCGCGCCGGCCATCAGGTGGGCGAAATCCTGGCACACGCCGCGCTTCTTGGCCCACACCTCGGCGAGCGGGGTGTCGATCTCGGTGCTGCGGCTCTTGTAGCTGAAGTCGGCATGGATGCGCTGCATCAGTTCCACTGCGCCTTCCGCCACCGGTCGGCCGGGAGTAAAGGACTGCGCCGCATAGTCACGCAGCGGTGCCAGCCGCGGCACGAAGGGTGACGGCATCGCGTACTCGCATTCGGGCACGAACGACGCGCGAGCCACATAGCGCAAACGTTCGACCAGAAACTCCCAAGGCGGCGACGCGGCGGCTTGCAAGCCATTGAAGCGGTCGGTGATGTCGACCCGGCTGCGGGCCCGCACCCGCAACTTGCGATGCGGCACGGTGAGCCCGAAGCGCCGCTCGACATTGCCCATCGCGTCTCGGCCGATGCGCTGGTGACCGGGTGCCGGATCGATCTGCAGATCGAAATCCATCAACTGCTGGTGCGCATCGTCGATTGGCCGCAGGTGCGAAAGATGGTGCGCCAGCGACACCGGCGCGGCGTAGTCGTAGCGTGTTTCGTGGGTGACTTCGAGCAACATGGCTAGATCCGTTGGTCGGCGCCGTCGGCGAGCGTGAAGAAACGCTCGCCGATCGCGCTCGACAACCGGCCTGCACGGTCCGCCAGATCGATCGCCAGCAGTCGCATCGCTTCGCTGATCGCCGCATCGTCGGCGCCGCGCAGCGATTCCAGCGTCAGCCCAGTGCCCTCTGCCGGCAGCAGGTCGCGCAGCGGCTGCAGGCTTCGCTCGTCTCCCGGCAGCTTGCCGATCTCGCTGCGCAGGCGGCGCAGCACACCGGCGAAAGCGCGCGGGTTGGCGCTGTCCAGCACCAGCAGGTCGGCCAGCGCCAGCACGTCTTCGTGGCGCTGGTAGCGAGCGCGGAAGGTGATGACGCTGTCGAACAGGTCCAGCAGCAGATCGACACCTTCAACGCATTGCAGCGCATCGGCAGCGATGCAGGCTTCCATCCGCGCGCCAAGGCCGATCAGCCTTTCGATCAGCCGCCCCGCTGCCAGCAAGCGCCAGCCATGGTCGCGTGTCATGCGGTCGGTTTGCGCGCCGGTGGCTGCTGCCAGCTGAAGGCCCAGACGGTCCAGCGCCGGCAGCACCTGCAACGCGCTCGGCAGGTCAGCGGGTCCTGCGCCCGGCACCGGCGTGGTGGCGAGTGCAAAGTCTTCGCGCATGTGGCGGATCAAACCCCAGTGTTCCGACGACAGCCGTTCGCGCAGCGCGGTCGCCACGCGGTCCAGCGACGCCAGGTTGTAAGCGATGCTGTAGGCCGCTGCGCGTTTCGAGCCTTCGGCAACCGGTGGGTCTTCGCGCAACCCCGCCAGCAGCGCGCGCTCGAACAGGTGCGGCGCCTGCAGCAGGGTCGGCACGCCTTCGGGCGTCAAGCCGGTGTCGACCGCCAGCGCCGACATCGCTTCAAGCACCTGGGGCGGCGCATCGTCATCGGTGGTGGTGAGCGTGAGCGTGGCCCGCGCCAGCCGAACCAGTTGCTCGGTGCGTTCGCTGTAGCGGCCGAGCCAGAACAGGTTTTCTGCGGTGCGGCTGGACACCGGGCGGCGGCGCTGCACGATGTCGTCGACCTGCAGCCGCTGGGGAAGCATCGAAAACAGGTCGACCGCACCCTGCGTCATCACCCAGGTGTCCAGGCTGCTGCCACCGCGCTGCATCGACACGCTCGCATCCTCGCGCCGCGCCGCCCGCGTCATGCCGCCGGGCAGCACATGCCAGCGCCCGCCACCATCGGCGATGGCATACACCCGCACCATCGCCGGGCGGGGGTTGAGCACCGATTCGCCCCAGATCGGCGCGCGCGAGAAACGCAAACGTCCTTGAACGGTCCAGGCATCGGGGTCGTCGTCGATCGCCGCGCCGCGCGGGTCACGGATCTGGCTGGTTCGGCCGCCGCCGGGGTAGGTGCTGCGAACGATCTTGTCGGCCAGCTCGCCCCTCACCGCCTGCCAGGCTGCGGCTTCACCGCACCACCAACCGGGCAGCGCCGGCATCAGCAGTTCCTCGCCGGTCAGTCGGCGCGAGATCGCTGGCAAGAAGCCCTGGATGGCCGGCGATTCCAGAAACGCGGTGCCGAGCGCGTTGCTGATGACGACGGTACCGGCGCGCGCAGCCTGCAACAGCCCCGGCACGCCGAGCGCAGAATCCGAGCGCAATTCGAGCGGGTCGCACCAGTCGTCGTCGAGCCGCCGCAGCACGCCGTGCACCGGCTCCAGACCTTCGACTGTCTTCATGTAGAGCCGCTCGTCGCGCACCGTCAGGTCGCCGCCTTCGACCAGCGGCACGCCCAGATAGCGCGCCAGGTAGGCATGCTCGAAATAGGTTTCGCTGAACACCCCCGGCGTCAGCAACACGATGCGCGGTGTATGGCCACCGGCCACCGCACGGGCGGTGGTTTCCAGCGTGTCCAGCAACCGCCGGTAAGAGCTGGCGATGTGCTGCACCCGCAGGTCGCGAAAGGCATCCGGAAACTGGCTCGCGATCACGAGCCGGTTGTGCAGCACATAGCCGAGACCCGATGGTCCCTGCGTGCGCTGCGCCACCACCCACCAGCGGCCATCGGGTCCGCGCGCGATGTCGAAGGCGACGATGAACAGGTGCAAACCGGCCGGTGGCTCGACGCCGATCATCGGCCGAAGCCAACCCGGGTGGCGCAACAGCAGCGCCGGTGGGAGCAAACCTTGATGCAACAACGTTTGCGGACCATACAAATCGGTCAGCATGTGCTGCAGCAACTCGGCCCGCTGGATCACACCGGCTTCGATGCCCTCCCACACCTGGGGCTCGATCAGCAGCGGCAGCAGCTCCAGCGACCAGGGCCGCGATTTCGCGCCCCGCCCCGGGTCGTCGCTGAACACGTTGTGGGTGACACCGTCGAGCTTGATGCGCTGCGCCACATGCTGCACCCGACGGTCGAAGTCGGCAGTGACCCAATCGGTGTCGATGCGGCGGGCAGCGGTGGCATCGGTGGCATTCGCGGCATCGAGCGCCGCCGCCTGTACCGAAGCGGCGAAGCGCTGCCACTTCGGATGCAGCGCGCCGTGGCTGTCTCGCAACTCGTCCCAGAACCCGCCCTCGGCCGGCAGCGCCCGGCTCAGCAGCGCATGCGCCACACCGCCGCCCGGGTCGGCGGCGGTGGTGTCAAACGGCAGCGGGCTTTGTGATGGCACAGCGAAAAGGCGCGCAGTTGAGGAATCGACCGAGTGGAGCCGCGGAACCGGCTTTGCCGGGCCGCCAGCGAACGCCCCCTCAGGGGGCAGCGACTGTCAAGGAGCGTGGGGGCTCAATGACTTGGGCCCAATCGCATGTCCAGGGTGAAAGGATGCTCGAGACTGGGCACCGCCGGCTGCACGTCGATGTGCCCCGGCGTGTGACCGAAGCGGAAGAAGCGCGCCAGGCGACGGCTTTCTGCCGTGTACGCATTGACCGGGAAGTCTTCATGCGACAGACCGCCCGGATGCGTGACGTGGTAGCGGCAGCCGCCCAGCGAGCGCTGCTGCCAGCGGTCGACCAGGTCGAAGGTCAGCGGCGAATGGATGCCGATGGTGGGGTGCAGCGCAGACGGCGGCTGCCACGCGCGAAAACGCACCCCGCAGACGAACTCGCCTACCCGCCCGGTGGGCTGCAGCGGCAGCGCGCGGCCGTTGACCGTGACCACATGGCGCGCATCGTTGAGACCGGTGAGCTTCAACTCGACCCGCTCCAAAGACGAATCGACATAGCGCGCGGTGCCGCCCGGTGCGCCTTCTTCGCCCATCACATGCCAGGGCTCGAGGGCGGTGCGCAGGCTCATGTGCACCCCACGCGTGGCCAGCTCGCCGATCAGCGGGAAGCGGAATTCCAGATGCGGCTCGAACCACTCGTCCTCGAAGCCGTACCCCGCATTTCGCAGATCGGCCATCACATCTTCGAAGTCCATCTTCACGAAGGTGGGCAACATGAAGCGGTCGTGCAGCCCCGTGCCCCAGCGCGTCAGCCGCGTGTTGCCGCGTCCGCGGTAGGGCTCGCGCCAGAACCACGCCACCAGCGCGCGCAACAGCAACTGCTGCGACAGGCTCATGCGCGCATGCGGCGGCATCTCGAAGGCGCGCAGTTCCAGCAAGCCGAGCCGCCCGGTGGGGCCGTCGGGCGAGTACAACTTGTCGATGCAGAACTCGCTGCGGTGGGTGTTGCCGGTGACATCGATCAGCAGGTTGCGCAGGCTGCGGTCGACCGTCCACGGCGGCACCTGCTCTTGCTCGGCCATCAACCGGTCGAGCTCGGCCAGCGCGATCTCCAGCTCGTAGACCTGGTCGTTTCGCGCTTCGTCGAAACGCGGCGCCTGGCTGGTGGGGCCGATGAACATGCCGCTGAACAGGTAGCTGAGCGACGGGTGGTTGTGCCAATACGTGAGAAGACTCGCGAGCACATCGGGGCGGCGCAGGAACGGGCTGTCGGCCGGCGTCGCACCACCCATCACGAAATGGTTGCCGCCGCCGGTGCCGGTGTGGCGCCCGTCGAGCATGAACTTCTCGGTCGACAGCCGGGTGCGGTGCGCCGCGTCGTAGAGGAACTCGGTGTGATCGACCAGCTCGTCCCAACTCGATGCCGGGTGGATGTTGACCTCGATCACTCCCGGGTCGGGCGTGACCTGCAAGATCTTCAGGCGCGGGTCGCGCGGTGGCGGGTACCCTTCCAGCACCACCTTCAGCTGCAGCTCGGCTGCCGTGGCTTCGACCGCGGACAACAGCGCCAGATAGTCCTCCAGATGTTTGAGCGGTGGCAGAAACACATACAGCACGCTGTCCTTGCGCCCGCTCTTCTTGAACGCAGCAGCCTCGGCTTTGGGGCCGTTGCCGCGCTGCGGGTCGCGCACCTCCACGCACAAGGCGGTGCGGGTCAGCCAGCCGGCCGACTCCTGCGCAGCCGGGGGTGCGTCGGGGCTGCGGGTCGGCGCGGTTTCGGGCAAATGCGGGCTGCGTTCAATGAACCCGCCAAAGACTTGCGGCATCTGCGGTGCTTGCGGCGTGAAGGGCATTTGCGAACGCGGCGGCGCGGCGGCGGCCGGCAACGGCTGCAGGTCTGCATACGGGTCTTCGGCGATCACGGCCTGGCGTGCGCTGTCTTCTGCCCACGGCAACGAATCCAGCGGCAGCCGATAGCCCATCGGCGAATCGCCGGGCATCAGATAGAGGCGCTCGTCGCGCAGGAACCAGTCGCCGCTGATCCACTTCGGCGCAGGGTCGCCGGCGATCAACGAGCGCTTCAACGGCAGCAGGTAGCCGACCACGGATTCGAGCCCGCTGTCGAAGATGCGGCGCAGCCGGGCGCGTTCCAACGGATCGTCGAGCCGGCTCTGGTGCGGGTCGACATTGGTGGGCAAGCGGCGCTCGCGCCACAGGTAGTACCAGGCGTCTTCGTAGCCGGGCTGCACATGGTTGACATCGACCCCCAGCCGGCCCGTCAACGTGGTGATGAAACGCTCGGCGTCTTCGGCGGTATAGGCGTGGCGCTGGGATTCGTCGGCGAACAGGCCGGGGTCGTGCCAGACGGGTTGGCCGTCGGCACGCCAGCCGATCGTCAGCGCCCAACGCGGCAGTTGCTCACCCGGGTACCACTTGCCCTGGCCGAAGTGCAGGAATCCGCCCTGCCCGTACTGCGCCATCAGCCGGTGCACGAGTTCGGTGGCCAGACCCCGCTTGGTGGGACCGAGCGCGTCGGTGTTCCACTCGCCGCCGTTGCGGTCGTCGACCGAGACGAAAGTGGGCTCGCCGCCCATCGTCAGGCGCACATCCTGGCGCTGCAGGTCGGCGTCGACCTGGGCGCCGAGTGCTTGCACCGCCGACCACTGGAGGTCGGTGTAAGGCATCGTGACGCGCGGGCTTTCGTGGATGCGCGTGACCGACATCCGATGCTCGAATTCGACCTCGCTCTCGTCGACCCCGCCGGTGATCGGTGCGGCGCTCGAGGGTTCGGGCGTGCAGGCCACCGGGATGTGGCCCTCGCCGGCCATCAGACCCGAGGTCGGGTCCAGCCCGACCCAGCCGGCGCCGGGCAGAAAGACCTCGCACCAGGCATGCAGGTCGGTGAAGTCGACCTCGGTGCCCGACGGGCCGTCCAGCGACTTCACATCGGGCTTCAGCTGGATCAGATAGCCGGAGACGAAGCGCGCCGCCAGCCCCAGGTGTCGCAACGCTTGCACCATCAGCCAGCCGGTGTCGCGGCAGCTGCCCGAGCCGGTCGTCAGCGTGACCTCGGGCGTTTGCACGCCAGGCTCCATCCGGATCAGGTAGGCGATGTCGCGTTGCAAACGCTGGTTGATGCCGACCAGGAAGTCGATCGTGCGCTGTTCCTTGAGATCGATCGATTCGACAAACGCCTTGAAGCGCGGCGTCGGCTCGCCGGTGACCAGGTACGGCGCCAGATCGTGCTTGAGCTCGGGCTGATAGTCGAAAGGGTAGGTCTCTGCTTCGGGCTCCAGAAAGAAGTCGAAGGGGTTGTAGACCGCCATGTCGGCCACCAGATCGACCGTGACCTTGAACGCTCTGGTCTTCTGCGGAAACACCAGCCGCGCCAGGTGGTTGGCGAACGGGTCCTGCTGCCAGTTGACGAAGTGATCGGCGGGCTCGACGCGCAGCGAATACGACAGGATCGGGGTGCGGCAATGCGGCGCGGGTCGCAACCGCACGATCTGCGGACCGAGCGCGACCGGCCGGTCGTAGCGGTAGTGGGTGACGTGGTTCAGTGCGACATGGATGGACAAGGGTGGCTCTCCTGGGCAGTGAACGGTCAGCGGCGGGCATTGGGTCGCGTCGATGCACGCAAGCCCCATGCCTCAGTCTGCATGGATTGTCGTCGCTTCGTTTGGGGGTATCGGCTGGGGACGGGGTGGCGGGATCGTAGAAGCGGTTGCGCTGTCGCTGCCTGAAACCTGAGCCCCGTCCCGGCGCCAATGCCAGTAGCGCCGCGCAGCGTCCCGCTCGCAGCGCTGGCCCCCATCGGCGTCGACGCCGAACGCGCCGCAGGTGTCGCTGCGCACGACGGCGATGCCACGCACCGCATAGCGCGCCACCACATCGGGCGCGGGATGCCCGAAGCGGCTGCGGTATGCGGCTTGCACCACGGCAACGCGCGGCTGCACCGTGTTGATGAAGTCGGCGGTGGACGAGGTGCGGCTGCCATGGTGCGGCACCATCAGAAAATCGCTGCGCAATGCATCGCCCAGCGTGGCCACCAAAGCCGCTTCCTGGCGCGCTTCGATATCGCCTGTGAGCAGGGCGCTGTGCCGCTCGCCCTGGACCCGAAGCACGCACGACATCGCGTTCGGCTTCAGCGCCGGGTCGGCATAAGCGAGCGGCGATGGCTGCAGCACCTGAAACCGCACACCGTCCCAATCCCATTGCTGGCCTGCGAGGCACCGTTGGTGTGGCGGGGGCTTGCCTGCGCTGCCGTTCGGTGCCGACAGCAACGGGTGCCCATCCGCCAGTGAACTGGAGATCGCATCGACCCGGATGCCGGCCAGCACGGCCGCAGCGCCGCCCACATGGTCGGCGTCGCGGTGGCTCAACATCAAGCGGTCGACGCGCGCCTCGCCGCGTGCGCGCAGCAGCGGCAGCAAGACCCGGCCACCGGCATCGGAGTCGACCGAATAGGTGGGTCCGGTGTCGAACAGCAGCAGGTGCTGCCGGGTGCGCACCAGCACCGCGGTGCCTTGGCCGATGTCGGCGGCCACCAGCTCGAAGGCGCCGTGCGGCGGACGCACGACAGGCGGCAACAACAGCGGCAGCATCAAGGGCATCGCCAACAGCCGCAGCCGCCACGGCAGCGGCGTGATCGCCAGCAGCCCGCCGAGCAAGCCAGCGGCCATCGCCCAGGGCGGCGCCACCGCGGCGGTCCACAAAGCAGCCGGCCACCCGGCCAGCAGCTGCAGCACCACCATCAAGCCTTGCACCAACCAACCGGCCACCGACCACAGCGGGGGCAGCAGCATGCCGGCCAGCGCCAGCGGCGTGATGAGCAGCGTGACCAGCGGGATCGCGACCAGGTTGGCGACAAACCCCACCACCGAGATCTGCTGGAAGAACACCAGTGTCAGCGGTGCCAGACCGATGGTGGCGATCACCTGGGTGCGCAACCCCGCCCGCAGCGCACGACCGCTGCGCTGGCGCCAGCCGTCTTCGGTCGGACCTGCAGCAGCGCGGAACTGCGCTGGCTCCGACGCCAACAGCAATGCCACCGCGCCGAACGACAGCCAGAAGCCCGGCTGCATCAGCGCCCACGGGTCGATCCATGTCACCACCAGCGCAGTCGCCAGCAGCACCGCCAACAGCGGCCAGCGCAGCCCCGCAGCCCGCAGCAGCACCACGGTCGCGATCATCCCGACCGTGCGCTGTGCCGGCACGCCGAAACCGGCCAGCGCGGCATAACCGACCGCTGCCACCAAGCCGCCGATGCGTGCGGCCTGCGGGGCCGGCAGCCACAACATCAACGCCGGACTCTGCCGCCACAAGCGCAGCACCAGGACGCCGACCAGCCACGCCACCATCGTGACATGCAAGCCGGAAATCGACACCAAGTGCGACACGCCGGTGGTGCGAAACACATCCCAACCGGCGCGATCGATCGACGCCTGGTCCCCGATCGCCAGTGCCGCGACCACCCCGGCGGCAGCCGGATCGGCGATGCGCGTGCGAATGCCATCGCGCAATGCCTCGCGCAGCCGTGCCAGCGGATGGGCGGCACCGTCCTGCAGCAACTGCGGCAACGCGTCGGGGCGCACACGCACCGTGCCCACTGCGCCGATGCCGCGCTCGAACAGGTACAGCTCGTAGTCGAAGCCATGCGGGTTGAAGCTGCCATGCGGCTGGCGCAGCCGCAGCGGCAAGCGCCAGCGTTGACCGGCGCGCAGCGCGGGCTCCGAGCCGCCGAACGCGGGGTCGTCGGCCGGGTCGCCATACCAGCCCAGCGACAGCCGCGCCGGCACCGCTACCGATGTGCCGTCCGCCGTGGCCTGCTCGGCCTGCAGCTCGAAGCGCAAGCCACCGGCTCCGGCTCGCGGCAGATCGGCAACCGTGCCGGTCACCCACAGATCGACGCCCTCCAGCGCCGCGGGCAAGGTGTGCTGCAGGCGCCATGCGGCGCGCAGGTCGGTGCTGGCGAATCCGAGCGCGGCGCTGGCCAGCATCAACGTCACCAGCGCAACCGTGTGTGAGGCCGCGTGGAACCGCAACGAAGCGGCCGCCGCGATCAAGCCCGATGCCAGCAACGCGAACGTTGTGGCCGGCAGCAGCAGCTCGGCTTGCTGCAGTTGCATTCCCGTGCCGGCAAGCCAGCCGAATGCCACGCCGGCTGCGCCCGTTGCGCCACCAACCACCGCGTGGGGCTCGGCAGAGCGCGCTTCAGGCTGCGCCTGACGGCGAGCTTCGGGCCGCCTGGCAGGCTGCTCTTCAGCCCGCTCTTCGGCCACTCGCATGCACGAGTGTAGGATGCCGCGACCACAAAAAAGCGCTGCGGCGCCACCTTCCAATGAGCATTGCAGACCGCCTCGAGGCCTTGTCGATCACGCTGCCGGCCGTGTCGATTCCGGCTGCCGCGTATGTGCCTTTCGTGCAGAGCGGCAAGCTCGTGTTCATCTCTGGCCACATCGCAAAGAAGGGTGGCAAGGCCTGGGTCGGTCAGCTCGGCAAAGGCATGACCACCGACGAAGCCAAAGCGGCGGCGCGGGCCATCGCCATCGACCTGTTGGGCACGCTGCAAGCCGCGGCCGGCGGTGACCTGGGCCGTGTCAAGCGCATCGTCAAGGTGTTGAGTCTGGTCAACAGCAGCCCCGACTACACCGAGCAGCATCTGGTGACCAACGGCTGCAGCGAATTGCTGGTGGAGGTGTTCGGCAAAGAGGTCGGCGCCCATGCCCGCAGCGCCTTCGGTGTGGCGCAACTGCCGATGGGCGCCTGCGTCGAGATCGAGCTGATCGCCGAGCTGGCATGAAGCGGGGGTTGGCCGAGTCTCGCGCGGCTTTTGAGGAACAGCGATGAGCCTGAGCTTGCGACCCGCCATGCCTGGCAGGGTCTGGCCGGCACTGGTCTTCGTGATCTCGCTGGGCGCAGTCGGCGCGGCGCTCTACACCCAGCATGTGCTGGGCATGCAACCTTGCCCGTGGTGCGTGCTGCAACGGGTGATCTTCGTGGCAATGGCGTTGGCGGCGCTGCCGGCGTTGCTGGCGCGCACGCGACCGGCGCAGTGGTTCAGCGGGCTGCTGATCGGCGCGCTGGCCGTGTGCGGGGTCGCGGCGGCGCTGTGGCAGCACTTCGTGGCGGCATCCAGCCAGTCGTGCAACCTGACCCTGGCCGACCGCATCGTCGGTGGCCTGGGACTGGACGGTTTGCTGCCGCAGGTGTTTGCGGCCTATGCCAGCTGTGCCGATGCCGCGATCAAGCTGGTCGGCGTGCCCTACGAGTTCTGGAGTTTGGGCCTGTATGGGCTGATGCTGCTGCTGGCGCTGCCCCTGATGCGGCGCCCGCGTTAGGTGTTGCGCATCACGACGCTGCAGCACCCGCGCGCCGACGACGCGAAGTACCCCACACCAATGCAAGCGCCGCACCGGTCAGCGCCAGGCTGGCCGGCTCGGGCACGGTGCCATCGGGTGCCCGTGCCTTCAGCAGCAGGAAATCCTGCGAACCGGCTTTCTCCAGGGCGTACACATCGAATCCGCTGCGGGCGATGCCCTGCGCGCCCGCCAGCAGGCTGTTGCCCGCTGTCTTGCTGCTGCTGCTGTCGTTGAAACTGCCGACGCCGGTGAGCGAATAGTCGCTGTCGTAGACCATGTTCCAGATCGCCAGCTGCAGCGACGTGGACCCGTAGGATTCGCTGATCGGCGCCGACAGCGCCGAGGCATGGGTCATCAACGCGCCGATGCGCTCGGCGATTCCGGCATCGCCCCGGCGGCGTTCGAAGTAGCTGGCACCGTCGACCACCGTGTAGCCCGTCATCGCCGTGGTGCCGAAGGAAAAACTCTCTTCCAACTCGATGCAGTAGGTCAGGAACGAGCCGGTGTCGAATCCGGCGGCATCGGCCAGAGTGCCCTTGAACGCACCAGCCTGGCCGCTGTAGCCGGTCGCCTGCACACTGTGGCCTTGGCCGAAAGCCCAGCCGGTCAACGTGACGTTGGCGGCTTGCGCACCGAGTGCGCCGGTGGCCAATACGGCAGCAGCGATCAGGCGGGTAGCGTTGGTTGTCATGGTCTGCATCGGCGCCGGGAAACGGCGTCGCCTTAAAAGGTGTGAGGGCGCTGTCGCGAAGTGAAGAAAGTGTGCAGCTTCCCCCTGCTGCACGTCCGTCAGGAATCGACACTTCGCAAGCACCGGCAACCGGCACCGCGTGTTGGATGTCACGTTGATAGCAACAACTCGTTACATCGAGCCGTCCGATGCTGAACCCCGCTCAGCCCGCCACCACCTGCAGCACCTTCTGCAACCCGGCCACCTTGCGGCCCTTGCGCGCACGCTTGCCGATGTGGTCGGCCAGGGCCGCAGGCCGCAGCAGTTCCTCTTTCAATTTGCCCCCGCGACCGCTGCCCAGCACGCGCGCACTGTCGGCCACAGTCGCCACCGACAGCAGCGGGGTCTGTTTGGCATCGACATCCATCAGTGTCAAGCCGCGCCCACCACCGGGTTGGTGCTTGAGTTCATCCAGGCCGAACACCAGCAGGCGACCGTCCGCCGCCAGCGCCGCGACTTTCGTGTGCAAGGGCTGCACCGCCACTGGCGGCAGCAGCTCGGACCCTTCGTCCACCGTCAGGAAGGCCTTGCCGCCGCGGTTGCGGCCTTGCAGGTCGGCGGCTCGCGCCAGCAATCCGAATCCGGCGCTGGTCGCCAGCAGCAGCATCTGCAGGCCCGAGCCGGCGAACGAGTGGGCCACGCGGGTGCCGGATTCCAGGTCGATCAGGGTCGTCACCGGCACCCCGTCGCCACGCCCACTGGGAAGCGACGAAACCGCCACCGTGTAAGCGCGGCCGTTGCTGCCCAGCACCGTCAACGCATCGACGCTGCGGCAGGGCGTTGCGGCATAGAGATGGTCGCCGGCTTTGAAGGCGAGCACGGCGCGGTCGACTTCGTGCCCCTTCAGTGCCCGCACCCAACCCTTGGCACTCACCACCACCGTCACCGGTTCGTCGGCCACCCGCAACTCGGCCACCGCGCGCTTGTCGGCTTGCACCAGCGTGCGTCGGTCGTCGCCATGGGCCTTGGCATCGGCTTCGATCTCCCTGATGACCACGCGCTTGAGCGCGGTCTTGCTGGCCAGGATGTCCTGCAGCTTTTGCTGGTCGGCCCGCAAGGTGGCCAGTTCCTGCTCGATGCGGATCGCTTCCAGCCGCGCCAGCTGCCGCAGCCGGATGTCGAGGATGTCGTCGGCCTGCCGTTCACTGAGCTTGAAAGCCGCGATCAGATCGGCCTTGGGCTCGTCAGCGTTCCTGATGATGCGGATCACCTCGTCGATGTTCAACAGCACCAGCTGCCGGCCTTCCAGCACATGGACACGGTCCAGCACGCGCGCCAGCCGGTGCTCGGTGCGGCGTTGGACGGTCGCCTGGCGAAAGTCCAGCCATTCGACCAGCATCCGCCGCAGGCTCTTGGGTGTCGGCCTTCCGTCGATGCCGACCATCGTCAGGTTCAGCGGCGCGCTGCTTTCCAGGCTGGTGTGCGCCAGCAGCGTGCTGATCAGTTCGGCTTGTGAGACGGTGCGGCTGCGCGGCTCGAACACCAGCCGCACGGCCGCATCCTTGCTGCTTTCATCACGCACCGCGTCCAGCACGGTCAGCAGCGCCTGGCGCAGCTGCAGCTGATCGGCACTCAGCGTCTTCTTGCCGGTCTTCAGCTTCGGGTTGGTCAGCTCCTCGATCTCTTCCAGCACTTTCTGGCTGCTGGTCCCGGGCGGCAGTTCGTCCACCACCAATTGCCACTGGCCGCGCGCCAGGTCTTCGATGCTCCAGCGCGCCCGCACCTTCAAGCTGCCGCGGCCGGTTCGATACGCCTCGCGGATCTCGGCTTCGGTGCTGATGATCTGGCCGCCGCCCGGAAAGTCCGGCGCCGGCAGCAGCGCATGCAAGTCGTTGTCCGACAGCTGGTCGTTCTTCAACAGCGCCACCGCGGCGGCAGCCACTTCGCGCAGGTTGTGGCTCGGGATTTCGGTGGCCAGGCCGACGGCGATGCCGCTGGCGCCGTTTAAGAGCACGAACGGCAGCCGCGCCGGCAACTGCTTCGGCTCTTCGGTGCTGCCGTCGTAGTTGGGCTGAAAGTCGACCGTGCCTTCGTCGATCTCGTCGAGCATCAACCGCGCGATCGGTGCCAGGCGGGCTTCGGTGTAGCGCATCGCCGCCGCGCCGTCGCCGTCGCGGCTGCCGAAGTTGCCCTGGCCGTCGACCAGCGGGTAGCGCTGGCTGAAGCCCTGGGCCATCCGCACCAGCGCGTCGTAGGCCGCGGTGTCGCCATGCGGGTGATAGCGGCCCAGCACGTCGCCGACCACACGCGCACTTTTGACAGGTCTTGCGCCTTGCCCGGCACCGGTGCCGCTGTAGGCCAGCCCCATGCGGAACATCGAATACAGGATGCGGCGCTGCACTGGCTTGTTGCCATCGCAGACATCGGGCAGCGCCCGGCCCTTGACCACGCTGAGCGCGTATTCCAGGTAGGCGCGCTCGGCGTAGTCGGCCAGCGGCAGGCGGTCGTCGGCCGAAGGTGCAGCGGCGGGCGAGTCGAAGAGATCGTTCATGGTTCGGGTTCAGGGGGCCGTTGAAGGGCCAGAAGCGTGGCGGCGCAGCTTACAAGGGCCGCACCAGCAGCAGCACCGACAGCGGCGGGCTGCCCGCTTCCACCGCCGGCCAGCCGACGAAGCTGCAAGCGCCGAAGTGCACCCAGACCTGGCCTTCGCGCGCGTCTGCCTCGCGTGCCAGCGCCGGTGCAGCCGTCCAGCCGCTGGCTTGTCCTGCCAACAGGGCGGCGCCGGGTGCGGTCAGCCACACAAGGCCGCTGGCTCGCGCCGCGCGCGCGGCGGCCTGGCATGCGGGATAGCTGCTTTCGTCACCGAACAGCACCGCCGAGGGCAGTTCCGGACGCGCCACCGCGCCAGCCTCGACGGCGGGCAACTCCACCGCCCACAAGCCGCGACGCACGCCGGGCAGATCGGCTGCGTCGGTGATGCCTTCGTGGCGCAGGAACTCGGCCCAGGCCCCGCTCGGCGTGTCGCAGAAATAGTTTGCCGGACCCTCACCGGCACCATG